>JAPLGT010000187.1:0-2063 GCA_026390035.1 Chloroflexota bacterium
AAAGTGCACGGCGTGGGTGGCATGGTTTCCTTTCTGCATAAGTTTTCGACCAGTGCGCAGAAACGCGGAGTGGAAGTTACGAACGACTTGGCCAGCAGCTCTTACGGAGCGGTGCTCGTGATTGGAGGTACGCGTGATATCGCAGCTCTTTACCGCGCGCGTCAGCGTGGAGTGCGGATTGTGCAGCGGCTGGATGGTCTTAATTGGATCCACCGTGTGAGGCCCATCTCTCTCAAGCATACTGTTCGAGCTGAATACGGCAATTTTATTCTATCTGTGATCAGGCGATATATCGCGGGGCACATCATTTACCAATCCGGTTTTTCACAGAACTGGTGGAACCAGCGTTTTGGTCCGCTAGTCACGCCATTTTCGGTTGTTTATAACGCGGTTGACCTAAAGGAGTACTCACCCGGCCCGGGCCGACCGACACACGTCTATCGTTTGCTGGTGGTGGAAGGCAGACTAGGAGGTGGTTATGAGAACGGCCTGGAAAATGCCATCCGCCTGGCGGAAGGGTTGGTCAGGCGCGGCTTGCCCATGGAAGTGCAGGTGGTGGGAGAAGTCAGCCCGGCTCTCAAGGCGCACTGGGAAAAACAGAGCACCATCCCGCTGGTATGGAGCGGACTGGTAGCGCGTGAGCAGATTCCGTCCATAGACCGTTCGGCACATTTGCTCTTTTCGGCAGATGTGCAGCCTGCCTGTCCAAATTCTGTTATAGAAGCCCTGGCCTGTGGGCTGCCTGTGGTTTCTTTTGACACAGGCTCTCTTTCAGAATTAGTCACGCCTGATACCGGTTTTATTGGGGCTTATGGTAGCAATTCATGGAAACTTGAACCGCCGGATGTCACAGGCTTGGTCCGGGGCGCAGAAAATGTGCTGGCAGATTGGACAACTTTCAGTCAGGCAGCGCGAAAACGTGCCGAGAGTCTTTTTGGTTTGGAACGGATGGTTGATCAATATCTGGAGGTTTTGTTGGGATGAATGTAAACGATGGCAAACAAGGTTCGGTTCAGGACGAGACCGATATCCACGAATTCCTACTCAGGCACCTGCGCTCCGTTCAGGAAAATGATACGCCGTCCTATCACGAAACGACCAGCGACGATCTCACTTTATACGAGTGGTGGGTGACGCCGCATCGCATAGACGGGCTGCCTTTTCATGAATTTATGATGCAGACCAATGCCATCCGCGGCTCTGTGTTCGGTGCGGTCGCGCCTGAATCTGGCCGAGGCGCGACCGGCGAATCCGCTATAACGCGTTTTGATCTGGCAAACCTGCGCATCCAGCGCTTTGCGGACTGTGCCATCGCCAGCTATACACTGCTGATCAGTACCGCGGCAGGGCAGGGTGTCAAAGTTGTCAGCCACAATGAAACGCGCGTGATCGTAAAAATTGATGGAAACTGGAAAGTGGTGCATGTGCATAAATCTCCCGCTTATGCGGCACCGCATGTTGATCCCCATTCATGAAGACAAGATTCGTGGCACTAACCTCTTTTATTGCTCGCAGTCTGCCCTTGCCGTTCAAGCAGGCTCTTTATCGTTTCCCATTTCTGGCGCGTTTCATCCGTGGCTCGATTAATGCCGCGGTGGAGGATGGTCTCTCGGTCATAGAAGTTGCGGCCGGCGATCTGAAGGGCTATAAAGTCCAGCTTAATCTTAAGGCCGAGAAAAGCCGCTGGTTGGGGACCTACGAACCTGAATTGCAGACCGCCCTGCGGGATTTTCTGCGGCCGGGTATGACGGTTTATGATGTCGGTGCCAATATCGGCTATATTACCCTGATGATTGCGCACAACGTGGGCGCGCAAGGGCAGGTCTATGCTTTTGAGGCTTTACCGATCAATGTTGAGCGCATTCAGAAAAATGTTTCCCTTAATAAGCTTGCGAATGTCACCATCATTTCGGTGGCGGTCCTGGATAGGACGGCCCCAGTCACTTTTTATGTGCATGCATCGGTTGGGATGGGCAAAGCCGCCGGTTCTGCCGGGCGGCCTGCGGAGCAGTACACTTCGGAGATCAGCGTGCCAGGAGTCTCTCTGGACGAGTTCGTTTATT
>JAPLGT010000145.1:0-11027 GCA_026390035.1 Chloroflexota bacterium
AGAGTGATGCGTTTTACAGGGCTTGTAATAATAGCCTTTTCTTTGGTACACTGTCGTTGAGGCATTTTAGCGATTCTCTTGGTGGAGTTTTTGCTAATTTTGCCTCATTTTTGTCAAAACCACAAATTCAATTAGAACCAGAAAAATCCTGGAACCATGCCCAGGAAAAGAATAACTCGCAAGGGAAACTTTCTCCAGACTTTGAGCGCGGTAAATCAAAACACAAAGACAAAGTCTTGCCCGGCGAATACGGCGGCAGGATCAAGGATGTTGGACTGCGCCTGGGAGAGACCCGTTCACGCTTGCGAGACCTGGCCGATGAGATCTACCTGCCAATTTCAGATACACTGACCTTCCTGGCGCTCAAAGCCGTGGGTGCCTATGAAGACGGGGAATTCAGACTTGAACTAAAATAATCGTTTTGTAAAAAACCACCCACCCAGAACCTATCTATTTGCAGCAACTGGGTGGAAAAAACAGCTCACCCAGGGCTGTTTTTTTGTTTTCAACTCGATATTATCGATTTTTTCCGGCAGCTCGTCTGGCCCCTGCCAGGTTGCAGTGCTCAGCTTCAGGCTAATAATTCAGCGCACAAAAATAGACTGATAAACAGATAACGATCCAACCTGCTTGGGTTTCGTCCGAATGCAGCGCAAATGAATAGATTTCCCCGCAAGTAAAATTCTGCATAACCAAATTAACGGTGCCCTGAATAAGCGAGCGTGATCAAATATTGATGACTGCGGGGACGAACCAGCCTGGTAAAAGCGTTTCACATGTCGTTTCCCCAATGTTTCACCAGTAGTTTCACTTCACGTTTCATTTCTACTAAAAAAATAGGCGTTTTTATCCCTTCGTTTGACACCGAATGAACCAGTTGGTGGAGATTGATTAGAACGTTGACCAGCGCTCAATTCGTCTTTTCGGTCGCCGCCTGTTTTCAGCACAATGTTTGGCCCAGGTTAGCATAACCTGGGCCAAATAACGACAATATATGGCAAGTTGGTGACTGGAACTCACCTATTTCGAATCAGCAGGAAACAGAATCCCGGCGTCTTTCCTGGCCTTTTCAAGCACACTCACAACCGTAAGGCTATAATCCAGTATGGTATAACAGGCAGCATAATCGTTCTGTTTATGGATCTCACAAAATCGTTTCATCTCGTAATACAGCAGGTTTGGGTTGGGTTGTTCGTCAAATCGGATTTCATCGTTGGCGCCACAATGGAAAATTACTTTTCTACAACCATTAGCCCCTTCTTCCACCAGTAAATAACCATTCTCACCCTGGATCATTGCGAAATTCAGGCTCCCTGTATCTTTACTTCCGACGCACTCAGCCAGAAATTCCGGGTATTCCAAAATGAGGATACCAGATGTATCGATTCCGTTTGAATGTTTATTGGCGTAATAATGCACACCCTGGGGATAACCAAAAAGATTCATCACAAAATGTAAATTGTAAATATTAATATCCAGCAGTGCGCCTCCAGAAAACTGGGGATTGAATATATTAGGGGTTTCACCTGCCAATAGTTTGTTATAGCGACTGGAGTACTGGCTGTAATTGCATTGAATTACTCTAATTTTCCCCAACCTGGCTAAACTTTGCTTCAAGAAAAGAAAATTTGGCAGGTGGATCGTTGTAATGGCCTCAAACAACATTAATTTATTTTCCCTGGCAACCGTAATCAAATGTTCGGTTTCCTTGGTTGTCGATGTGAAAGGTTTCTCGCAAATGACGTTTTTCCCTTGCTGCAGCGCTTTAAGCGCCTGTTCATAATGCAAACTGTTGGGTGAAGCTACATACACAAAATCAATTTCAGAATTTGCCAGCATCGCATCCATATCTGTATAGACCAGATCAATGGAATACTTTTGCGCCAATGGTGCTGCGGTCTCCAGCTTGCGGGAAAACATGGCAATGCATTCCACATCAGGGATCGTTTTCAGGGATTCCAGAAAAGTATCAACGATAAAACCGGTTCCGATTGTTGCAATTTTCATAATATCTCTCGATTCTTCATGTGGCTTTGCAGAATTATCCCATCAATAATGATTGGCAGGAGCGCCAAGCTCCTTGACATCTTTTGACAGATTGTCGACATCAATATTCTAATTCACAACATACCAAATCCGGAGGCGGACTGAACTGTCCCATGTATTTACGGCAAGGAGATAGACATGTAAACCCAAACCCTGTTTCAAATCCCACCTGCTTATTCACAACCAAAAATCAAGACTCTGCAGCGGCGAACCTGGCCAATAAAGCGGGCCAGGTTCGCCGCCCTTATCTTTACCATGCGCATGTTTCAGAGGTAACCTCGGCACTCCGACCGGATTTGGTCAGCGCGGTCCATGACCACGCCAGTTGCTGCCACCGGGTGGCAGCAACCCTTTTTCGTCCATGCGCAAGACCAGACGGTTTTGGTAAGCACTTCGCCCACAATGATTCAGATCTGGATTACAACCGCTGGTTTCCTGGGCACCAGGGCGGCTGAACCATACGAACTTTCAGCACACCCCAGATGCATGCTCATTTGACTGGATTGGCACCTGCTTGACGAATAGCCAACCATTTGAGCTTCCATGGAGCCCAAGCAAGCATCAGTCCACCAAGTACAAGCCCCGTGCCGATGATACTCAGCGAAATATGGAAAGCATCTGAATAGTTAATCCCATTCCAGGTGTGCGTGGGAGCCATCACAAATTGAATCAAAAGTGTAAATATCCCCACTACGATCGCTGCCGTGCCACCGGTCAGATTTCCGGCAGGCTTGCCACGTGCAAAATCTACGCCCTGCCAGATGGCCGGAATGCGGAACAGCAGGAAAATAACCAGGGTCAGGACAGTAGTGTAGACAACGGCATCCACCGGCATGGATTTACCGCGCAGGGCGCGCGAAACCAATACATGAATGCCACCAATCACGACACCCGCAAAAAGCGCATAAAGCGTATCGCGATAAGCCGTTGGCGCACCCTTGACAAGCAGAACCGTTGCACGGATACCCGCGATGCCAATGCCGATCCCGGTCAAGACGAACAGAATGTACAGCCACTGGAAGGCTGCCAGTGGTGCCATCGAATCCCAATTGGTCGGAAAAAGCGCCGCGCAGGTAGTACCTGCACCACCCAAAAGGGTAAAACCTGCCGTGAGAGCCATGAGTACGATGCCAATGAAACGCAGTGTTTTAGCGAAAAAGCTGTTGTGAAGCATGTTTTTCTCCGTTTGAAAGCTAGACCGGAAAGAGCCTGGCGGTTTTCCAGTCTATTGAAATTACCCGAGCGCGAACCCTGCCACAAAAGCTGCTGTCATAAGCAGCAGCAACCCCGGCAAGACGCGCAAAATCGTTTCTTTTTTCACAATAGGTTTCCCGGCTTTTAAAAATGAGAGCAACAACCCACCAATGCCAATCAGCGCGCCTCCCAGACCGACCAGCGCAAAACCCGGCTTCATCGTCCCGTTGGCAGCCAGCACGCTGGGAAGCAGGAATATTACCAACCCGGCGATACCGTGTATGAATGCCAGGATAATTGTTGGTAATTTACCTGGCATGGAAAAGGAACGCGTTAGCAGGATGGCGAGAAAACCGGCAAGTACAAATCCCAGATACAGGCTGCGCCAATTCTCCAGATGTTCCCAGACCAGGCCTAGAGAAAGTGAAAGTGGAATGATCGTCGAAACAATAACCACCACCGGGCTATCCAAGACTTCAAAGCCCAGAATGATGATCAATAATCCGGCCACCAACAGCACTCCAAAAGCCACCGTATAGGCAATAATAGGCATATTCCCCAATCCGTTAATCCCTATCATCACCTGATAAGCAGCCAACAGCCCGGTCAGCAGCAGGTTAACAATGTCCAGTTTGGAAATCTTCATTTTATAAGCTGTTAAACCTCATGCTTGAAAAATCCCAGGATATGAGCAAAGTAATGCAGACTCGCAGAGAAAATCCCGCCACCGATCCCCAGATATAGAACGGCCAGTAACGGCTTGGGAAGGGCTGAATAGCTGCGCAAGTAAATACCCAGCGAGACCATGAATGCCACCAACGGATAACTTTTCCATTCCTGAAAAGCAAACAGGCAAACTCGCTCTTTGGCATAAGCCCCGATGCGCCGAATATTTTTCCGGGCAAGTTTTGAAAAACCGAAGTAGTAAATCGGCACGGCCAGGGCAATCCCAGCCAGAATGAGCAAAAGCATGGATGAGAGTGCGATTGGTTTGAGCCAGCGTGATGAAAATACAGCCAACATGACCCCAACACCCAGCCAGACCGTCCCAGCCAGACCGTACAGCCAAATTTTATGTGCCGCAGGTTTGTAATGCTGCATAAAGTGAAATCCTGTTTTCATTAAACCGCCAACAGAAACATGGAGGCAAGCATATAGAGTGAGGCATACTTGAACAACCCAAAGTTGACGCGCTCAGATGGGCGGGCGATGGTAGCGAAGGAGAGCAGCAGCAATCCAATCGAAAGCACCGCCATCAAACGCAGCGAACCGGCCTGAACACCAATCATCACACCCGCCACACCAATGCTGGCCGCCGCGATCATGGCCGAAAACGCGATAATCGCCCGGGTGGCCTCAAAACTATAGGTGGAAGGAAATGTTGGCACTTTGGCAGCCAGATAATCGCCAAAATAACGCATTGAAAAGGTCAGAATATGGGTCGGGATCCAGAACAAGACAGCCATGGTTAGCAAGATCCCCACCAGGTCAATCTGGCCGGTCGCCAGTGCCCGACCTGCCAGAATGGGCATGCCCCCTGAAATCCCGCCCCAGACAATGCTCCAACAGGTGCGGCGCTTGAGCCAGATAGTGTATACGATCACGTCAAAGAACAACCCCGCAAAAACTAGCAGCCCAAAAAGCGGTTGGATTGCCACAGCCCAGGTCACACCCAGGGCTGATAGTATCAAGCCCAGGCGGAAAGCCTCGCGTTGACCAATTTTCCCCGAGGCCAGGGGCCGGTTATGGGTGCGATCCATCACCCGGTCGATATCGCGGTCATACCACATATTCAGGATGGTGGAGCCGCTGATCGATAAAAACAGGCTGGCGCACAGGCCCAGGAAAACAAGAGCATGGAATGCTGTGTGGGCGCTGAGATAACCCGCTATGCCGGTGGCCAACAGCAACCCGGTTTGCATGGATTTGATCAGCGGCCAATACAGGCGAATTTTGGATTGCAGCTTTTGAATTTTCGATTGGGCCTGGCCCATACGGTTACTCCTGAACAGGTTTTTGATCGGCGGATAAGCATTCAGCAAAGATCATCCATTACTTTGCGCAGCGGAAACCCACACCGGGGCTGAAATAGGTCGGCGTAGCGTTGTTACGCACCCAGGTGCGCAGATCCATATCATACGTATCCTTCGAGCCGCCGCGCATAAAACGGTAGTGTATACCCGCATACACATTGCCCGTCCATTGCCAGACGTTTCCAGCCATGTCATAAAGACCGTACGGGCTGGCGTTGCTCATGGTGACGTAATCGCCATAGGTTTTGCCATTATAAAAACCCACCGGGCTGGTTCGAGAACCGAATGACGCCATATTCTCGAAGGGGTCGCGGCTGGAATAATAATTGGCGCGATTCAACAGCATTTCCTCACCCCAGGGCAGGGCGCGCCCATCGCTGCCGCGCGCAGCTTTTTCCCACTCCAGCTCAGATGGCAAGCGTGCGCCGAGAAAACCGCAATAGCCCTGAGAACCGAACCAGCTAACATTGGTCATTGGATGATTTTCGTAAGCGGGCCTGGCGGCAAAAGTTGTCCCATCGAAGCTAAAACGCGAGGCTGGATCAGCAAGTGGAACGAAAATCCAATCACCGGCTTCGATTTTTTCTTCATGCTTGACGCCGTGGAACTCATCGCCAACATAAAAACCTACGACAGCCTTTTCTGCATTAAATTCCCCAATTTTGACGTCACCTGCGGCCAGCGCTTCGGTTAAATATGCTGTGTATTGGCCGACAGTAACATCCGTAACCATGATCTCATAATCGTAACCAATTGTGATTGGTTCGGCTGCCTGCCCGGAGAGAAATTCTCCAGCCGGGATATTGACCCAGGCAGCCGGATTGACACCCGTTTCGAAGCTGGGCACCGGAGCGTTCAAATCAACACTGGCGCACCCTGATAGGAAGACTGCCATCAGGGCAGTTACAAGCAAGCTGCGCTGCATCACTTCACCTCCTGTGATAATTCCTGATCGACTTCCTCTGTCCAGCGCCCCTTGCCCTTGAGCAAATCCAGCAAACGCCAACCCAGCACTACAGCCAGAATGACCAACAACATCCCCAAACCAACGTCAATCACCAACATAACTGTATTGACGAGCGGCTGTTGTTCGGCTTCACTGACCCCCAGACGCTTCATTTCAAAGATGGTCACAGCAGCAAAAGCAATATCCGAAAGAATAATGATGGCCCAGCCGTATAGTTTCCGCAGCTTGCCTTTTAATCCGATCATATCGCCGTAATAAAGCAAGATGATGGTGGCAACGATCGCTGAGAGCACATGCCAGTGACCCGTCAGTTCGATGCGCTCCTCGCGCGCAGGCCAGACTCGGAAAATTTCATCCAGCTTAATGGCCATAAAAATGCCGATACCGCTGGTGGTGAAGTTCATGAACAACATCTGCCAGGTTGGGCCAAAGCGCAAAGGGTCATCGGTCAAGGCAATCAGTTTTTGCAGCAAAGTTGGTTTTTCCAGATCAGCCGTGCCGTTACGGATAAGTTTTGCCCAACTCCAGATGAGCAGCAGCAAAGCAGCCAGCATGGAAGGAGTCGCGCCAACGTAAATGACCATGTGAGCAATCGGTTCAAGCGGAGTAACCACACCCCACACGCCCAGACTAAGCACAATCGCCCCCAAAATCATCAGCGGCATGGCGATTTTGTGCATAAGGCCCTTAAAGTCGAGCCAGCGTCCAATAATGAGTGTGATCATGATGCAGATCAGCGCCAGCATGATATGCAGATGGCCAATAATGGCAAATTCCATTGCCGATTTTTCAGGCAGGCGGATGATATTCTCAGCCAGGAAGGTCTTGAAGCCGTTACCAAAATATGAACCGGGTACTGCGCCAAACAGCACCGAAAGCAAAGTGGCCAGCGATGTTGTAAAAAAGGCAGCGCGCTCCATATCAAAACCTTTGATCGAAGCATAGTTCGAGTCCGGCTGGTTGTATTCCGGGTTCCAAGGCCACAGGGCAATGGTTAGCAGAATGCCTGCGAAAAAGATCAGGCATAGACCGGTGATATACAAACCGTGCAGTGCCCAATTATGACCCCAATAAGCAAAACCCATCCCAAAAATCATCGTCAGGATATAACCGACTGTGATCAAGACCCGCACAGTGCTGGCATAAAACGGTTTCATTTTGACCAGGCTGGTGATCATGTAGGTTTCAATGGCCACCACTGCCATGGCAATGGAGTGATAAAGGATAATGATGCGGCCTTCGCGCTCGGCCTGGACAATCTGCATACCCAGGTTTTTGATCACCCAGTCGCGTACACCCATCTCAGCCATCGGACCTGAAAGCATCCCGAACAGGGCTGTTTCCAGACCGACCATGGCGATTGCAACCAGGATCAGCCCTTTGGTAGTGTTGAACAAGTAATTTAAGCGGGACTTGATAAATTGCATCAGGAACACTCCGTATTTTTGTCTGCGCTTCTGCCCACTGGACTTGTAATTGGAAAAGCGGACAACAGCTCAAAAGAAGGGAAATGGTCTTACTTTGTACAGAATATCACAAGTGGTTACGAATGTTTTTGACTTTTGTCAAGTCAGAGAAACAGTCAGCGCTTTCGGGGATATTTCAGGAAGGTCAGCGTGATTCCAGCCCGCCCAATCAGCCCAGCGCCCAGACCGCCCAACCAGAAACCTGGCCGCGATTAGAAACGCAGAAGAAACTGACAAACAACATCAAGCCTGTTTACAAAATCCCTGCAAACCCAATCCAGCTTGAGCCTTATCCAGTATTCAGGCCAAACATCAAAAAGCAGTTAAAACAAAAACTTCCAGTTTTGAAAAACTGGAAGTTTTTGTTACCAAACACGCAACCTGAATTATTTTAAAAGCTGCGGCTCAATTTGGGCCAGGCGAGCCAGTTCAGCAGGCTGTGAAACAAGGATTTCAGTCCGGCTGGATTTGATCAGGGCTTGCGCCTTGAATGTATTTAACGAGCGGCTGATCGCCTCGGGAACACAGGCAATTCGACTGGCCATCTCATTGATTGAATGTTCGTGTCGATTTATTGGTTGCTGTCCATATTTACTCAAATCCAGAAGCAGTTTGGCAGCCCGCGCCAACACAGACCGAAACGATATATCCTCATATTGAGTCAACATTTCGCGGTTACGGGTGGCCAGAATCAGCAATAACCCCAGACCCATTTGTGGATAACGTTTGAGCAAGGCCTGGAACGAAACATAGCTTATTTGCCATAAAAGACAATCCCGAACCGCAATGGCGGTCACCGGGTTGCTGCCTCCGTCAAGAACCGCAACCTCGTTAACCATAATCACCGGCATAACGACGGCCATGATATTGAGCTGTCCTTCAGGACCCATTTTACACAAATGAACTTGTCCGCGAATGAGCACATGCATCCCCGCGCAAGCTTCGCCTTCAGAGAAAATAGTTTCGCCAGCGAGAAAATGGCGGATCTGCCCGCCGGTCACAATCGCGCGCAAATCCACATCTGCAAAATTTGCAAATAGATGAACGGAACGCAGGCCATCAGTCAGGGAATGTAATTCATCCATCGTTTTTTCTCGCGGCTGGACAAGTTTTATTTTTCGCCATGCTCAATTTTGCTACCAGGCTATCTCCCACCAGGTCAGCAGATATCCGCGCTCTGGTATCACAGCCATACGAAAATTTGACATTGTCAAAGTAGGTAGCATCCATAAGGCTATTATAAAGGCAGATACCAGGAGATCACATAGTACAAAGTTGAGCGTAAATTCAGACGAGAGCTTTTTCCGATAGCAAACCTGCGCCAACAAGCAACCATCGAAACTACGCTGAAATATTCAACCAAACTTAGCCTGTGCCGAAATGCAGTTGAAGCGCACAAGACCATCAAAATAACCCGCTTTGCGGACAGAGCTCCATGAAGGCCATTTTTACTGGAGTATAATGATCTAAATAATCCACAATACTGAGAGGTACACTTTAATGTCTGAACAAACTTATCCTATTCCACCACTTGCCCAGGGACTACCGCTTGTAGGCAGCATTCTCGCCCTGGCCAACGATGCCCAGGATTTCTTTTATAGCCAGTACCGCAAGCTGGGGAACGTTTTTCGCGTGCGGGCCTTTAACCAGGAATTCAAGGTGCTGGCCGGACCAGAGATCAATATTTTAATGGCCACCCAAATGGATGCGTTCACAGCCTGGGACATCTGGAAACCAGTGATCGGCGATTTTGGCGGGCGCAAAACAATGACCATGCTGGAAGGCCCGGAACATGCCCGTCTGCGGCGCCTGATGCGCCAGAGTTTTTCGCGTGAAACCCTGATCACCAACATTCCCCAGGTGCTTGATCTGACTACCAGCTTCTTAAAAAGCCATCAGCTGGGTGAGCGCGTGCAGGCTGTCTACTTTATGCAGCACCTGACGGCCAACATCCTGGGGGCTTTGAGCAACGAACGCCTGCCAGGCGAATACTTCGATGATATCGTCACCTGGTGGAACGCGCTGATCAATGTGCACCTGGTGCACCTCAAACCAGCCAGCAGCCTGCAAACCCCAGCCTACCTGCGAGCCCGCAGCCGCGCCAAAGAATTTGCCACGCTGGTCTTTATGCAGCGCAAGGCCAACCGCCCCGCTGGCGACGAAGACAACTTTCTGGATAACCTGGCGGATGCGGTTGAACATGACCCGGAATTCATGAATCAGGACGAGGCACTCTTTCTGACCCTGGCAGGATATTTTGCCGGGCTGGATACAGTCGCGAACGTCTCGGCCTTTATGCTCTATGAGCTGCTGAGCCACCCTGAAATCCTGGCAGCTGCACGCGCCGAAGCCGACCTGGCCTTCGCGGATGGATTGCCCAGCGCCGAATCGTTCCGCAAAATGCCGACCCTGCACGCAGCCGCCCAGGAAACCTTGCGCCTGTATCCGGTTGCCGGGGCACTCGGACGAATCGCCGCCCGCGATTTCGAATTTGGCGGGTACACGCTCCGCAAGGGTGAACAATTCATTGTCGCTACGGCCGCGCCTCATTTCTCGACAAAGTTTTACGCCGAGCCGTACAGCTTCGATATTGAGCGCTACCACGAACCGCGCAACGAACACAAACAGCGCGGGGTGTATGCACCCTTTGGGGCTGGGTCACATACCTGCCTGGGAGCCGGGCTGGCGGAAGTGCAGATCATGCTAGCGGTGGCAGCCATGCTGCATTACGCTGATTTCTCGATGGACCCGCCCAATTACAAATTGAAAAAGGTCTATACACCATCGCTGACCCCCAAGGATTTTGTGATCAAGTTCAGTGCCTGGCGGCATTAGCTTTCAGATCAGGCGATCCATGCCCGCAAGCACTTAAGCTGAATGAAGACCAATAATCATGCACGCCGCGAAACTGGTTCTGCGCAGATTAGTGAGGAAAAATATTTAATCTGCGCTAACAAGCGCGGGGATTGCAGAGACGCTTGTGGGTGTTTTTTTCACGAATAAGTGCCGAATGGACGAATGACACGCAGTTATATCGTGAAAAAGCGCTGCCAAAAACTCGCGTGGTGCAGCATACAGGGTTACCGTTGATGCCCCATATAGCGCTGATTGATTGTCTTCCACTAATCTGATCAGAGCCCCAAAACTGGGTGTTCGCATGGTCCATTTTCAGAGAGTCAGATAGTTGAACTAAGCGCTTCGCGCAGGTAGATCAAACCCCCGCCGTAACAGGTAATGCTTTATCAATTGGCTCACATCGGGCTATATTTCCTGAATCTATTCCACAGGAGGTATAGCCATGACTGTTTTAAGACAAAAGAT
>JAPLGT010000099.1:0-4976 GCA_026390035.1 Chloroflexota bacterium
ATGACCGGATTGACCTTTCCTGGCATGATGCTGGATCCAGCTTGAACTGGAGGTAGGTTTATCTCTCCGAATCCGGCACGCGGTCCGGATGAAAGCAGTCGCAGATCGTTGCAAACCTTGGATAATTTTACAGCCACTCGTTTGAGTACACCTGAAAGTTGGACGAATGACCCGGCATCCTGAGTAGCTTCGACCAGGTTATCAGCGGTAATGAATTGAATACCTGTCAATTCGGAAAGTGCCTTACAGGCCAGGGGTGCATATTCTGCCGGGGCATTGATGCCTGTCCCGATGGCAGTGGCGCCCAGATTGATTTCCTGAATGAGCAGGGCTGCTTCTCGCAGACGCTGCTGGTCTTCCATCAGCATGACCGCGTAGGTGCTAAACTCTTGCCCGAGGGTCATTGGAACGGCGTCCTGAAGCTGGGTACGACCCATTTTTAAGACAGTCGAAAATTCCCTGGCTTTTTTATCGAAATCAAGGCGCAGGACTTCCATAGCGTTTACCAGTCGCTCTATTTCAAAACGCAAAGCTACTTTGACGGCTGTAGGATAGACATCATTGGTGCTTTGACTCATGTTGACGTGTTCAAGCGGGTGAAGTTCCTTATAATTTCCACGTTCAAAACCCAGGATTTCCAAGGCTCGGTTGGCGATGACTTCATTAGCGTTCATGTTGGTGGATGTTCCCGCGCCGCCCTGGATAACGTCAACAGCGAAGTGGGAATGGTACTTTCCGGCGCGTATCTCCTGACAGGCTTGCAGAATGGCGTCAGCGTGTTTCTTATCCAATAATCCTAATTCTAAATTCGCCAGGGCGCAAGCTTCTTTTACATAAACCAGTCCGTCAATCAGTCCGGGGTAGGTCTGAATGGGTATGCCGGATATGGGGAAATTTTCGAGTGCACGCAAGGTGTGAATACCATAATATTTATCTGCCGGTACTTCGCGCTCACCCAAAAGGTCGTGTTCGATTCTATAATTAATATTTTCCATGCGACTATTGTAACAAATTTATGGCGACCAAGAAAGAATAAAAATTATTCAGGTTCTTCTTAACGAAAATCCGCGCTGCGGTTGTACTGGAATAGAAAAAACCTGTCAGGAAAGCGTTATGTGCCTTTCTGACAGGTTTTTATATTGAACTTTGGTACAAGGTCTATTTACTCAGGCAGATCAAATAAAAGACTTGTGGTCAGACTAAAACATGAGGTCATTGATCTGTTTAATTGTTTCGGGAGCAGGGCGAAGATCTTTTTCTGCTAACCGGTTGAGGGCAGTTTCTACAAGATTGTACTTTTCATTCAAGGCAGGTTTGGATGTATCGAGATAGATCAGCCCGGTGATCAACCAGTTGTTTTGCTGGGCTTCTTCCAACTTTTGAAGAGCCTGGAATTTGCTGGTGGGATCGTAATCCTGTTCCAGCTTTTTTAGAATAATGCTGGAGCCGTCATGCATTTCCACTTCGCGAACTGTCCCGGCTTCGAACTCATCGGGAATCATGATTTCGTCTCGCGCCGGTACGAAGGAAATTTCATGCAGAGGTGCTTCGTGGTCCTTGCCCCAGGTATATGAATGGTAAGCATTATCCTGATTATTGAAGGTCACGCAAGGACTGATGATATCAAGTATGGCGATGCCTTTGTGGGCAATCGCTGCTTTTAGCAGTTCCTTGACTTGTTTTGGATCTCCTGCAAAGGATCGGGCAACAAAGGTAGCGTTTGATGCGATCGCTTCCATGCAGATGTCGATTGGCATGTACTGATTTACACCTTGTTTTTTCAGGCTCAGACCAACTTCTGCCGTGGCAGAAAATTGACCCTTAGTTAGGCCATACACGCCATTATTTTCAACAATATATACCATGTTGACATTACGTCGCATCATGTGTTTGAATTGGCCCATACCAATGCTGGCGCTATCGCCATCACCAGAAACACCAATGCCTTTCATGCTGATATCGCCAAAGAGCGCGCCGGTTGCAATGGATGGCATGCGTCCATGCAGGCCATTGAAGCCGAAAGAGCGGTTGAGGAAGTAGGTTGGCGACTTGCTGGAGCATCCAATACCGCTGAATTTGATGACATTTTCAGGGACAACATTCATTTCATAGGCGGCTGATATGATCTGGTTGGCGATGGAATTGTGCCCACAGCCCTGACAAAGGGTACTTGGCAAACCGCGATAATCATTTTTGCTTAAACCGGCCAGGTTTACTTGAACAGCAGCCCCGGCCATCGGAAGGGTTTCGGCCATATTATTTGTTCTCCTTTCCTAATATTTCGCTCATGATGCGCTTGGCAGTGGGTGGCATACCATCGCTGTAAGCCACAGAAACCAGCCTGGTTGCCAGATCTGGCATGGCAATGATCAATTCTTCGTAAAGCTGCCCGTCGCGATTCATTTCAACGACGTACACCTTATCTTGTGCCATTACAAATTCTCTGACCTCGTTCGCTAGTGGCAAGGCGCGCAGACGAAGCAGGTTCATTTTTTGACCCTTTTGTTCATCAAGCAAAACGCGAGCTTCCTGAACAGCGGGTATAGTCGAACCGAAGGCAATGATTGCCTCCCTGGCACCTTCGACGTTTTCGATGACTGGTTTGGGTAGGTACTCTTTGGCGGTAAGGAACTTCTTCTTCAGCCGTTCCATGTTCGCTTCCCAAACTGTGGAGTCTTCAGTATATCGGGCATAGGGATCGTGCCCGGTTCCGCGAGTGAAGTAAGAACTGCCTGGCAGGCGGTTACCAGGGAAGGTGCGATAGGGAATGCCATCGCCATCCTTGTCCAGGTAACGTCCCCATGGTTCGGTTAATTTCTTAAGGTCTTCTTCCCATAAAACCTTGCCGCGGTCCATTGGAATGTCGGGATATTTGAATGGTTCTGTCATCCACTGGTTCATACCAAAATCCAGGTCGCTGAGGACGATCACGGGTGTTTGAATACGTTCAGCGATATCGAAGGCGCGCCAGCCAAATTCAAAACATTCATTGACGGAACCGGGTAACAGAATGATGTTATCTGTGTCGCCATGCCCCATGTTGGCCGCAAAATTTAAGTCACCCTGAGATGTGCGGGTGGGCAAGCCAGTACTTGGGCCGATACGGGTTACGTCCCAAATCACAACTGGGATTTCGGCGTAATAAGCCAATCCGACAAATTCGGTCATCAGGCTTAGCCCTGGCCCAGATGTTGAGGTCATGGAGCGCAAACCAGCCCATCCAGCGCCAATACACATACCGATCGCAGCCAGTTCGTCTTCGGCTTGCACTACAGCATAGGTGTCTTTTCCCTCGGCAGTTTTACGAAGTTTTGGAAGATATTCATTCAACTCTTCAGCCAGGCTGGTGGCAGGGGTGATAGGGTACCAGCCGACAAATTGGACTCCACCGTAGATGGATCCGATTGCAGCAGCGGTATTTCCGTCTGCCATGATCAACCCAGCAGTTTTATCCATCGGTTCAATGTAATAAGGGTCTTTCTTTTCTAAGTTATCTTTGGCCCAGAGCGCCGCAGATTTAGCCACGTTAAGATTTAGATCGACGGCTTTTTGCTTGCCTTTGAAGGCAAAGCTTAATGCTGTTTCGATTTTCTCCATGTCGATCCCGATCATTTGAGCCAGGATGCCAACATAGACCATGTTTGCAATCATATCGCGCAGGTTGGCCGGCACAGCTGGATCATTACGAACGATTTGCTTTACGGGCATTGGGTAAACAACAATATCTGTGCGTGTGATGGGTGCCTTGATTGAGTCGTCGTAATAAAAAGCGCCGCCAGGCAGAACACTCGCCTGATCTTTTTCAAACGAGTTCGGATTCATGGCAACAACAATTTCACGTTCATCTCGACGGGCGATAAAACCGTCCTTACTGGCGCGGATGATGTACCAGGTTGGCAGTCCCTGAATATTACTCGGGAAGAGGTTCTTGCCCGAAACGGGAATGCCCATCCTAAATAGTGCTCGTAAAATCGTCGAATTAGACGTTTGCGAACCCGAACCGTTGGCGGTACCAACCACGATGGAAAAATCATTAACAATACGCTGGGTCATAGGCTCCTCATTGAGTTGAGTATTATTTTGTGGGACGGTGGTCAAGCAAATCTGCCAGTAAATCGGTATGTTCCACGAGTGCCCGATATCCGGCCTCAAAATCTCCAGATTGAATGGCTTGAACCATTTTTTCATGGTATTGCCAGACACCTCGGAGATGGTTGTAATCAGTAAAGACGTTCAATCCAATGGCTTCGTAGGATTCCCAATAGGCTTCCAGAATGCCACTGACAAATGGGTTGTTTAACCTGCAGTAAATTGCCAGGTGAAGTTGTTTGTGTTCTTCATGAGGGATTTGAATAGGTCTGCCATTAAGCTTGCGCCAGGCGCGTTCTACCAGGTCTTGCAGCAGGGCATGGTCTTCCGTGGTCAGCTTGCCAACGGCTTCATACCAATATGAAGCTTCGATATTTTGCCTGAGATCGGCAAACATTTCGAAATTGTTTGGTTCAAGCGCCATAGCGTAGCCCAGGCTTTGTCGGACTGCGGGTAGGAATCTGAAAGGCAGGCGCCGTATGCCTGTTCTCGGACGTACTTCCACCAGTCCCAGGGCCCGCGCCACTTCCAGCTGTTCACGCAAACTGGATACGCTCACACCTAGCTCATCACTTAATACTGTGATGGGTGGCAGGTTGGCGTCTGTTTGCGCGTGGGCGGCCAGATAACGCATGAATTCTGATAGATTTTCGAGTGGAGACATATTATTCCGATGAATAAGATTAATCAGATTATTAGTATTAATATAACACCTTTGCGCATGGGGGTCAAGAAAAAAAATAATGAAACTATGGCGTTCTCAAGAAAACGAGTTTCCAGAAGTGAGCAGGGCAAAGGCATCCTGAATATGGCCTTCATACCAACGGCGACCTTTCGCAGAGTTGACAAAGCCAGCGCGTTTGAGTAAACCTAGCACGAGATTATGA
>JAPLGT010000331.1:0-26561 GCA_026390035.1 Chloroflexota bacterium
CCATGAGCGTATCGGTGCATTTATATTTGGCGAAGTTCTGGTAAACTTCACCTTGGAACTGCTGCAGTTGGTTGTCCACAACTCCCAATTGTCATGCAGTTCCACCTTTTTTTGCAAGCCTTGGATTTGTCAAAAGTCCAAAATTGTTGACGGCGTTTTTATCTTTCCCTATTTGTCAGAACAAACGGCACGAATAATACCCTGATAGCCACGCATAGCAGTCTCCAAATCAGCCACGCTGATCGATTCATCGATAATATGGGCATCCTCTTCGCGCCCAATACCAAATCCAATAGTTGGTATTCCCGCAGTCCCTGCAGAATACACTGCATTGGTGCAGAACCTGTAAGCTTGAATGGCGGGATTGATATTTGCGGATTTTAGTCCATTGAGGGCCATTTGAACCAGGGTGTGTTCTTCCGGGAAAACCCAGGCAGGGAAGAATTTGTCGCCAGCCAGTCTTTCCCCGGCATAGGTCACTTCCGTGTTGGGTTTGATCTCAATACTGGATTTGATATCGTAAAAGCTGAGACGTTCCTTTAGCGCGTCCAACACCAAGTTTCTGGTTTCCCCCGGCAGCAGCCGGCGATCGTAAGTCACATGACACTGGTAAGGGATCACTGATCGTCCTGGATATGGCGCAGAAATAATATCGGTCAGAACCATTGAGCCGGCGCCAAGCAAAGGGTGGGATGGTTCAATCAGGCTGGCGATCGCATCGATCACTCGCAGCATGTCAGCCACCGCTGAATGGCCGGCTTGCGGGGATGAAGAGTGTGCCGGGCGGCTAAAAGTACTGACCTTGATCTCCGCCCGACCGCGTCCACCCCGATTCAAGTTCAGTTGCTTCGCCGATGACAACATAGTCCGGAGCTGTCTCGTCAACAACTTGTTTAAAAGTGCCACCCTCCACCGTTTCTTCTGCCACAGTTGCGCTGACAAATACACGTCCGGCAAGCTGATTTCGCTCAATGGATGCCGCTGCGTGGATCATGGCAGCCAGTGAGCCCTTTATGTCTGCGGCACCGCGCCCATAAAGACGCCCATTTTCTATCTTATCGACCCATGGGTCGTTGCACCAATCGGGGGGATTGGCAGATTCCGACATGAAATGTGCTGGCTTTTCGACGACAACGTGTTGACGGTGGGCTCACCCTGAAGCAACAAGGTTCTACTGGCCCGTACCCTACCTGGCATCTACCGGAGATCTCGATCGAAGAATCGCTGGATGTTACGCGCATCTAACCATTATTCCATATTGACAATAGTTTGTTGATGTTGTATAGTATGGAAAGCGGTTTCCGGAAACCGCTTTCCATACTAACTAACTCTTTCTGGATCTTTGATCATTCTGAATATGAGTTATGAGCAATGCACTTTATGGAAATAATATTGACGATATCAGTTCTGGAAGGAGGAGCCTACCCATCATTTCACTTCATTCTCGCCACGGACTAAAAGATCAAAAATAAAACAAGCCTGTTAATTGATAAGAGGAGATGCATAAATGCGTAAATTTACGTTTTTTGTCATGACCATGATCATCATCAGCAGCATGGTTCTCTCAGGTTGTGGTGCGAATGCCACGCCTGTTGCAACCGAAGTGACGCAGGATACCGCAGCAGTGCCTGCTACTGCCGTAGTCCCCGCAGCCACTGCAGAACCAGCAAAAGAAGTGCCAACCGTTGAAGCCACCCACGAACCTGTGACGCTCAAATATTTGGATTACAGCCAGGAACGCCTGGATTTCTACAAGCAGGCCGCCGTGGAATTCAACAAAGAGTACCCCTGGATTACCGTTGTACCGGAAACCATGGTGGAAGACGATTACAAGCAGACTCTGCCCTTGGCTTTTCAGGGCGACAGCGCGCCAGATATTTTTGTTTACACCTGGCCAGCCGCAGGCGATTATTTCGAATTGAAAGATCTGCTGTCTCTGGGTTGGGCGGCGCCTTTGGATGAAACCGCTCTGCCGGCTGATTTCCGGGCTCGCTTCCGCGGCACCAATAATATGATGGATGGCCTGTATAGCATGGGTGGCAAGGTTTACACCATTCCCCGGCCTCCGTCAAATGGGGCAGCTGGCTATGCCTATATGTATTACAACAAGGATGTTATCGCGGCAGCTGGCTTGACAGATAAAATCCCAACAACCTGGCAAGAATTCACGGATGCGTGCGCTGCGATCAAGGCAAAGGGCAAGTACTGCCTGTCTGCCGCAATGAAAGGTCCACGAGAGCTTGATCGCTTGATCATCCCCTTTATGGGCACCGGGGTTAAGGGCTTTAATGACAGCCTGATCTCCACCATGACCGGCAAATACACGGCCATGACTGATCCGGACTTCGTGAAAACCATCGAATATCTGCGCTCTCTCTATGTGGCTGGATATGTCCTGCCTGGTCAGAATGATAAGGTTTTCTCCAGACAGGCAGTCGCTAATGGCGACGCAGCCTTTTACTTTGATGGCGGTTGGATGTCTTCCGTCTTTCCCGGAACCTTTGAGTTTACCAACTTTGGTGTGGCAATTCCTCCAATGCCGGAGGGCGGATACAAGGGAAAGATTGCATCCGGTCCGCCTCTGGGACAAACCTTTATCAGCGCCAAGAGTAAGCATATTTATGAGGCAACGCTCTATCTTGAATGGACAACCCGCCCTGAGGGATGGTATACAAAGAACTTTATGGCCAACGGGTTTGATATTCTGCCTTGGGGTGATCCTGCGAAACTCCTGGAATACATGCCAGCCACCAACCCGACACGTGATTTGATCCCTCTGGATCCGCAGGTGCATGTGATGGCGCCGCAGGCTTCTCTGAAGTGCCCAGACCTGGCAAAATCTGAAGCCCGAAATAAGGTTGATGAACTCCAGACCGATTGGGGTTATGTGACAATCGCTGAATACCTGTCAAATGGCGGGGATTGGACCGCCATGGCCAAAGCTGTTGAAGACGCGCAGAACAAGGTGTTTGAAGAGACCCTCACCGCTGAAGCTGCTGCCGGGCTGAAAGTCTCCGTCGATTGTTTCGCTGAACCCAAATGGGATGGTCTGACCGATTTCGATTACTCGATTTACAATAAATAATCAATCAGCATGAACCAGAACCATGTGATTGAATCGTAGAATAAGTCATGGGGACGCAGTTGGGAAGGAACTGGCTGCGTCCCCATTATTCTCCGGAAGTTATTATCCTGATTTTTTGATAAGGAAAAGTGAGCCAACATGCGTGCCAACTCACCAGCAAAGAAAAAGTCTACGGGAACCGGGATCGCCATGCGGCGCAGTGATTATTTTTGGTGTTACATAACGCTCCTGCCATTTGTCATCATATTCGGCGCCCTGACTGTATGGCCCATCATCCGCACCATTCAGTTCAGTTTGTATGACTACAATGGTATTGGGCCAGTAACTGAATCAGTGTTTGTCGGGGTAAAGAATTACATCACTGTTATCAATGATCGAGTTTTTCAGCAATCATATGTCAACTCCTGGGTATTCACCATCGGCCAGTCACTCATTAAATTACCCATCTCGTTTTTATTAGCAATTCTTTTGACCCGCAAATGGCTCAAATGGCGCGCCTTATTTCGAACCGCCTTCTTTGTACCATGGTTAATGCCACCATCAATTGTGGCCATGGTATTCACATATTTACTCAACCCGGCCAACGGGGCAATCAATGAATTCCTGCTGAATTTTCATCTCATACAGACCCCGATAAACTTCTTCAATACTGGCTGGTCGAGCCTGGCGACGATCGCTATTATCAGTGTCTGGCAAATCATGGGCCAGTATGTCATTTTCTGGATGGCCGCCCTGCAGAGCATTCCCGACGAACTATACGAAGCCGCGGAAGTAGATGGGGCGACCGAATCGCAAAAAATGCGCTATATCACCTTACCATTGATCGCACCGATGGCCATCATCATCTCGCTGCTTGGTATCACCTGGGCCCTGGGGATCTTTGACTGGATCCAGATCATGACCGCCGGTGGTCCGGGAACGCAATCCTACACTGTGTATTATTACGTCTTCATGAAAGCATTTGCAAGAATGCCGATGCGATATGGCATCGCCAGCGCAGCGGGATTTTTCTTTGGCATGACCGTGCTGGTTCTCTTTTCTTTCAATGCGCGTTTCATCAACTTTGCGCAGCGAAAGCGGCTGGAGTATGGAGTGTGATGATGAAAAAGATGAAATTGAGTCGTTTCGACCGTCTAAACTTGATCACTTCAGCAATCCTGCTCATTGTATGCGTGTTCTGGCTGTACCCCTTTGTTTGGCCAATATTCTCTTCCTTTAAGAGTTCCGCTGAAATGTTCCGGGCGGGCTGGCACCTGTGGCCGGAGCACTGGACACTTGATAATTTTGTTCGCGCCTGGACCAAGGCTCAGTTCAACCGGTATTTGTTGAACTCGGTGGTGTACGCAGTTTGCTCAACATCCATTTCCGTTGTTGTGAGCGCCCTGGCCGGCTATGTGCTGGCACGCTACAAATTTCCGGGTAGTCGGTTTTTACAGTTCCTGATCCTGGCGATGCTGTTCCTGCCAACCGCCACCAGCATCCTGCCGGTTTTTGATTTGATGCAAAAGTTGGGCATCCTTAATACGCCGTTTGCGGTGATCCTGGCCTTAAGTGGCGGCGTCGGTTTTTCGGCCGTCCTGTTTCAAGGATACTTCAAGAATATCCCCCAGGATTTGTATGACGCGGCCATGGTCGACGGCGCCAGTTTTTTACAACAGTTTGCCCTGGTTCTGCCGCTAGCGCGACCGATCATTGCCACAACCGTCATCCTGGGCTTTAACGCAGCCTGGCAGGACTATTTTACGCCGCTGGTATTTACGTTGGGGAAACCGGAACTGCGCACGCTATCGGTAGGGTTGCGGGCTTTTACTGGGCAGTATTCAGTCGATATCTCCGGGTTTGCAGCAGCCACAACCATTTCGATGGTACCGATCATTATTGTCTTTATCATCTTCCAACGTCAGTTTGTCAATGGTCTGGCAGGCGCGGTTAAAGGGTAAGCGCCAGAATTCTCTCTCATCATTCACGAGGCATAAAAAAGCATGATTAAGCGCATAAACCTTGCCGGTTGGTGGAAAATCAAATTCGACGAGAACGAACAAGGGGAGCAATCTGGCTGGGCTGCCACTGCTCCAAAAGATTGTCGCCAGATAAACCTGCCTTCATGCTGGAATGAAGTATTTCCTGATCATTTTTCTTATGAAGGAACGGCATGGTATTTTAAAGAGCACTTCTTTCGATTTGAAGATCTAAATGAACGGATGATGCTGTGCTTCGAAGGTGTGAACTATCGCTGCGAGATTTTTATCAACGGCCAAGCGGTTGGAACGCATGAAGGTGGCTTCACGGCTTTTTCAATTCCCATCACCCAGGCTCTTCGACCGGGGGTTGTAAATTTTCTAGCAATCAAGGTGAACAGCAAGCTGGATGCCTGGACATTGCCGCCCAGTGGAGTTGATTGGTTTAACTATGGCGGAATTTACCGTTCCCTGTATATTGAAACAACCCGAGCGGCTTATATCGACGATTATTCCATCAAGACTGGCATGGATGGCACGGTAGCTTTATCCGTAACAATAGTAAATACTGGCTTGGCTGGTTCTTATCGGCTTGTTTCACGCATAGGTGACAAGGTGAACCAGGATATGGTTCAGGAAGAAACCGTGGTAGATATTGGGGCAGGAGAAAAACGCGAAGTCAGAGTGATGCTTTCTGTCCAAAACCCGCATTTATGGAAGTTGGGGGCATCGTACCTCTACAATTTACATTTGGCGCTGCTGGATACGGATGCAAACATTTGCGACAACCTTGAAAAACGTTTTGGCATGCGTGAATTTAAAATTGTTGGGCAAAAGATCCTGCTCAATGGGGAAGAGGTCAAGCTGATCGGCTGTGCCAAGCATGACGAATATCCACTCACAGGGCGAACGGTTACGCGCGAACAATTGGTTAAGGATTATGACTTGCTGCGCCAGATGAACGCTAATTTTGTCCGGCTTTCCCACTATCCACACAACCAATTGGAACACGATGTGCTCGATGAACTTGGAATGGTGGCGATCTCTGAGATTCCCATGGTATTCCTGCGTGAAGCCCAGTTGACCAGCCCTGAAACGCTCGCCAAAAGCAGGCAGATGCTGGCAGAGATGATGCGCGCTGAAAAGAACACCACCAGCATCATGTTTTGGAGTCTTTTCATTGAGTGCGAAACCGACCTTGCCGCGAGTCGTGATTTCGTGAAATCCATCGTGGATCTGACCCGGCAGCTGGATGATACGCGGTTGGTTGTGATGGCATCCAATCGTCCGCTCACAGATGTCACATATGATTTATTCGACGTCATCGGTGTAAATTATTGGGAGGGCTGGTACGGTGGAGCCAGCATAGATAATGGCATCAAATTTCTGGAGAGCATGGCCAGGCGCTATGCGAACAAGCCCCTGCTGATCACATCCCATGGTTGGGAGGGTCTGTATGGGGAAAGAAGTTATGTCGAGAAGATATCCTGGTCTGAAGATTTGCAGTCGGATTATCTATCACGTATTGCAGATGTTTACATGAGTTTCAAGAATATTGTTGGAGAAATTGTGTGGACTTTTGCAGACTTTCGAGTCTCGAATTGGTCGGACATTTCCCAGGTGAATGAAAATATGACCTACCTGGGTCGGCCCTTGATGGTCAATCATAAGGGCATGGTGGATTATTACCGGCGCCCGAAGTCCACGTACTCCGTGATGAAGGCGAAATTTGCCCAATGGCAGGAAAAAGTTGCCCCGCCAGTAAATGTCTACGGCCAGAATTTACAGGTGAAGGTATTTTCCACACGAACATTGGCAGGCCAAGCGGCGGCCTGCGAGTTTATTGACAAGGTTCACGAATTACTAAGTGAGCAGGAAACCATCAATGTAGTTTTCGCCAGCGCCGGATCCCAAGTCGAATTTCTGGAGGCCCTTGTACGCAACCAGATGTTTGTGGATTGGGACCGGATCAATGCATTCCACCTGGATGAATTTGTGGGGGCCGGTCCGGAAACAGGCCATGGATTTGCCCATTGGTTGAAGGTGCATCTCATTGACCGTTTACCGTTTCGTAGTTTTGAATCCTTGAATGGTCAGGCCGATGATTTGCTCGCGGAGTGCGCTCAATATGCTGCAAGGTTGCGGGAAAATACGCTTGACCTGGCCTGCATCGGCATTGGCGAGAACGGTCATCTGGCTTTTAACGACCCGCCTGTCGCTAATTTTGCAGATCCCGAACTGGTTAAGATCATCGATCTGGATGAAGCCTGCCGTGAACAACAGTTTCGAGACGGGGTATTTCCGAACCTTGAAAGTGTTCCTTATAAAGCACTGACTCTCACCATCCCTGCCATTTTGCAGGCAAAAACCATCTTTTGCATCGTACCCGGTATTCATAAGGCCATCCCGGTTTGGAAGACCCTGCATGCAGAAATCTCAACGAAATGCCCGGCCAGCATCCTGCGCAGCCATTCGAACTCAAAACTTTTTTTGGATGCGGAATCCGCCAACCTTTTTTACCCCGAAAAAGAAAAGGATAATTCGCCTTCATGAACATCTTATTTACCACCGAAAATGGCCCGATTAAACAAATCTATTTTCCCGCGCAAGCCCTTCACGCATTGGAAACGATGGGAAATGTTACTTACAATCAAACTGACGCGCCATTTACACAGGAACATCTGGCAACGGCTATCGGGGCTCAGGATGTATGTCTCACCCATTGGGATTGTCCATTATTTTCCGATGCTGTCTTACAACATGCCGATAAATTGAAATTAATTGTACATGCTGCGGGCAGTGTGGCCGATCTGGTAACACCGCAGGTTTACGAACTTGGCATCAAGGTTTGCAGTGCAAACAATATCATGGCGAAATATGTGGCCGAAGGTGTTCTGGCTTATATTTTGGCCGGCTTGAGGTGTTTGCCCCAACAGGCCTACGATGTACAGCACAAACAGCTCTGGGAAAAAAGAGTAATTGAGAGCACAAGCCTGGTTGGCGCCAGAGTGGGTCTGGTTGGGTTGGGAACAATCGGGAGGTTCCTGGTCGATTTCTTAAAACCTTTTGATGTGCAAATAAGGATTTACGATCCCTATTTGTCAGAGGATTCGATCAAAGGATACCCCAACATCGAAATGGCTTCATTACAGGATGTTCTGGCCTGGGGAGATGTTATTTCGGTCCATGCTTCATTGACACAGGAAACCCGAGGTTTGCTGGACAGCAGAATGCTCGCATTCATTAAGGACAATGCCTTATTGGTTAATACTGCCAGAGGCGCAATCATCGATGAGCGGGCATTGGCGGTTGAACTTCGCAAGGGAAGGTTTCGGGCTGTTTTGGATGTGTACGAGACGGAGCCATTACCACTCGATAGCGCCCTGCGCAATTTGGATAACGTGATTTTGTTCCCGCATGTGGCTGGTATTACTGCCCGGGAACAGATGAGCTACGCAATGATCGCAGAGATCGAGCGTTTTTCAAAGGGAGAGCCATTACAGTACGAAATTCCCTATGAGAAATTCAAGTTGATGACCAAAGAGCATTAGATTCTGGCACAAAAGGTCGAAATCATGATCCAAACAGGATTGGTTTCAGTAACATTTCGCGAATTTCAACCCGCCCAGATTGTTAATCTGGTTCAGCAAGCGGGATTGCAAGCTATTGAGTGGGGAGGCGATGTCCATGTTCCGCATGGGGACATCAAACGCGCCCGGGAAGTTGTAAAAATCACGCTGGAAGCCGGCTTACAGGTGGCTGCTTACGGGTCGTACTACAAAGCTGGTTGTGAGGATGGCACCATATCATTCGAAAAAGTGTTGGAAACAGCCGTGGAACTTCAAGCACCCAGCCTGCGTATTTGGGCTGGTGACGTGGGTTCGGATCAGGCTGAGGCTGCAGACTGGCACAGGGTGATTGATGATGCACGGCGGATCTCCGCGCTGGCGGCAAAGACAGGCATCAATCTCGCTTTTGAGTATCATGAGAAAACGCTGACAGATACATCAGAGGCGGCTCTCCGGCTGCTGAAGGCGATTGACTCACCAAACATCCTGAGTTACTGGCAGCCACCGGTTGCGCTGGACCTGGATGCGCGTTTAGCCGGGCTGCGGGAGATCGCTCCCTGGTTGAGCAATCTTCACGTTTTCAACCAGACCGGAGAAGAGCCAGAGCCGCTGGCCGAAGGGCGAGATGAGTGGTCAAAGTATATGAACATTGTGAGAGAAATCCCTGGCGACCGGTTTTGCATGCTTGAATTTGTCAAAGGCAATTCCACGAGCCAATTTTTTGAAGATGCGGAAGCGCTGAAAAGTATTTGCATTGACGCTGCAATAAGAGGTCTTGCATGAAACCTTCAATGACTAACAAGGTTATCACAAACATTATTTCAAGAATGACCCTGGATCAAAAGGTTGGGGCGGTCATGACACTGGGGTTTAGTGGCACCGTTGTCCGACCCCATATTCTGGATGCAATTCAGAAATATCAGTGTGGAGGATTAAGACTCACACCTGGTTCAAGAACATTTGGAAATTACGTAGAGCCCAAGAGCGGCAAGACCGTCGTAAACGTAGAGGATACCAAAGGTTATAAAAAAGGAGTTAACGCGCCTTCAGTTACGGCGGCAGAATATAAAGCCATCCTGGATGGATTACAGAAATTAGCAATGGACAGACCATCAGGGATTCCCCTGCACTTTTCATTTGACCAGGAAGGTGGCAGCAATGCTGATTTCTTTTTCGGAGGGGTCAATATTTTCCCAAAGCCCATGGGACTGCGAGCAACCGGGGATAGCAAACTGGCGTACGAAGTCGCGCTTGCCATTTCACGCCAAAGCCGGGCAACCGGGTTTAACTGGATACATTCCCCTGACCTTGATATCAATGTCAACCCAGAAAACCCCGGTATCTGCACCCGTTCCTATTCCGACCGTTTGGATGATGTAATCGAGTATGCTGAACAATCTTGCAGAGGTTTTAAGCAAGGTGGCCTTATTGCAACAGGCAAACATTTCCCAGGTCGCGGCGAATCTTCGGTTGACCCGCACTATGCCGAACTTACAATTGATATCGATCGGAATATGCTTTACAAACGGGAATTGATGCCTTACAAGCATCTAATCGATAATAAACTTTTGCCAGCCATCATGATGGCGCATTGCATTTACCCACAGATTGATGGAAATACCGTTTCCACCGTGTCCAAGAAGATAATCACCGGCATTGCCCGTGATTATTTGGGATTTGGTGGCGTGATCACGACTGATAGCATGACCATGGGCGCCATTTCCACCCGCTACAAGGTGGACGAAGCCTGCGCCATGGCGCTGCAGGCCGGGGCAGACCTGGTTTTGATGAAGGCCGAGAACGAGCTGGTAAGCGCAACCTTCAACACGATCAAACGGTACGTGGAAGAAGGAAAAATCGCGGAACAAGAATTGGATGACAAAGTATATCGAATACTGAACTGCAAGTATGAATACGGGCTTTTCCACCATGGCAGCCTGTGGCCAGAGAGCCCCGAATCAGCCATTCAAGATCCTAGAATAATCAACCTGTCCAGGCTGGTTGCCAGGAAATCGATCATGGTAGTGAAGAACAAGGAAAACGTAATACCGCTATCGAAAAATGGAAGGGTGCTGGTTATTGAACAGAGACAAACAGAAGTCAATACCATTCAGTGGCACCCGGGCATGTTGTTCAAACATTGCTTAAAATACAATCCGGGTACGACATATCTGGAAATTGACTTTACTCCCGATGAAGCCGATATTAACAATATCCGCCAGCTTGTTAAAGAATTTGACAGCATCGTAATGACAAGCTTTTATTACCGTTCTTCAAAAGGCAATCGTGAGATTGTGTCGGAAGTGGCTGGCGACAAATCGAAGCAGGTGGTCGTGATTGCCAACACGCCCTACTCCAACAGCATCCCGGAAAATGCCGAGACCGTACTGGTCTCGTTTGCCACTTCACCGCATAATATGGAAGCCACAGCCGGTGTGTTGTTTGGCGAAATACACGCCGAAGGTGAATGGCCGGTTGCATATGGAAAAGAGGCATAGACTGTGAAAGTAACCGTGATTGGTGGTGGTTCTACTTATACCCCTGAACTACTGAGTGGCTTTCTGAGCAGGATCGAAACTCTTCCAGTGACTGAGCTTTGGTTGATGGATATTGATGCGGACCGATTAAAGATCGTGGGTGGATTTGCGCAGCGCCTCGCTGCGGTTCAAGGAATGCCTTTTAAGGTAATCCTTACCCAGAATCAGCGGGAGGCTGTTCAGGGCGCATCTTACGTGATCACTCAATTTCGCGTGGGGAAAATGGAGGCCCGCCGGAGTGATGAATATCTGGGGCAGCGCCACGGTTTGATCGGACAGGAGACCACCGGGGTTGGAGGCATGGCAAAAGCATTGCGAACCATTCCTGTGATTTTGAAGCTGGCCGAGGATATGCGCGAAGTGGCAGCGAATGCCCTGTTGATTAATTTTACAAATCCTTCGGGTTTAATTACTGAGACACTTGCGCGTTACGCGCCAGATGTTCAAGCAGTTGGTCTGTGCAATTCACCCACAAACGCCAGGATGATGTTTTTGAAGATCATCAACAAACAATTGGGAAAACAGATCGAACCGCAGCGCGTTGAATTGAAGACCCTGGGATTGAACCATTTAATCTGGCATCACGGATTTACCCTGGATGGCGAAGATGTCTGGCCGCGTGTGCTGGCAGGTTTCCTGGATCAACTAAAAGCAGATCCGGAAAAGATCTGGGATGTGCGTTTGGTTGAGACACTTCGCATGGTACCCAGTTACTACCTGGAATATTATTATTACACCGGGCGGATATTGGCCGAGCAGGCACATTGGCCTCCATCCCGCGCTGAATCTGTAATGAAGATCGAAGCTGATTTGCTGCGGGATTACGCAGATCCAAATCTGAAACAACTTCCGGCTGATTTGATGTTGAGAGGTGGCGCGTATTATTCCACCGCAGCCACACAGTTAATTAATTCGCACTATAACAATCTGGGCGAAGTACACATAGTGGATACACCACATCTTGGCGCTGTTCCAGGTTGGCCCGCGGAATGGGTGTTGGAGCTGCCATGCAGAGTAGATAAAATCGGAATTCATCCTTTGCCGGCTGAACCCTTACCGTTGGTCTGCTCTGGCTTGTTGACACAAGTGAAGTCTTACGAACTGCTGAGCGTTGAAGCTGGTGTGCATGGAGATCGAGAGGCAGCCTATAAGGCCTTGCTGGCGCACCCACTCGGGCCACCTGCAGATAAAGTCCAGTTGGTATTGGATGATATGTTGGAAATCAACCGGGCATATTTACCTCAGTTCTGGCCCACGTCCACGGAGGCGCTGTGAATAGTTATTACCTTGGTGCGGATATTGGCGCAACCAAAACCCATGTTTTGATTGTTGACCAGGACGGGCAGGTAGCTGGTTTTGGGAAGGGCGGACCAGGCAATCATGAAACAGTCGGGTATGAAGGTCTGCGGCTGGCGCTTTCTGATGCGACTGAACAGGCATTGGCCGCAGCCAATATAGATCGTGAAATGATCAATGGTGCTGGTTTTGGCGTGGCTGGTTATGATTGGCCATCTGAAAAGAGAGAAACTGATCTGGCAATTCAGAGCATTGGTCTCAAATCAGCGGTCAAAATTGTTAATGACACCATTCTTGGGTTGGTCGCTGGGACCCCGCAAGGCTGGGGGGTCACAGTAGTTTCTGGCACTGGCTGTAATTGCCGGGGCTGGGACCAGAGTCATTCGAGAGAGGGGCGGGTAGCGGGTGGCTCGTCGCGGGCCGGGGAAGGAGCCGGGGGCACCGAGTTAATGGAGAAGGTTGGGCAAGCCATTGCCCATGAGTGGACCCAACGCGGGCCGCACACCGAACTGACATCTGCCATAATCAAATCCACCGGCGCCCGCAGCCTGGAGGATTTACTTGAAGGTTTTTGTATGGGATATTATGACCTAAACGCGTCCATGGCTCCCCTGGTGTTCCAGGTTGCGGCTGATGGCGACCCGGTGGCAAAAGATATCATTGAATGGGCAGGGAACGAGTTGGGTGAGTTGGCAAAAGCAGTCATTCGCCAGTTGGAATTTGAAAACCTGGAGTTTGATGTTGTGCTGGTTGGGAGCATGTTCAATGGCGGTTCGTTGTTGATTGAGCCCATGCGCCAGAGCATTCAAACTCTAGCGCCTGGAGCATGTTTGCTGCGGCTTACCACGCCGCCTGTTGTTGGCGCTGCGCTTCTGGGCATGGAGGCTGCCGGATACAAACCTTCCGGCGCGATCCTGAACGGATTGGGGATGATCAGACCAGAATCTTTACATGAGCGAGCTCGTTTATGGTCTTGATTGTTATTTATTCATCCACGGCAACAGCAACCATAACAAGACTCATGAAAATTTGGCTGACAAAGGAGAATAACCTATTTCCACTCGATTGATCGTAAATGCGGACGATTATGGGCATACCCCAGGCGTTTCGGATGGCATTCGGGACAGTCATCTGCATGGGATTGTTACTTCAACCACGGCCATGATGAACATGCCTGGCGTGGAAGAAACCCTGCATAAAGCCAGCCAGGAATGCCCGCGCCTTGGATTGGGAGTACATCTGGTTCTGACTTCTGGCATTCCATTATTGCCCACCTCGCAGCTGCCTTCGCTCATCGCAGGGCATAACTCTTTCCCTGACGAGATGGACTTAATTCAGCGTATCCCGTTGATTGACCAGAAAGAAGTCAGTGCAGAATGGCACGCTCAAGTTGAAAGATTCGTTTCGGTTACCGGTCACACACCTGACCATCTTGACTCGCACCACCATATTTCCTTCCTGTCCCCAGGTTTATTTCGAGTCATGCTGGAATTGTCCGAAAAATATCAGTGCGCCATACGCTTTCCCACTGGAGAGGCTGCCATTGATATGGTAAGCGATCTCCCCGTCGAGTTGGCGCAGGAGTGCCTGGAAAGCAATCTTCGACTATTAAACGAATATCACGCGCGCCATCCAGAGCACTTTATAAAATCCTTTTATGGCGAAAACGCTACCCGCCCCGCGCTGCTGGATTTGCTGCTTAATCTACCCAACGGCACAACAGAAATCATGTGCCATCCTGGTTATACCGATGAAGTCTTGATGGGCAGCTCCACATATCACCAACAACGTGAAGCTGAACTTTCAATTTTTACCGATGGTAAAATTTTAGCACTTGTGAAGGAAAGAAATATCGAATTGATTAATTTTGGAGATCTTTAGCGGGCAGTTATTGGCATCGAGGCTGGTATTGCTCCCTTCAAAAAATTAGCTGAACCCATTTCGCCAAGAGTATCTTTGTTAAATTATTCATGTTTCGCCACTCAAGAGAAACCAGAAGCCTATGTCAAACATATTAGATGTTGCGAAGTACGCTGGTGTGTCAGTTACGACCGTATCGCGCGTTCTCAATAACAGCGCGCATCCTGTAAACTCCGAAACGCGTACCCGTGTGCTAGATGCCATTGAGAAGTTAAATTTTGTGCCGAATCAGTTGGCGAGAGCGCTTGCCAATGAAAGGACACGGCTTATCGGGGTTATCGTGGGGGATGGATCCGACCCCTACTTTGCAAATATTGTGCGGGGGATCAGTGCAGCTGCCCAAGAGAACGGATACCTTACGATTATCTGCAATACCGAACGCGTTCCTGAGGTAGAACTTGGTTTTCTCAAGCTTTTGCGTGACTACAATGCAGACGGTATTATCTTTGCCGGTGGCGGCCTGACTGATTCTAATTACAAAGATGAACTTATTAATATCGTGACAAAGCTTCAAGAAGCACATGTGCCATTGATTGCCCTGAGCAACCAGTTCTTAAATATGCCCCAGGTAAAAATTGATGACGTCCAGGCATCCAGGGAGATGACGGAATATTTAATCGGGTTGGGCCATACACGAATTGGTTTTATCAGTGGGCCTTTATCCCTGCTGACAAGCCACTTGCGTCTGGATGGTTATAAACAAGCTTTAGAAAAGCATGGGATTACTTTTGATCCGATGTTGGTGATTGAAGGTGATTTTACTTATGAGTGCGGCAGACAAGCAGCCAATGACTTGATGGCCCTGGGAGATCCACCAACCGCAATCTTCGGGTCCAATGATCGAGAAGCTCTGGGTTGTTTATTTCGATTAAAAGAATTGAATATTTTGGTACCCGAACAGGTAAGTGTTGCCGGATTTGATGATATTGAAACAGCCCAATACGTATCCCCTCCACTGACCACCGTCCAGGTTCCGATGCAAACCATAGGAGCCCTGGGAGTCAAGCAATTTATGCGGGCGTTGGATCAAACAGAACTTATCGAACCCGTTTATCGCGTGCAGTACAGCCTGGTTGTTCGCGCATCAACTGCGCCCCCGCCAGAGAATAAAAAAATATGAAGCACACTTTTTTATTCCGAGTACATCTTTCAAGATATTATGGAGCAAACTAATGAAATTCGGATTTATCCCCACCGAAGGCGGGTCATATTACCGCGAATTTTTTGAAGAAGTTTTGCTGGGTGAGTCGTTGGGTTTTGATTCCGTCTGGCTGGAGGAACACCACAGTGTAAAGAACCACTATTGGCCTTCGCCACTGATTGGGCTGGCGGGCATCGCCACGCGCACCGAGCGCATCATGTTTGGCACTGATGTTTTGGTGCTGCCGTTTTACCATCCAGTACGCATGGCCGAGGATGCGGCTATGCTCGCCATCATGTCCCAGAATCGCTTCATTCTAGGCGCGGCCATCGGTTATCGCCCGGAAGAATTTGCCCTGTACCAGACCCCGCTCGAAAAGCGCGGAGCGCGGTTTGACGAAGCGGTACGCCTGATCCAACAATTATGGACCGAGGATAAGGTACAGTTCAACGGAAAATACTACCAACTCGATGGTGGAAAGATCGAACCACGACCGGCCTCGCCGCCGCCTCTCTGGTTGGGCGGCTGGGGTGAATTATCCTTAAAACGGGCGGCCACCCTGGGCGACGCATGGGTTCCCGGCCCAACCGCCGTATTGGAAAAACTCCTGGATGCTCAGAAATTCTACCGGGAGTGCCTGTGCGCGGCGGGCAAAGATCCGGCCAACACACCAACACCATTAACGCGCGAAGTGATCATCGCTGAGACTGATGAAAAAGCATGGGAGATGGCTGAACGTCACCTGCTGATCAATTATCGTGACGAATACGGCGGCGGCGAATGGAAGCACCCCCTCATCGGTGCAGAAGACACCGCCCGGGTGGATCAAATTGAGGCCATCAGCCATGACCGCTTCCTGGTGGGCAGTCCAGAAACAGTGATCCGTCAACTACAGAAATTTAAAGATACCTTCGGTGTTGATCATCTCATCTGCCGATTGTATTTTCCCGGCATTCCTCACGAATTCATCATGAATGAACTAAAGCTTTTGGCTGGCGAAGTGATGCCTGCCTTTTGCACGGAGAAATGATGAAGATCAGCATCGTCACGGATGAAATCAGCGCAGATGTCGAAACTGCCATCGAGCTTGGAACCGAATGGGGCATCCATGATTTCGAGCTGCGAGGTTGTGGGACGCAACGGGTCCCCCTGCTCTCCGGGTTTCAGAAACAACGCGTTCTGGAACTCCTGGATGAGTATGGCGCATGCGTGGTTGCGATCTCACCTGGATTATTTAAAATCCCGACCCCAACAAAAAAACGGGAGCGTTTCCCACTGCAGGTGATTGATTCCATGCTTTACCAAAAGTGGCAGGATGCTTCAAGCCTGGTTGATTATCACCTGAATGAACTGCTGCCTGTTTCGATGGAATATGCCAAGAAAGTGGGAGCTGACAAAATCATCATTTTTGGTTTTGACCGAGGACTTAACCATCCAGGTCCTGCCCCGGATGAAGTACTCAAAATTCTGCAAATGGCGGCACAACAGGCCCAGCAGGCAGGTTTAAAACTAGCCATCGAAGTTGAGGACAATTTTTGGGCTGATACCGGCAGCCGAACCGCAGAAATCATCCGGGCCATTAACCAGCCCGCCCTGGGGGTCAATTGGGATCCCGGGAACGCCATGGCTGCCGGGGATCTTCCTTATCCGGATGGTTATCAGGCAATTCGGGCCCATGTGCAGCATGTTCACTTCAAAGATTTGATCTGTAATACCAATGGCGATTATCGTTATTCAGTATATGGTCAAATCGATTGGGCAGGACAAATTCAAGCGCTGGCCAACGATGGCTATGACGGGCATATTTCTGTAGAGCCTCACATGCAGCCAAAAGTTGCCAGCGCCAAAGCAACCTATGCTCGGCTGAAAGCCCTGGTTGAAGCAACATCACAAGCTGCTTCAAAATAAATCAGGACCCAGACCCCGCCGGGTTTGTGGTTTGGTTTGTAAGATGATATTTACAAGGAGATGATGACAATGAAAGACTTGAATCTAAAAGGCATACTACCTGCTACAGTTCTTCCGATGACAGCTGATTATGAGCCAGATTTCAAAGCCTTTGCAAAGTATCTGGATTGGCTCGTGGCGGAGCACGCGGTGGCGTTTGCAGTTAACATGGATACCGGCGAAGGGCCGCAATTGAACGCAGCCGAACGAAGACGGGTTATCGAAGTCGCAGTGGATGTGGCCGACAAACGCTGCGGGGTCGTGGCAGGTGTGATGGGCGGGACAACCCGCGATGCAGTGGACATGGCCAAAGCCTGTAAAGAAGCCGGCGCCGACGGTCTGGTGGTATTTCCTAACGCGGCTTTTCGTAACGAGCCGCTTGATAATCGCATTCCTTTTGAATATCACAAGGCCATCGCGGATGCGACCGGACTGCCGATCATCCTTTTTCAGCTTGCCCCGGTCTTTGGCGGCGTAAATTACACCCGTGAGACTCTTTTGCACCTGCTTGAAATCCCTGAAGTCGTCGCAATAAAAGAAGCTTCCTTTGATGCCCAGTATTTTGCCTATACCAAGCAAACACTTGATCTATCCAAACGTCAGATCACTTTATTGACGGGCAATGATCGCTTCATCACCGAAAGCTTTTTGCTGGGCGCAGAAGGCGCGCTTTTGGGATTTTGCGCGATTGGATGCGGCATGGTGGCTGAGATGTTGAACAAGTTCAACCAGGGCGAATGGCAAAAAGCAGTGGCGATGCGCCCACGCGTCCAGGGATTCGCGGACGTTATCTATGCCGATCCCGTGCTGGATTATCGCGCGCGCTGCAAAGTCGCCCTGGCACATGTGGGTGTCATCGAGTCAAGCCAGACTTTTGTTCGTCCACCGATGCTTCAAATCAACCCGGCAGAGTCTGAGAAAATTGCTACTGCACTTATCCAGGCAGGAATGCTGACATCACGATGATAGATAAACGATCTACCAGTCAGGAGATCAGTAGTGCGCATCCGGGCATTGCGGTGATCGGCATCGGGGCTATTGAACAGCATGGCCGCCACCTGCCGGTTGGCACAGATTGGATGATCGTGGATGAATTGAGCCGGCGCGTGGCACATGAATTGAACGCCCTGCTTATCCCGGCCATTCCTTTCAGCATGAGCGAGTGTCATGGCGCGCTGGGGGGTACCGTCTGGTTAAAACCTGCAACATTGTCGGCCGTGCTGCAGGATATTGCCAGTTCGCTGCATGCGCAGGGGATCTGCAATCTGTTGGTGTTGAATTGTCATGGTGGCAACTTCATTCTAGAACCGACCATCCAGGCATTAAATAATAAATATCCAGATATGCTGGTTGTCATGGCAAGTGACCTATGGCCTTTATTTGACAGCCAGGGACCCATCTTTGAAAAGCCGGAGGTGGATCTGCATGCCGGTGAAATTGAGACATCGATCCAGTTGTATCTTAACTCTGAGTCGGTCGGGGCTGATCGGGTTGACTGCGTGCCGCAAGTCGGTCGTGAGTTTCTGGATTATGTGACCATTGACCTGCTCAGCCCGGATGGCGTATGGGGCAGTGCGAGCAAGGGTGATGCACAAAAGGGTGCCCGAACTTTTATTGCCCAGGTCATGGCGGTTACTTCATTCGCACGACAGGCTTTTGCGAGAAAATCATGATACTTACGAGCAAGGATTCTGCCTGGGACTTCAAAGAAAACCCGCCGCACGTCGCGATCTTACCACTGGCCTGTCTGGAACCTCACGGAACCCACTTGCCAGTCGGCACGGATCAATTTATTGTGACAGAGATTGCCCAGCAAGCAGCCGAGTTATTGTCCTTCCAAACGTTCCTCTTACCTACCTGGCCGCTGGGGTTGTCCATGCAGCATACGGGGCAGGCTGGCACTTTCTCCCTGGGATTTGAGACACTCTGGGCTGTTGTGCGCGATATTGTTTTAGCGTTACATGAGCATGACATTCACCATGTTGCAATCATTAACAATCATGGTTCTCCTACAACATCAACCGCGCGCCCGATTGGAAATTTCATCGTAAAAACAGCAGTCCGACAGCTAAATTATGAAACCCCCGGATTAACTGCCATCTGGGTGCAGCCATTTTCTGCCGGGCGGGAAGCATTAAAAGAATTGTTTTCTTCGGCTGATCAAGATATCCACGCCGGAGCGATTGAGACATCCATCCTGATGCATCTCACACCGGTTTTGGTTGGCCCCCTGCCACATGATCATGCGCCTGAATTTCGTTCAGTCTGGATGGATAATACCCACTCTTTTCCAATAGCGCCGGATGAGATCTGGGGTAAACCTGGTGAGTCAACCGCAGAGAAAGGCAAACAAGCCCTGGATGCAGTCGTAAACGCAACGGTCGAATACATCGAACACAGCTTTACTCAACTTGATCAGATCAAGGGTTCACTCTCTAATGACCGTACCTGATGGCTTTGAGAAGAACATGAACAAAACCAATTTAAACAGCCTTTTCGATCTCTCCGGAAAAGCTGCTGTTGTTACGGGTGGGGCGGGTATTTTGTGTGCCGAAATGTGCCGCGCCCTGGCCGCTGCCGGTGCGAAAATTGCTGTGCTGGATTTACGCCTGGAGCCTGCTGAAGCTCTGGCGGCTGAACTTGGCAACGGGGCGATTGGCCTCGCCTGCAATGTACTCGACAAAGCCAGCGTCGAAACAGCCGCTCAAAAGATCGTCTCGGCATATGGGCGAGTGGATATCCTGGTCAATGGCGCAGGTGGCAATAAACCTCAGGCCACCACCAACCCGGAACAATCCTTTTTCGATCTGCCTGCCGATGCTTTGCGGTGGGTGTTTGACTTGAACCTGATGGGCACGATTTTGCCATCACAGGTCTTCGGCAAGATCATGGCAGAACAGAAAAGTGGTGTGATCATCAACATCTCATCCATGAACTCTTTCCGCCCACTGACACGCATTGCCGCCTACTCCGCTGCCAAAGCAGGCGTGAGCAATTTCACCCAATGGCTGGCTGTGCACATGGCACAGGAGTATGGCCCGGAGATTCGGGTTAATGCCATCGCCCCCGGATTTTTCCTGACAGAGCAGAACCGCTTTCTGCTGACCGACAAAGAAACCGGGGTGTTGACTCCGCGTGGTCAACAGATCCTGGCGCATACGCCGGCAGCGCGCTTTGGCAATCCAAATGACTTGGCAGGTACATTGTTGTGGCTGGTTTCACCTGCATCGGCGTTCGTGACCGGGATTATCGTACCGGTTGACGGCGGGTTCTCCGCCTTCAGCGGTGTTTGATTTCGCCAATCAGGATGGCAAATATGCTTCTATCCCAGGTTATCGCTCCCGCAGGTGAACTGCTCTCCGATACGGTTATCATCGAAACCCTGCAGCAAGGCCTTGGCGGGCGTTTCAGAAACCAGAAAATCCTGGTACTCATCCCAGACCATACCCGCTCGTTGCCGTTGCCCTTCCTGTTCCGCAGCCTGGTGGAAATCCTGCACGATACCCGCCAGCTGGATTTCATGGTAGCACTTGGCACGCACCCGCCGCTGTCGGAAGACAGCTTGAACCAGCTGGTTGGCATGTCGGCTGAAGAGCGAAAAATAAAATACGCCCATATCGGCCTCTTGAATCATGCCTGGGATACCCCAGCCGCCCTGGTCAGCATTGGATCCATTGAACAAGATCAATTCAAACAGATTGCCGGCGAACACTGGCATGCATCTCTTCCAGACAGGGTCGATATACGCCTGAACAAGGCTGCACTGGAGTATGACCAGATCCTGATCCTTGGTCCGACATTCCCGCACGAAGTGGCGGGTTTCTCCGGCGGAGCCAAGTACCTGTTCCCAGGCATATCTGGACCTGAAATGATCAACGCCACCCACTGGCTTGGGGCACTGGCGTGTGTGGTTGGAACGATCGGTATAAAAAATACACCTGTGCGCGCCATGATCCATGTCGCTGCCGAGAAACTGACCACGCCGGTGACGATGATTGCGCTCACCGTCGAAGGTCATGACCTGAGTGGATTGTTTGTAGGTGACCATCTTTCGGCCTGGAGTGCTGCCGCGGATTTGTCGGCCGAGCGCCATATTAAATGGTGTGAGAAACCCTATCAGCGCGTGCTTTCCTGCGCACCGACCATGTACGATGAACTGTGGACCGGCGCCAAGGCCATGTACAAGCTTGAACCAGCAATCGCCGCAGGCGGTGAAGTAGTGATCTACGCCCCACACCTGGGTGTGGTCAGCCACGTGCATGGCAAATACATCTATGAAGTCGGCTATCACATCCTGCCCTATTTCTTGCAAGATTGGAGGCGCTTCAAACACATTCCACTGGGGGTACTGGCGCATAGTACACATTTGCGAGGCTCCGGTATCATGAAAAGTGGCATCGAAAAACCCAATGTGCGCGTCACGCTTGCCAGCAAGATTTCATCCGAAGATTGTGCCCAACTCAACCTGGGTTATTTGGATCCTGCCAGCATCAATATCGCAGACTGGCAAAATCGAGAACATGAAGGCATTCACTACGTACCCCGTGCAGGCGAGACATTATACAGGCTCAAATGAAACAAGTTTCTGCATGTGTCAAATGGCCATGAACATATGAATACAAAATTTATTATTGTGATGGGTGTTTCCGGCAGTGGAAAAACTACGATTGGCAATGCCCTTGCGCAGCGCTTGAAGTGGGATTTTTACGATGCCGATAGTTTTCACCCTGCTGAAAATATTACCAAGATGGCCAACGGAATTCCATTGAACGATGACGATCGCAGGCCATGGCTGAACTCCTTACATGATTTGATCACTTCCTGTATCAAGACGAAGTTTCCAGGTGTGTTGGCATGCTCCGCGCTCAAAGAACGTTATCGTCAGACACTGGTCGAAAACAATCAGGATGTACAGATCGTCTACCTGAAGGGTGATTACGAGTTGATTAGTTCTCGAATGGGAACCCGTACAGGGCATTACATGAAGCCTCAGATGCTGCGGAGCCAATTTGCAGCACTTGAAGAGCCAACCAACGCGCAGGTTATGGATGTTTCCATTCCTTTCGATGAAATTGTGGGGAAAATTATCAAAACGATTGTTTGATCACTTTTTGCCCAACAACTTCATCGAAACAGGGCTCATCAGGATTTTCCATAGTTAACCAGCACATCTGGCGATTGATCCCACCCAGATGACCGATTCTGGCAGGTGCACCCGGGACGGGTGTCAGGGATACAGTTGACGACGCTTCACGCCGAATCCCAGAGAACCCGAAACAGTGTACAAATTTCTAACAGCCATTGTGGGAAAAGAATAACAGCGAAACTCAGTCTGTCTGCTAAAGCAGATCAAGAATTCCTGTCCATGCAACTCTAATGATGCTCTAAATACCAGCATCACGTTTGTGTTGATGATATGTGTCAATTCAATATGTACACTGTAAAGAAAAAACGTTTGAATTCCCGGCTCGTGTACATGATGCGACTTGGAAAATATTGAAGATTTTTGTTTTGAAAATATTATTTGCATCAGGAGAATATATTGAGTCTTTATACTGAGATTATTGAACAACCATCCCGTTTAAGCGCGCTACTCGTTTCGCAACGTAAACATTTAGAAAAGGTTGCCCAGGCTATAAGAGCAAGGGATATGCAGAATGTCTTTTTGGCTGCCAGGGGCACATCTGATAATGCCTGCCGGTATGCCAATTACGTTTTGGGCGCCTATAACGGTTTGCCAGTTGCACTGGCCGCACCGTCTTTATTTACTTATTACCAACAACCGCCAAAACTGCGAAATACCCTGGTGGTTGGAATATCTCAATCAGGGCAATCCCCCGACATCGTCAGAGTACTTGATGAGGGGAAACGCCAGGGCAACCTGACCCTTGCAATCACCAATGATCAGGAATCGCCATTGGCAAAAGCCGCCGACTTTGTTCTGGATATACAGGCTGGCCCGGAATTGGCAGTAGCGGCAACAAAAACTTATACGGCAGAATTAATGACGGTCGCCATGTTGTCGGTAGCGCTGTCTGATGATAAAACACGGTGGAACGAATTGGCTTCTGTGTCTGATTGGGTAAGCGAAGTACTAAAGCAGGATGAATATATCCAAAGCGCGGCACAGCGTTATCGCTATATGCAGCAATGCGTGGTTCTCGGTCGTGGGTACAATTATTCAACCACATTTGAGTGGGCACTTAAACTAAAAGAATTGACTTATACGGCAGCAGAACCTTATTCATCAGCTGATTTTCAACATGGCCCCGTGGCGATGGTTTCTCATGGTTTTCCTGTGCTGGCTGTTGCGCCAACGGGAAAAGTTTTTGATTCGATGTTGAAAACATTGACGCGGCTGAAAATGGAATTAAGCGCTGAGCTGGTGATTATTTCCAATTCTCCTGAAGCACTCAAGTTAGCGCAGGTTCCGCTCACCATTCCCATCAATGTTCCGGAATGGCTTTCGCCTGTGGTCAGCATTGTGCCTGCGCAATTGTTTTCTTACTATTTAACCCTGGCGAAAGGCTACAACCCGGATGCGCCAAGGACAATCAGCAAAGTTACGGAAACACGATAATCCATATTCATTCAAAAAAGGGTATGCGCGAAAGATTAAGTTCATTAATAAATGCTGGAAGGGTGCCGTTAAATGCCAGGGCAAGAGATGACACTGCTTCCCAAGATATGTTCAATCTATCCCACAAATTGATTGATATCCAGATCATCTTCTTTTCGAACACGAAATAATCAATCATGATTTGAACATGGGCGACTTTTCAACCACAGCGTGTTGCTCGTCTGCTCATGGGTGAGCGGCAGGACTCTGCTGGTGTGAGACTGGCCGGCACACTACCGGAAATGTCGATCGGGAGAATCGCTGGCGAATGTGACACCGCTTATCAGCCGCGTCGGATTGGTGGGTGGTGACAATACCCCCGCACCCCAGCGAAATCTAATTGATTTACCGCGGTGTACTGTTCTGGGATGAGTTCCCAGAATTAGATCCAACCGGGTATTGAGAGTTGTGCACCTGAAAATCGTTGACCATTAATATCGAAATTAATTGTCTGAGGTCATATTGTTCCAAATTAAAAAGCGAGTCCTTAGTGAACTCGCTTTTTAATTTATTTTACCGTTTTCTTCTCCTTGCTCCAACATCTGCCGGCACAACTTCTCCAAAGAGTGTCATCTGTATAGCAGCATGTGAAGGCTCCTGATGCAAAACTGTCATTGGCAGGCTTAAAGCCACCAAGCTCCCGGTTGGTTCGGTAGACACAAGCACTTTCTTCTCAGAGCCGTCCGAGAACAGACTCTGAGCCAGATCGCCGGCTGAACGGAATGCCCGTCCTTCGATAGCCGCTTGAATATGAAGTAGGTACCTGGCGAGGTGCAATTGGATTGCCCTTTTCCAAATACCCCTTCCCGAACCGGACAGGATACTTTCGCATCATCCGGCTCTCCGGTCATTTCACTGATACAGGTAGTGGTTTTCCAGCGTGGATCAGATGATGGCAGTTACTACAAACCACCAAAGTCTTGCGGTTTCGGCTTGCCATACGCCTTTTCCAATCTACGCTTTCGTTTTTCATTCCGGTAACATCCGATATTTTCTTGACATGATGCACTTCCACGTCTTGTGTCGAACCGCAAATTTCGCATTGATCTTTTTCCAGACGTTGCAAAATTTCGGTTCTGATACCGTTTATCACCTTGAATTCCTGGTCATCAATCACCCAGGTACGCTTTCTTTCTAAAGAAAAGCCACCGAATGTGGCTACCAACGGTTTCTTGCCTTCTCTTTCGACCTTGACTTGGATACATCGCAGGGACTTGCCTTCTTTGGTGGTTACCCTTGTGCCATATTTAGCGTACAAAGCTCGCCTTGAGACTTTCAGCTTCATCGCCAGGGTTCTCATCATTGAATCCTGCATGATCCATCGTAAGTATCCAAGATGGCAAACATTGGTTGCCAGTGCATAGTATTGGTACAGCCCCCTGAGCTTCATCTGGTATTCCTTCACTATCGAGTAGGGATGGTTTGCAGATAAATAAGTGGTGGCTGTCGGTTTTCCTTTACTAAGGTAGGGCTTGCTTTTCTTTTGAATTACGTCTTGTGGAACAAGTAACGCCATTCTGCCATTGATCGCGCGTCTGGGAGTTCCCGTTCCGTGATCTCTACTAATGGCATCGTCAGCATATTGGATTTCGAGTTCATAAGCGAGAAATCTCGCCGCCTTTTCGGACGGATTGGTAATCAGGGTCTTTTCTTCGGACAAGTTAAGTTTCAGATTGTCCTGAAGGAAGTTGCCGATTTTCCTTTTGATTTCTTCTGCGTCTGATCTTGGGCCAATAATCCCGATCATGAAGTCATCCGCATACCGGATGTAGATGAATCGCCTGTATTTCGGGTCGTTGGGATCAACGGACGGGATTTCTCTCATTTGTTTGGTGAGAGCCCGCGCCTTATCCTTATCTCCCTTCTTTACAGCGGTACACTTTTGTCCGATTAGTCTGCGGTATTCTAAATTCGGCGCCCTTCTTGTTCCGTGGTTGTAAGCTTTGGCAAGCTCACTGACGTATTTATCCAGCTTATCCAGATAGATGTTCGCCAGTAGGGGCGAAAGCACTCCTCCTTGCGGAGTTCCACTGTATGTTTTGTTGTATTGCCAGTCCTCCAGGTAACCAGCTTCGAGCAAAGAACTGATTAGATTGATAAATCGATTGTCGTCGATTTTCTCTTTCAGTATGTTGAGCAGCGCAGTGTGATCTATCGTGTCAAAATACTGCGAGATGTCTCCTTCAACGATCCACTTCACCCCTGTCCAGTTCTTCTGTATTTCCATGAGTGCAGTATGGCAACCACGCTGCGGACGAAATCCGTGAGAATGTTCGCTGAATTGCTGTTCATAATACGGTTCCAGAATGGAACGGATTACTTCTTGCACCAGCTTGTCACTCCAGGTTGGAACACCCAAAGCAAACTACCATATCTTCCCAATCTTCCTCGGGATTCGTAACCATAATTCGGCCCAACCATCCTTTACTCGGGCAACAGGTCGAAATTGTCCGAGTTCGCCGCGGCGTTGATCCAGATCTCATTGTCCG
>JAPLGT010000158.1:0-48387 GCA_026390035.1 Chloroflexota bacterium
ATTCTCAAAACAGGCAGGCGCCTGTCGGGCGAAGGATGCCCTGGCGCAAGTTGCCTGAGCTTTCATACCCACAGCCGTCTTTATTGTCGGTTTGTAAGGTTCAAGTTCCCTTTATTGAAGGGTTTTTCATAGCACTCCTAATGAATTTCTCACTTGTATTTCGCCTAATTAAATGTAAACTAAGATTATCTTATTTCTACGAATAAGATAATCTTTTATCCTTAGACATGACAGGAGCAAATAAATGGTAAAAAATGCTGTAACCTTGCTTTTGGTGCTGGTTTTCCTGATGGGAAATACGTTTTCTGCACAAGCTGCCCCACCGCCACCCGCTGACCAGGTCGGTCCGGTCGAAGTATCGTCCGCCGTCTACTCAGACTTATCTGGGCCAGTCAGTGATCTGGTTGGCGTAGCGCCTGCCGTGCCAACCGACAAAGAGAAAAAAGAAAAACCGATCCGAATCCTGCCAAATATGGGCAATGCCCTCAACCAGGCAGATGGTGCTTTGCAAACAAGCAGCGGTCCATTGGTTTCAACCACCGGGGCTTTGAATTTTGCCGGTGTTGGACAGGGAGATTATGGTTTTTCCGACCAGTACGCGCCTCCTGATACCAACGGAGCGGTGGGCGCAACCCAGTATGTACAATGGGTAAATACCTATTTTGCTGTATTTAATAAATCCACAGGCGCAATTGCGGCGGGCTTCCCAAAACCCGGCAATTCGCTATGGGTCGGGTTTGGCGGTGGCTGCGAAACCAATAACGATGGCGACCCGATCGTTCAGTATGATAAACTGGCCCAACGCTGGGTGTTGACTCAATTTTCTGTATCCACCACACCTTATTTACAATGTGTGGCCGTTTCAAAAACATCGGATGCCACAGGCGCGTACTATCGTTACGCATTCAGCTATGGCAACACACAATTCAATGACTACCCCAAGGTGGGTGTCTGGCCTGATGGCTATTACGTAACCTATAATATCTTCAACAATGCCAGAACCTTTGCTGGTAGCAAGGCCTGCGCCTTCAACCGCGCAAAAATGCTGGTCGGAGACCCCACCGCAACCCAACAGTGCTTTCAATTGAGCACAAGCTACGGTGGCTTGCTGCCTGCTGACCTGGATGGCACAACTGCCCCACCCACAAATTCGCCGAATTTCTTGATGAATTTCGGAGCAAATTCACTGAATCTGTGGAAGTTCCATGTCGACTTTGCCAACTCAGCAAATTCCACTTTTTCAGGGCCAACCAGCATCCCGGTGGCTACTTTTAGCGCGGCCTGTTCGGGTGGGGGGGCCTGTATCCCACAACCAGGCACGACAAACCAGCTGGACTCGCTCGCCGATCGCCTGATGTACCGCCTGGCCTACCGCAACCGGGCCGGAACTGAATCGCTTCTGGTCAATCATTCTGTGGCGGTCGGCAGTCGAAAAACTGCGGTCACAAGTGTGCGCTGGTATGAAATTCGTAATCCAAACGGAACACCAGCTGTATTCCAACAAAGCACCCTCAGCACCACAGACGGAATTTCGCGCTGGATGGGCAGCCTGGCCATGGATAAACAGGGCAATATCGCGCTTGGGTACAGCGCATCTTCCAGCTCGGTCTTCCCAGGCATCCGTTATACCGGCCGGCTTGCAACTGATGCCGTTGGCACGATGCAAACTGAAAATGTCATCCAGGCTGGCGGCGGTTCCCAAAATGGCGCACTGCATCGTTGGGGCGATTATAGCGCCATGACGATTGACCCGGTCGATGACTGCACTTTCTGGTTCACAAGTGAATATCTCAAAACCACGGGAAGTTTCAACTGGAGTACGCGCATCGCGTCCTTCAAATTCCCTGGTTGTCTGTAAAAAACCAGGCTTTTCCGAATGATAGGTTGGCCGGGAGTAATTATTCCCGGCCAATTTGCTATTTTTAGCATCCTGAACAAACACACCCCAACCTGGGCAGCTGGAATCTGACCACCACGATCGAGGCGGGTCAGCCAGGATTTTTTGCACAAAAAAACAAAATTCTCCAGCACCAAAATTCCAGCGAAGATGCAGCCTTGATAATCTTTTTTGGAGTTTTGAATAGTACGGATCTGATTTTTTCCGAAGAAGTCTAGTAGTACTAGTATTAGAGTCTTTAAAGATCTTAAAGTCTTTAGAGTCTTTAAAAACTTTAAGATCTTTAAAATCTTTAAAGACTGTAGAACTTAAAAGATTAATACTACTAAACCTAATAAGACTAGTGTGCGAGTCGGAATTTTTCCGACTCACCAGCCAGCGGTTCCGGAATAATTCCGATTCTGGCTGGTTATTTGCTGCGGGTTTTAGCGAGTGGCTTGCGGAAAAAACCGATTCTGGCAGGGTATTCGCTGCGGGTTTTAGCGAGTGGCTTGCGGAAAAACCAGATTCTGGCAGGGTATTTGCTGCGGGTTTTAGCGAGTGGCTCGCGGAAAAACCAGATTCTGGCAGGGTATTTGCTGCGGGTTGCGATCTGGGTTGAATCTTGATCTTGCCAGCAGAATCGGAAATATTCCGACCTTCCGGCGATGGCAGCGGCTGCGTTACAAACCAACCTGACCGGGAGCGAGAAACCCAGCCTTTTTCTTGCAAATATTGGCAGGCTTGCCTTACCGGTTTATCCGTATAACCGCTCGATCGTATCAACCACGCCTGGCGAACTGGCTGCGGGGAAATTGACAGAAGCAGCCAAATTGCCAGCGGGGCCCCCTTTAACTCGCGGACATGCCTTACCTTGAGTTCAAACATGCCGGCCTCCTGCCATAATGATCAAGAACTGCGCTCCAGCTTCCGATGAAATCAACACCATTGATCATCTCCTACACGAAATAAATATCCGAAATTTAATCGAGTTACTTAAGGTCAGGTTCCTGCTGCAATAGAACCAGGTCTGATTGATAAGAATTTTTTTTGTGATTATTTTACGGAAAAATTCCGCAAAATAATCACTTGCAGGGCAGCGCGGGTATCCAGGTGTAGGCGATATCCTAGACTTGCACGAAAAAACGGGAAGGGGTGAAGACTTTTTTTGTGGAGTTTTGTGCCAGGAACAGGCACAAAAACTCCACTGGCGGGGCAAACCATTGATTTCCAATCGCCTTAGCAGCAAAAACAGGATGGTTCAGTGCCAAGATGAAGAGTTTGCGAGAACAGACGCAAAAACTCCACTGGCGGGGCAAACCGGTGATTTTCAATCGCCTGAGCAGCAGAACCAGGATAGTTGAGTACTCAGATGAAGAGCTTGCGAGTAGATACTGCTTTATTATAGAACATATATTCTTTTTTATTTCACTTGCAACCTTAACAATCTGTGAAATTTAAGGTTTGAGAACCATTTCCAGCCAGACTAGAGTTGGCATCTTTTTCAGTATTTCGTGAAATTGGAGAGGTGGTTTGAATGATGCCCTGAATCCAACCCCATCCAGATCAGGTATCGAATCGAAGAGATCGGGCGTGGGGATTAGGAAAATCCAGCCGCAGAATTGCTCAGAATCTAGATTGAATACAATAGAGGAAATTTTCAGGTGGGTATTTTTTGCTCAAGACAACGCAAAAAAACCCACCTGCTGGGCATTCCAGGTGTATGGTAACGGAATAACATAGATTATGCGCGGGCAAGCCAACCGCAAGCGCCACGAACGAAACCCGGACCGGCTTGACCCACAACCAACATTCAGATTAATTTACCCGTAATATCATACCGGGGTAGATCAGGTTTGGATTCCAGATTTGCGAATTTAACAACTGCAGGTTATAGACGCTCGTCCCATATAGATTGGCAATGATCCGGAGCGTATCTCCGGGTTTTACCGTGTAATAGCTGGGATTGATCACAGCTGCAGCGCCCGGGCGATTGATCACCTGTCCGACATAGATCCAATTTGCATTTGTAATCTGAGCATTGACGGCCAGAATATCATAAATACTGACGCCCCAACGATTGGCTAAAATGCGTAAAGTTTCTCCCGGCTGGATAACATAGGTCGAACCAGATTTAGGCTGAACGACCTGGGGCACAGGCTGTACGTAGCCGGTGGCAGGAATATTCAAAGCTTGACCGACATAGATCAGGTTATAGTTGTAAATTCCATTCAGATTGGCAATCGCAGCCTGACTTGTCCCATAGCGAGCCGCAATATTTTTGAGCGTGTCGCCACGAGTGACAACATAAACAGTGTTGCCACTCGTGACAACATAAACAGTGTTGCCAGTGCTTGTGGGCAAAGAACCTGAAGGCATATACAAAACCTGCCCGGCATATACCCATGAACCCAGGCCCGGATTTGCCGCCCACAAAGCAGCCATTGTGGTGTCACATTTGACCGCAATTCCGGACAAGGTATCGCCCCATTGGACAGTATAAGTAGAACCACAGCCTGCCCAGGCCATGACCCTGCCTGCCCCAGAAAAAGATGCAATAACCAGGGCCAAAAGAATGATTATTTGACAAATCTTTTTTATCATAGGAACCTCCTCAGGAATATAGTAGACCGAATTGAGCAGGTGTGCCATTGTTAATTCATAATAAGTGGTCTGGTCTTGTCCCTCCCGCTGAACAGAAACTCTGGGCCTATCTGCGCGGCGACAAACTCAACGGCGTCAACTTTTGAGCGGCAGAACCGGGCTGGTTAAGTGCTAGAACGAAGAGTTGGTGAGTATATGCGCGGGCGGCGGGCTTTTGGCGGGGCAAACCATTGATTTTCAATCGCCTGAGCAGCAGAAACAGGATGGTTGAGTACCAAGATGAAGAGCTTGCGAGAACAAGCACAAAAACTCCACTGGCGGGGCAAACCGGCGATTTTCAATCGCCTGAGCAGCAGAAACAGGATGGTTGAGTGCCAAGATGAAGAGCTTGCGAGAACAGGCACAAAAACTCTACTGGCGGGGCAAACCGGCAATTATTATTCGCCCGAGCAGCAGAACCAAGTTGGTTAAGTGTTAGAACGAGGAGCTCGTGAGTAAATACAAAAAAGATGTGGGCTGCCAGTTATGGTAACCCACATCTTTTTGTACAATCTAAAATAGTCAGCAGCAACGCTGGATAACGATCAGGGCCTATTTGAGCGCGCCCTCAGAACAAGCTCATTCACAAGGGGACGCAAAGTCTCTGAAAGTGTCGAATCGGTCACTAGCGTGCTATGCTGCTCATGGTCGTAGTCGACGTTGATGGAGTATTGGAACCCATCGCGCATAGCGTGAGTCTCGGGCTGCTGCGTCAGGTGAAAAATATCCGCAGCCTCCACCAATTTTCGCAAAGTCTCAGCATCATCAGGCGGTAAGTCATCCAGGTCAAGGTCCACGGCCAGGCGCAAGCCCATGAAACCACCGGTACGTTCAAATTGGATCTTCATTTTATTTCCTCTTTGGAGCAGCTGGCACCAGTCCAAAGGTACGCATAATCTGGGTCATACAACCGCTGCCCTGGTTTGGCGCAGGGGTTGTTGGCACCGGGTCTGATGGGGGCAGCGGTGCTGGCGTTGTCGGCGGTGTTGGTTCAGACGGTGGGGTTGGGAGCGGGTCAGTGCCTGGAATTGGATCGGCAGGGAGTGGTGTCACTGGCACAGGATCAATCGTTATGCCAACATTCGACCATCCGTTTCTGACAGCATTTTGTTCCCGGCTGCCAACACCGTACAACTCGCCAGCAACCTGAAAGGTAAGATTTGCAGCTTCCTGAAAATTGGACCGTTCAGTGAGTTTATCGACCAGGGCTGTATACCAGATCATCCCGGCCTTCTCCCAAGCGTAACCGCCGAGCTCTGCCGCAATGATATAAAAAGCGTGATTGGGTATGCCTGAATTAATATGCACGCCACCGTTATCCTGGGTGGTGGTGACATAGTCTTTCATGTGCCCGGGTTGGGGGTCCTGTCCAAGCACCGGATCATCATAGGCAGTGCCCGGAGCCTTCAAAGAACGCAAGGCAATACCTTTGACGTTGACGCTGAGCAGGCCTTCGCCAACCAACCAGTTCGCCTGATCAGCAGTCTGTTTGAGCTGATATTGCTTGACCAGCACTCCGAAAACATCAGAAAATGACTCGTTCAACGCGCCAGGCTGATCCCAATAGACCAGGTCGGCTTCATTCTGCGTGATGCCGTGGGTCAGTTCGTGGCCAATCACATCCATGGCAATCGTAAAGCGGTTAAACAACCTGCGCGACACCGGGAGGTCTTCATCGCCATCACCATACACCATCTGGCGGCCATCCCAAAAAGCGTTGTCATAGCTTGCCTGGTAATGAACAGTGGAATCCAGTTTTAGACCCTTGCCGTCGATGGAATTTCGCCCATAAATTTCTGCGAAAAGATCGTAAGTAGCCCCGGAACCATCATAAGCTTCATTAACAGCCGCATCAGCCACAGGGGCTTCGCCTTCGCGGCGCACAGCCAGACCCGGCAGCGTAATGCCGTTTTTCGCATCGTATACAGTCCGCGATTTACCTGTCTGAAAGGCAGCCATCGCCGTTTTTAAAGAGGTCATACTATCGATACCATGCCGCCTGCCGCGCAGCTGCTCGGTGGCAACGATGGTATGGATGGCCTTATCGGCCTGTTCGATTGAACCGTTTTCGGCTATCTTTTTCAGAATATGCGGGGGGAGAATGCAATAAATTGAATGATGATGATCCATGCGGATTTCTCCTATAAGTAAGTAAAAGCATAATCAGTATACGCTTCTCAAACCTGATTTTCAACGACTTTAATTATCCGATTTTGTTTTTACCTTTACGGATTTAGTCCAACAAGATTTCAATGGTCGCCACAGGCCACCCAGATTTGGCAGCATTCGAAACCAGGGCAGCGATGGATGGAGGAAATAGATTGATCTGTTCCACATGCTTGAGATGCACCCAGACTGGGGTATAGGTCCCGCGTTCAGGTGGGTATTTTCCGGTCATCTCGGGCCCAATACCGGTTCCAAAATGTCCACCGATGACCCGGGCAGAGAAATAAAATTGTTCCCGGCCATGGAAGATCACTCGGGCAAGCAACCGGTCGATTGCGACGTTAAGCCCCAGTTCTTCAAGACTTTCACGGACGGCAGTCTGTTCCGGTGTTTCACCTGGTTCCCGACCGCCACCTGGAACAACATAGTAAATACGTCCATCGCGTTCGCGTTTTATCAGTGCGATGTGGTGGTTGCGAACAATGATGGCTCGTGAGCGAAACATGTTCCAATTATACAGGATGGAACCATAATCCATGGGAAGTGAGGTTATAGAATTGCCACGGCTTCATCCCGGCCCAAACGCGGGCAGTTCATAGACTTCGCCCCCAGCCTGAACAACATAAAACGGCTGCCAGGCGACCCCAAAGACCTGTATGTATAAATTGTTTTTCTTCGGCAAAATTGGAATTTCGCTGACCTGATTAACCAAGTTGCCCCAATGTGCGTTCGTTTCCCGCAAAACCTGCTCGCGCTTCTGCTCGAGATCCTGGATCTGCTGTTTAATCTGCCGCAAGCTAACCAATCCATTTTCAACATCAGATTTGGCCTGCTGCGACAGGCGACTCCTGGAGATTTGGGTGGTGATGCTTTTTTTGCGGCCCATGCCCAAAAGGCCCGCGCCGAGTTCGAGCAGATTCCCGGTTTCTTCCTGGCGACGGTTTTCGTATTCAAGCTGGTCCTGGCTCAACCCGCGTTCTCCACTAGCCAGCTTTTCTTTTAAAACAGCCAGCTGACGGTCGATAACCGTGGCTTGTTTGGAAATTTCAGCATCCCGCGCCTGTCGTGCGGCATCTGAACAAGCGGTACGGAATTCAGCCGGAGAAATATCTGGCCCGGCATAGATCTTGAGGGCCAGATTGGCGCGGGCAATAACCTGTGTGGTGCGATAAACCCAATCGCTGAAATCTTTTTGGAGAGTATTGATCAATTTCAGATCACCAAAGGGTGCATCCGGCGCGATAAAACGCGCTTGTGGGGCTGGCTGGCTTTCCAGTTTGTCCATACCCGGGCCATCATAAGGGAAATCTTCCCAACGCAGCGCCCCGCGCCGGTCAAGAGAATCCACCAACGCGTCACGGACAACCTCGCTATCGACCGCATAACGCCGGTCGATGAAACGCACAGTGGCGCTAGCCAGCAAGGTAGGACGATAGAGCACAGCTTCCTGGCGGGCATCCACTGGCATAGGCTCTGACGCAAGCTTGAAAGCCTCCGTCAGACTGTAGGTAACTGGCAGGAAATATTCGGATATGCCGGTTGGGATCACTGGCTTGGTCTGGCTGCCCTGCAAGCCTGAGGCGGGCCGCACAGCATAAGTGGACTGCGCCCGGTTCCCTGCCAGTTGGCGCTCCGGGCTGTTCTCTGCTGAAAGCGCCGGAATCGGCTGAAATTGGGACAGATCGTCTTCAACGTCGCTCGGCAAGGCAGTTACACCCGTAGTAAACCCTGCCGCTTGCGTGGCACTTCCAGCACCTACCAGCTTGTTCAAGCCGGGTATTTGTGGACGGGTCAAAGGGCCAGCCAGAAAATTCATTGTCCAGCGCGTCTGAAACAACACGGCCCCATTCGAATGAATATTGTGCAGCAGAAATACACGCTTACCCAGGGCCGAGATAATTTCACTGTAAGCATTGCGATCCAGGTCTGCGCTGGCAGATTGCAGCCCATCCAGCAATCGGTTTTTATCGCGCTCAGTTTGCAATTTCCCCACGAACCACGAACCGGCGTTCGAGAGCGCCTTATAGTCTACATCCACCGGGTTCTGTGTTGCCAGAACCATGCCAACTCCAAAAGCGCGAGCCTGCTTGAGCATGCGCAGCAGAGGTGTTTTACTGGGCGGCATGGCAGTTGGCGGCAGGTAACCGTAAAGTTCATCAAAATAAACCAATGCGCGCAGTGAAATTGAGCCGGACTGCGTCCGCATCCAGGTTTCTATGGCAGAGAGCAGCAAAGTGACAAAAAACATGCGCTCGCCATCGCTCAGATGCGCGATGTAAAAGACGCTATGGCGGGGCTTGCCATCCGCTGCAAACAACATGGCCCGCACGTCCATCGGTTCGCCTTCGCGCCAGGCCTGAAAAGCCGGCGAGGCCAGGATGTTATTGAGGGTCATTGCCAGCAGGTTTCGCTCTTTGGCTGGGAAGAAGTTATCGACGGCAAAGGCACCCAGCTTTTCAAAAGGTGGGGTTTGCACTTGCAGGATCAATTCGGTCAGGTCCAGGCTTTTGCCCTGGCTCCAGGTGGATTCGAAAATATTGGAGAGCAGGATGTGCTCGCGAGAACGCAGCGGGTCGATATCGTCATAACCGACCAATCCCAGCAAGGCTGTTACGGTACTGGAGATCTTTTCACGTAAGATTTCCTTGTTACCTTCCCAAGGCAGTTCGGGCGCCTCAAGCGAGGACAGAACACTGATCTGCAGACCCGCGTCTGATCCGGGGGTATAGATGGCATAATGCGCAGCGCTGCTCAATTTTGCAATCTTTTCCTGATCGATACCCCACTCTTTCAAACCAGCGCGCCACTGGTCGGCGGTTTCACTGGCAACAACATCCAATGTTTTTCCCTGGCGCCGGATGGTATCCGCATCCAGCCAGGGCTGAAAATCTTGAGGCGCCAGCTCTGGAAAGTGCAGCAGCAGGTTGGTCAAATCGCCTTTCGGGTCAATCAAAATAGCAGGGATACCCTGCAAGGCAGCCTCTTCCATTAGTCCGATACACAGACCGGTCTTCCCGGATCCAGTCATGCCAGTAATGACAGCGTGAGTAGTCAGGTCAACAGGATCATATTGCAAGTCCTGACCAGCCGTTTTGGCAGTCTTGAGATCATAAATGCGGCCCAGATAAAATTGGTCTGTCATATGTGCTCCTGATTAACGTGGGGCTGAAGATGGTTAAAATTTACTCCGATTCAGTTAAAAAAGCAAGGATATTAGAACAAATGAACCATCAATGGCGAGTATTTACTCACGCCCCACCTTTTAGAGGTGGTTGTATCATTTCTTCTGGCGAATTTATGTCACTTTTTTAAAACGATTGCAATCTGATCCAGGCGCTTGTGAGGAAATAGGTTTTCAAAAATTTAGATGTTGCTCCCGTTTATATTGTCATTTAGGTGCCTGGCTCAAACGAGACTTCGTGAAATAAATCCCAAACTTGCAGTTGAAATTGAAAAAGAATATAGTGAAAGTGCTTTGTTGTAACATTATTCCACCGGAGAGGTATAAAGTTACAAAGTTAATCCGTTGTTTATGTGGTCTGTTTCCCAGTCATGGAGGCTTTTATGGATTTGATCCAGCCAGAAAAAGTTGGCTTATCGTCAGTACGCTTGCAGCGAATGAACTTGGTAATGCAGCAGTATGTGGACCAACAAGCTTATAGCGGGATCGTGACCCTGGTGGCTCGTAAAGGGCAAATTGCCCACTTGGGAATCTTTGGCTGGCAGGAGAAAGAGACCAATATTCCGATGGCGGTGGATACCATTTTCCCAATCCACTCTATGACTAAGCCGGTGACTAGCGCGGCGGTTATGATGCTGTGTGAAGAAGCGAAGCTGCACTTGAGCGACCCGGTCTCTGGATATATCCCCGAATTTAAGGATGCAAAAGTGATGGTTGCACGCGGGGGCAGCGATTATGACTTGGTGCCGGCCAGACGCGAGATGACAATCCATGATCTTCTCACACATACAGCCGGGTTAAGTTATGACTTTCATGATAATTCGATTCTGGACGAGATGTATGGAAATACCTTTGAACATATGAGAAAAGAGGTTGAGCCTATCCTGGAGAAAAGGATCACCGCTTTCGCGCAGGCAAAACTTCCCCTCGCATTTCATCCGGGCACAGATTTCAGGTACAGCTTTTCGATTGATGTGCTTGGTTACATTGTGCAAAAGGTCTCAGGGCAGTTTTTCGCCGATTTTCTGCAAGAACGCATCTTTCAACCCCTGGGGATGGCGGACACCGACTTCTGGGTACCACCAGAAAAAGCGCATCGTCTGGCGGCAGTGTACGGGCCGGCTGAACAAGGCGGGATCAAAGTAATCGAACCAGCCGCCAACAGTAGCTATCTCAAACCGACCAAAAACCCATCGGGGGGAGGCGGTCTGGTTTCCACAAGCATTGATTTCTTCCGATTTGGCCAGATGCTCTTGAATGGGGGCCAACTGAATGGGGTGCGCTTGCTGGGACGCCACACGGTCGCCTGGATGCTGCAAAACCATCTACCCGATGGGATTCACCCCGTGGATGTGGATTATGTTTGTAACGGATTTGGCCTTGGTGGATCAGTCTTGCTGAACCCGGGGCTTTCACACCGGCCGGGTTCGGTTGGAAAATTTGGCTGGAGCGGTAGCGCCAGTACATCCTGGTGGATTGATCCCGTCGAAGAGATGCAAGGGGTTTTGATGCTGCAGTATGAACCAGCCTTTGTAATTCCTATCAACGAGAGTTTTTCTCAATTGGTTTACCAGGCGCTGGAATAATTTCCTAGTGTGGGCAGGAATTCAAACCAAGAGCTTGTGAGTAAATACAATGGCGAATCTTTACTCACGGGGTGCCAGTTTTAGGCGATAACCTATCCCCCTGCCCGAAAACGGGAAGGGGGTGAAAGAGCTTTTTTGTGGAGTTTTGCGCCAAAACAGGCGCAAAAACTCCACAGGCGGGGCAAACCATCGATTTTTAATCGCCCGAGCAGCAAAGCCAGGATGGTTCAGTGCCAAAACGAAGAGCTTGTGAGTAAATACAATGGCGAGTATTTACTCACGGGGTGCCAGTTTTAGGCGGGGCAAACCCTCAATTTTCAATCCCCGGAGCAGCAGAACCAGGATGGTTATGTACCAATACGAGGATCTCGTGAGCTAAACCATTGGCAAGGCATTTACTCATGGATGCCAGCTTTTGGCAAAAATAGTATTCGGTGGCCGAGGGACGCTTCAATATCCCGCCCCGGTCCTGGGTGCCATTCCCCAGAAACGGAGATGTTTTTTGGGCATGTAACCAATAAAAACCGCGCACCCTGGATTAGAGCGGGTGCGCGGTTGGTTTTTACCTGGTGGGTTTCCAAAATTTACAATTCGACCGGGTTGCTGAGCATAACTTCGATCAGCCGAACTGCATTTTGGACATCACGAAAATCGACCATTTCAGATGGGCTGTGCACATAACGGCAAGGGATGGAGATGCAGCCCACCGGCACGCCTGCACGAACTAACTGCATGGCGCGCGCGTCAGTGGATCCGGCCGGAAGCACCTCGCGCTGGTAAGGGATTTTTGCTTTTTCGGCCGTGGAGATCATCCAATTGACGATGCGTGGATCGGAAAGCATGCCGCTATCCTTGATCTTGATCGCCGGACCCTTGCCCAGATTCATTTCAAAACCTTTTTGGCTGGGGGTATCTCCCCAGCCGGTCACATCGATCGAAAACCCAAGATCGGGGTCAATTCCATAGGCAGAGGTTTCTGCGCCACGCGTGCCAACTTCTTCCTGGGTGCTGAACACAAAATAGACTTCGTGGGGGGTGGATTTAAGCGCCTTAAGAGCCTCGATCGCAACGGCACAACCAATACGATCATCCATCGACTTGGCAACCAGTTTGTCGCCCATATCCAGGAAGCTGCGGTCAAAGCTAGCAACGTCACCGATCTTGACCGGATGGTTTTTACTGCTGCTGGCGCCGACATCAATGTAACATTTTTCAAGGGGCTGACTTTCCCCTGGTTTGTCGGTTGGTTCATGGCCGATCACACCAGGAGTGCCGTTATTGAACCGGACCCTGCCACCCGGCAGATTTCGGGGAAAGACACCACCGACACCGGTGAAACGGACGAAACCATTATCATCGATGTGTGTGGCGATAATCCCAATCTCGTCCATGTGAGCAGCAATCATGATACGCTTCGCTGCCGCTTTCTCGGAGGTCTTGGTCGGGCCTTTTCTGACAATCAGGTTGCCGAGAGCATCCACGCGGATTTCATCGGCAAACGCTTCAACTTCGGCGCGAATCACAGCACGGATGGCGGATTCGTAGCCAGATGGGCTGAAAGTTTCGGTTAATTTTTGGATGAGCTGTTTCATGTCGGTTTCCTTATCCACAGGGTTCACAATAACTTCGTCTATGCCGGGAGAGTGACTTGTTCACCAACGGCGTAAGTTTTGATTTCAGTTTTGGTAATGACATAGACCTTTTGGCGGCCCATGACATTCCACTCGCTGCCGGGCCGGCCCACCAGGGCCGTGTCTTCGTCGAGCCCAAGCGCATATTCGCCTTCCGGGATCAAGCCCTGCAAAATCGGCAGTGTAATCCCGCGCCAGGCGACCATGCGGTCAAAGTGCGGAAATATATGAGAATTTGTCAGCAGCCCAAAAGCTTTTTTTTGACGGAGTTTGAAGCCGCGCAAATCTGGAAGGAACTCGCCGATAAACATCGCACCAGCTGAACAGCCGGCAAAGACTGCCCCACGCTGATTAGCTGCAAGCACCGCATCCCAGGCCAGGCTGCCGTGCAATGATTCGAATAAATAGGACGGATTGCCGCCTGAAAAATAGATCAGATCGGCTTGTTCGATCAAAGCCAGATACTGTGGGTCATCCGCCTCTGCGCGGTTGGTGATATGCAAAGGCTGCACATCCGCTCCCAGAGCCTGAAAATGTTCCTGACCCATTTGCATCCACCGATTAATGGACGCGTCACCCTCCGTTCCAGCGGCAGTCGGGAAACAGACTACCCGAGGCGTGCGACCATCTGGAACAGCTTGCTTCAATAAAAAGCTGTCAGTTGTATTCATGACTGGCAGGTATTCGCCAGAGCCCAACAACGCAATTAGTCCGCTCATATTTGCATAACTTTCATCCAATCACTCATAAAGTTCCAATTTTATGCAAGCCCCAGCCCGGGGTAAAAATATTTGTACACTTTTTTTTCAGGGTCTTTCCTGGGTCAATAGGGCTGGGGTGATGCGCTTCAAGGCAGCATGCAGCAAAGCCAGGGTATTCTTCCAATCGTCCACACGGGAAAGCGAAACGGCAGTATGGGTATAGCGATGCGGCACTGACACACTTACGGTCGGAATACCGGCCCGCACACGGTGAATTGCCCCGGCGTCTGTACCACCACCTCCAGGCTGCCGGTATTGGTACGGAATATGGGCCGCATCAGCGGTCTCGGCCAAAAACCGCACCAGACGAGGATCATTGAGGGTGCCAGAATCGAAAGTGTAAATTGCAGGTCCCATCCCAAGCCGGGTATTGTAAAACGTAATTTCAGAATCGTCGTGAGCCGGCAGATCGTTAGCTGGCGTGGCATCGACCGCAATCGCCATATCAGGGTTGAAGTAGTAAGCAGCTACCCGGGCACCGCGCAAGCCAATTTCTTCCTGCACAGAGAATGACAGGCAAAGATCTATATTTTCAGGCGCATTTTTAAGCAGTTCGATCAGCGTGACAATCCCAATGCGGTTGTCAATCGCTTTGGCAAAGATGCTGGCACCAACCCGACGGAATTTCGTAGCAAACGAAGCCCGCTCGCCAATTTTGGCCTTGCTGGAACCGCCCGGGCCAAGATCGATGCGCAGCGCATCCACTGGGATCTTCCTCAGGCGTTCTTCGAAGGTAGTCAGGTGAATGGGACGCGCACCGATGACACCCGGCAGCTTGTTCTTGCCAACCAGCACCTGCTTGCCAGGCAAGGAACGCGGATCAATGCCACCGACGATATCAAAACTAAACAGGCCATCGCCGTCATCATTCACCAGCATAAAGCCGACTTCGTCCATGTGGGCATCAAGCATGACGCGCACACGCTCTGCGTCTTTTCCGGGGCGCGTCACCAGGACGTTACCGAGCGCATCCACTTTGACGGTATCAGCATACTTTTTTACTTCTTCCAAAACAATCTTGCGCACTTCGCCTTCGTCACCAGAAACGGCGACGGCATTGCACAATTTTTCCAGCAATTTGAACTGGGAAGCAGCGATTACGGGGGTCTTTTCAGGCATTTTATTCGTCCCAGGTGATTTTATCGAGGAAATCCACATCGAGTGCGGCAATGAATTCGGCCAGGAGGCGCCCGGTACGCTGAATATCCTTCAAAGCAACCATTTCCACCGGCGTATGCATATAGCGCAGGGGAATTCCGATGACCATGGTTGGAATGCCCTCCGCGGTTACCTGCATGGCATAGGTATCTGTGCCGCTGTGGCGTGATACCATTTCCAGCGCATAAGGAATTTCCAACTTATCGGCCAATTCTTTAAACTTATTGAACAAATAGGTATGAATATTGGGTCCATAAGCCAGGGTTGGGCCCTTACCAAGCGGGAAGGTGCTCCAATCGGAAGCACCCGGGCCTTTGGCAAAGGTCACATCCACTGCCACTGCCAGATCGGGGCGCAGGTCAAACGCGGAGGTATAGGCACCACCCAGCACGGTTTCTTCCTGCGCGGTTGCCACAGCCCAAACATCCCAAGCATGTGCTTTGCCCTTCAATTCTTCCAGCGCAATCGTCAAAGCAGCCACCGAGGCGCGGTTATCAAGGGTATGTCCGGAGATTACTCCACCAGAAAGTTCGGTAGGTTCGGTTACAAAAGAAGCCAGGTCACCAATGTTTACTTTTGCAGCCAGTTCTTTGGCACTCAAACCAACATCGATCAACAGGTCTTTGAGCGGTACGGGACCATCGCCGACATTGGCAGGTAAAGCGCGCACATGGGGCTGAACCACAACGCCATAAAGTTCATCAGTAGAGCCGCCGCCAGTCGCATGCACGATCACCGGTGTGCCAGGTAGAATACGCGGGTCAATTCCACCCACCTGTGTGATGTGTAGAAACTCTCCCACCAGCTGGCTGACCATCAAGCCGATCGCATCCATGTGGGTGGCGATCATGATTGAAGGACGTTTGCCACTTTCAGGCAGAGCGACAGGAAGCGAACCTTTTTTTAGGCCATGCAGCGACCCGAGACGGCTGACCGTCAATTCATCCACCAGCGGTCGCCATTTTTCTTCGATCAACCTGGCAGCTGGCGCTTCGTAGCCAGACAGACCGGCTACAGACAGTAAAGACTTCAAGAATGGGGTAATTTCAGGCATGTGTTTAACTCTTTAGAGAAATGGAAATTGAATATCCAATCAGGGGGATGGAATGACGACAGTTTCGGTTGGAGTGCTCGTTTCGGAAGCAGGCACGGAAGTGGCGGTAGCTGATGGTGGCAGCGGGGTGGCGGAAGCTGGCACAGGGGTCAAGGATGGCGGCACAGGTGAAGACGTGAAAGTCGCCGTGGGTGGCACAGGAGTCCAGCTGGGTGTAAAAGTAAAAGTGGGCGGCAGGAACGGCGTCAGGGTGGGTCCCGGCGTACGGCTCGGAGATGCTGTAAACGTTAGCGTGGGTGTGTTCGTGGCGGTCATGGTAAGCAAATTCGGAGTTGTTGATGGGCCAAACGTCAAGGTCAGTACCACCAGGGGTGTGACCGAGACGGGCACGGTGTTGGTAAAGGTTGCAGTAATTGTGGGGGTGGGTGTGGGGGTCTGTTTTTGGGGAGTAAGCGTCCAGGCTAACCAACCAATACAGTAGCAAGGAATCGTCGCCAGAATAATAGCGAGCAAAGTTGTACGGCGGCGGCTTACAGCAACATCGAGGTTATACACAATGCTTATGATAACATCAGTCAAGACACCGGGCAAGTCGAATTACCCGGGAAGACACATTCGTAGGTTAAAATAGCCGCATGATTCCACTTCGCCTAAAACTATCTGGTTTCCTTTCATATCGCGACCCGGTTGAGCTCGACTTTACCACCTTTGAACTGGCCTGCATCTCAGGACAGAACGGGGCTGGTAAATCATCCTTACTGGATGCCATCACCTGGGTATTATTCGGACAGGCACGCAAACGGGATGATACGCTGATCAACAGCGCGAGCGAAAGCGCTGAGGTGTCCTTCGTTTTTGAATATGAGCAAAATGTTTATCGCATTCAACGCATAATGACCCGCGGAAAATCCAGTGTACTGGAATTCCAGATTCAGAATGGGGCCGAACTACGGGTGCTCTCAGACGCAACGCTGCGGGGCACACAGGCACGCATCGAATCGATCCTGCGCCTGGATTACGATACCTTTGTCAACGCCTCCTTCTTTTTGCAAGGAAAGGCCGATCAGTTTACGCAGCAGCGTCCCAGCGACCGAAAGCGCATCCTGGCCAGTATCCTGGGCCTCGAACTTTGGGAAATCTATCGCGAACGCACAGCCGAAAATCGTAAAAACATCGAAAGCGAGATCGCATCTCTGGATGGACGCCTGGCAGAAATCAATACCGAGCTGGCCGAAGAACCTACCCGCAAGTCTCGGCTTAATGAATTGGAAACCGAACTGGCGCACCTGATGGAAACCCGCAAATCCCAGGAAATGGTCATGTCCACCATCAAACAGGCCCTGGAAATGTTAAAACGGCAGCAGGAGCTGGTCGATAAGCTCGCATCACAGATTACACGCACAACAACTGATTTAAATACAGTCCTGGCACGCCAAACCAGCCGCAAAATTGAGCGCAGCCAGTATCTCGAGATTGTCTCCAGGGCTTCCGCCGTGGAAAACGCTTATAAGGCCTGGCAATCTGCGCGTGTGGAACTGGAAGAATGGGACAAACTAGCCGAAACATTCCGCGAACAGGAGAAAATCCGCCAGGATCCATTGGCCAGGATTGGCGCGGAACAGGCCCGTCTGGAACAAGAACGCGCTGGCCTGATGCGACGGGAGCAGGACAGCCTGGGACGCTTGCAGCAAATCGGCCAACTTGAGAATGAACACAGCCTGGTTCAGAATACGCTCGCAGAACTGGAAGCCCGCTTAAAGATTCGCAGTCAGCTGGAACAGTCTCAAGCCATTATTGCGCGCTTCCGCGAACAGGCCAAGCTGCGCCAGGCGCCACTGACAGAAATAAACGCAGAAAATGCCAGGATTGAGCAGGAATTAAAGACCCTCGAAAAACAATCTGAATCAGTCGAAACCCAGCGAGGGGCGTACCAGAAATTACAACTTGAGCTGGATGAAGCCCAGGGGCAGTTGAGCCAGGATGAAAGCCTGCTGAATCAACGCAAAATTTTGGAACAGCAAGCTCAGGCCGAAAAAGATGAATCCCTGGTCCTTAAAAGCGGGAATGAACGTCTAAAAATTGAGATGGAAGCGCTGGATGAGCGCATAAAAAAGCTGGAAGGCACTGAAGGCGCGCTTTGCCCGCTTTGCGGGCAGCCACTCAACGCCGAAGACCGCCAGAAACTGATCGACAGCCTGCGTACCGAAGGCAAAGAAAAAGGCAACCAATATCGGAAAAATAAGGTTGATCTTGAAACTCTGCTGAAGGAAATTGTCGCACTGGAAAAGGAAATCACTGGTTTTGGCCGGGTTGACAAAGATCAACTTTTCCACCTGACCACTGTAACCAAGCTCAATGAACGCATCCTTACCAATCGGGAGGCTGTCTCTGCCTGGGATGAAAAAGATGCCCCGCACCTGATCCAGCTTCGAGAAACCTTGAAAACCGCCAGCTTCTGCGCTCCAGCCCGGCAAAATTTGGCGCGGGTCGATCGTGAATTGCAGGCAATTGGTAAAGCGCTTGGGGTAAAGCCCTCCTCTGAAAAATCGATTTTTGAGACAGTCGAAGAGAAGGTATTTGAGATCGAGGCAACCCTGAATGACCTGAAAGGCCTGGAAACAGAACGAAATCAACACGGCACTCGCGCGGCCCAACTGGGCGAACAGATCAACAATCTACGGTCCGCAGTTGAAGAATGGTCGAGCCAGGGCAAACCACGTTTAGATGAAATAAACACCATCCTGACAAGCGCTAACTTTGCGCTGGATGAACGCGCAAAGTTAGCCAGCATCGATGAACACCTGCGCTCACTTGGATACGATGCTGCCGCCCACGACAACATCCGGCGCGCCGAGCAAACTGGACGAGATTCAGAAAAGGAACTGCGTGACCTGGAATCGGCCCGCGCGGCCCTGGTTCCGCTCGAACGTGAACTCGCGGAACTCCAAAACCAGATCCAAGCGATTGAAACCGAACAAGAGACCCTCAGGACGGACCAGGCGGCCGAACAAACGGCACTGGAAAACCTGAAAGCCAGCACGCCTGATTTACACGCAGCCGAGAGAACACTCCTGGATGCCGTGGAGCGTGAAAATATCCTGACGCGTGAAGTTGGCGCTGCCCAACAAAAAGTGAAGGTCTTGACTGATCTGCGCATCCGGAAAACCGGTCTCGAAATGCAACGTGAAGGACTGGCCATCCAGGTCAAAAATCATAAGACGCTTGAGCGTGCCTTTGGCAAGGATGGGGTCCCGGCGCTTTTGATCGAACAGGCCCTGCCGCAGATTGAAGAAAAAGCCAACGAGCTGCTCGACCGGCTCTCCAACAGCAGCATGAGCGTGCGCTTTGTGACCCAGGCCGGATTTAAGGATAAAAAACGCGATGATTTAAAAGAAACGCTCGATATTCAAATCAGTGATGGGGTCGGGACGCGTGATTACGAAATGTTCTCGGGTGGTGAAGCCTTCCGGGTCAATTTTGCAATCCGCCTGGCGCTCTCTGAGATCCTGGCGCGCCGCACTGGTGCGCGCCTGCAAACCCTGGTCATTGATGAAGGCTTCGGCTCACAAGATACCCAGGGCCGCCAGCGCCTGATTGAGGCCATCAACCAGGTAAAAACCGATTTTGCAAAAATCCTGATCATCACTCATCTGGACGAGTTAAAAGAAGCCTTCCCCAACCGGATCGAAGTGGAAAAAACTCCCAGAGGTTCAATCGTAAAGGTAATGTAACAAAAAGAAAAAACTTATGTTCTATTTATTAATGTCTTCGATCATCTTCGTCTGCGCTCTGCTGATTATTTACTGGCTGCACAATCAAGCCTGGCTGCAAATCTCGACCCCGCCCGTTAAAGCGCCTGCCACTGGCGCATTTATTTCGATCATTGTGCCCGCCCGCAACGAGGAGAAAAACATCACCCGCTGCGTGGAGGCGCTCTTAGCCCAGGATTACCCAGCCTTTGAAGTGATCGTCCTGGATGACCGCTCCACGGATGCCACACCCGCTATTCTTGCGAGCATCTCGGCCCGCGATGCGCGCCTGGTTGTGCTCGGTGGAGTAGAACTACCCCTGGGTTGGGCCGGAAAACCACACGCACTCTACCAGGCAACCCGGATCGCCACGGGCGAGTGGCTATTATTTATTGATGCCGATACGTTTCTAGCGCCAAACGCGCTCTCAGCATCGCTGGCCAATGCCCAACAAACCGGCGCGGATCTATACACGATCATGACGGAGCAAATCCTGGGTTCATTCTGGGAGAAGACTGTTATGCCGCTGGTGATGACTGCCCTGTCGGTTGGATTTTCCCCCAACAAGGTCAACGATCCGGCGAGCCCAGACGCCATTGCCAATGGCCAGTTCATCCTGATCAGACGCAGTGTTTATGATGCCATCGGTGGCCATAAAAAGCTGCGCAACCTGATCGTTGAAGATAAGGCGATCTCAGAACAGGTAAAAAGGAATGGCTACCGGCTGATCGTAGCCGATGGGCGCGGCGTAGCCCGCACTCGCATGTACACATCCCTGCCACAGATGTGGGAAGGCTGGACAAAGAACATTTATCTAGGGCTTTCTGACCGCCCAGGCTTGATGTTTCTGGGCGGTTTTGGCGCTTTTCTGGCGCTGATGGCCGCTCTTTTCCTGCCACTATGGCCGGCGCTTGGTGTGGCATGGTTGACTGGCGTGGAAAGTTCGTCGCGTTGGATGGCCCTGACAGTTATCGCCCAGGCCCTGCTGGTTTGGGGCACAATCCTGTATTATCGCGCCAGGGTTGCCAGACAAATGGGTATCTCTGGTTGGTTCGCGCTGACCACACCGCTGGGCGCAGGTGTCTTTGCGGCCATGATGTTCACATCCGCCTGGAAAGTCCTTTCGGGGCAGGGTGTCACCTGGAAGGGGCGTCTGTATGACCCCCGTATCATTCGCTAAGCACGCCTGCAAATCGAATTCAGGCCAATCCGATCTCACCCCAGGTGCTGGCTGCCCTGGTAAAATTTTTGCAACAGGAGACCTCTGATGAAATACCGCAGAATGCCAATCGAAATGGAATCACCTGAACAGTTTGGTTATGGAAACATCCAATGCAACCTGACGGAGAGCTCGGTTGCCGATATGCAATTATCAGACCTGGAGCTGGATCTGGATCTGAACAACCTTATTCTGGCTTATACCGACCACCTGGGAAAACCGGAATTACGTGAGCTGATCGCGGCAAATGATGGCGGTCAGGCGCTCAAAGCCGGCGATGTCATCGTCACACAAAGTGCGGCCGCTGCCCTTTTCATCGTGGCAACATCCCTGCTGGAAAAGGGTGACCACATGGTGGTGATGCACCCAAATTACGCCACAAACATAGAAACCCCAACCGCCATCGGTTGCAAAATTGATTTTATGAGCCTGGCCTTTGATGACGGATTTCGCTTTGACATCAAGCGCCTGGCAGCTTTGATCAGGCCAGAAACGAAACTGATCAGCCTGACAACCCCACACAACCCGACCGGTATGACCCTCAGCGCAGAAGACCTGCGCGCCGCGGCGGCCCTGGCCAAAGAACATGGCTGCAACCTGCTGGTTGACGAAACCTATCGCGAGATGAATTTCGCCGGCCCAACTCCGCTGGCGGCCGGGCTTGGGGCGCACTGCATCAGCGTTACATCCATGTCCAAATCATATGGTCTGCCAGGCATCAGGATCGGCTGGATCATCACACGGGACCCACAGCTCCAGGAAACTTTTCTGGCGGCCAAAGAACAGATTTTTATCTGCAATTCGATCATTGATGAACAGGTGGCATACCAGGCGCTTAATAGAAAAAACCAGATTCTGCCAGCCATTCTGGAAAAAAACCGCCGCCATTTTGGAATTGTCAAACAATGGATTGAAAACCAATCCATCTTTGAATGGGTCCAACCAAGCGGTGGAGTGGTCTGCTTTCCAAGGATCAAGTCTGCAAGTGGCGTGGACATCGAAGCTTTTTACAAAATATTAAATGAAAAATACAAAACATTCGTCGGACCCGGACACTGGTTCGGAATGGAACGCCGCTACATGCGCATTGGTTTTGGCTGGACATCGACTGCTGAACTGCAGGAAGGTTTGCAAAATCTCTCCCTGGCTGCCGAGCAGGCCAAATAAGCAAATTAGCCCCCGTTTACTACAACCTCCAGCAGCTGCCATATAAATGCGCAACGGCTGGAGGTTGTGTTTATTCTCAATAAGGTTTCCATCTACTCACCGGCTGATCGACTTTCTCGAAACACCAGCCTGATTTAACCGCACGGCAAATAAAAATCAATGCCAGGGTTGAATCCACTGCTCGAGCACATTTGGATCCTTGATGGTAATGCGGCGGCTCTCAATTTCGATCGCCCCGCTGCGTTCCAACTCATGGAGCGAACGCGCAACCACCTCCCGCACCGTACCCAACCGGGATGCGAGTTGATTCTGAGTCCAACGTTTGGGCCCTTCTCCATTGAGCTCATCCGCAGGGATCTCGGCGATCAAACGCGCCAGGCGATTGGTGACCTGGTAAAAAGCCATCTCGCTGACCATGTTCACAAGGCGGCGCATCATCCTGGCCAGGTTTTGAATAATCTTATGCACAAACTCAGGATCCGTGCTCATTAACTCGCTAACCGCGGTTGCCTCCACCACCCAAACGTCAGTGTCATCGAGCGCTTCAACGTTGATCGGGTTGGTGCCACCATCGAAGACTGGCACTTCATTGCAGGTTTCGCCCTCTTCCATGATCCTGACAATGTGCTGGCGACCTTGCGCTGAGGTCCGAAATAGTTTTACACTGCCATGCTCGATGATGTACAAACCGGAACAAACACCACCTTCCCAGAACAGCACCTCACCGCGGCTGTAATACTGCAGCTCCATCGTTTTAGATAACACCAAAAGGGAAGCTTCGCTCAAGCCCTGAAAATAGGGATTGGCTGATAAGGTCTTTAATTTCTCGGATTGCGAAATTGGTCGGGTTTTCATCCTAATCTATTCTACCGCACAGCAGGATGAAATACAATTTCGATAAATGACAAGGGCGCAAATACATTCTCAAGTCAGGCAGATCAGGCAGACAGGCCAGGCATGATACGCGTTGTGTCAGCTCAAACGAGCATTTGTTTAATTGGCGCAAAAAACCCGACCCAACCTGTGGCCAACCGTGTCTACAAATCAAAATAAACGCAACGATATGAATGGATTGGGATTGAGCGCTTGAAAACCGTGCTTGACAGTCACCCATCCCGATGATATAAATGCGACCAACATGAAATCTTTCTCTAGCAGCATGCTGACTACCCTGACTACCACAACCACGCGGAAAACCCGTGGGGTCTTGGTGTTGGGATAAAGTCAGCCACAGGCTGCTAACCCGCACATCAGCGCTCCACGGAAACGTGGGGCGCTTTTTTATGCTACCATTCAATGACACCAATTTTCTCAAGGAGAATCTTTATGGCGGATAAATCATCCCAAACGCTCGTGATGAAGTTCGGCGGAACTTCGGTTGGATCGGCCCAGGCGATGAGCCAGGCTGCTCAAATCGTGAAAGATGCGCGTGCCGAATGGGGACGCGTGGTGGTGGTGACTTCAGCCATTTCGGGAGCCACCAATGCCCTTCTTGATAGCGCCACCCACGCCGCGCGGGGCGACCTGCAGCCGCTGATTGACACAGAGCTGGCCCTCCTGGCCCGGCATGAAGAGATCAGCGCAGCCCAGGTCAGTGACCCGATTTTACGAGCGCAGGTTAACCAGGAGATGGCCGAGCTGATCACCACCTTCGGGGCATTATGCCGCGCGATTGCTGTGCTGGGCGAAGCCAGCCCACGTGCATTAGACGCAGTAGCTTCGCTGGGCGAACGACTGAGTGTCCGACTGCTGGCGGCAGTCTGCCAATCACACGGTGTGCAGGCCAAGTTTGTTGAATCGACAGAGCTGATTGTTACCAATAACAGCTTTCAAAACGCCCACCCTGATTTTGGCGCCAGCACCTATGCCACCCGCACGGTTCTCAAACCTCTGCTGGATGATGGTATCGTCCCCGTCGTGACAGGGTTTATTGGCGCCACTCCCGAAGGCGTGGTGACGACACTTGGACGCGGCGGGAGTGATTATTCCGCGGCTATCCTGGGGGCAGTCTTACCGGCAAATGATGTTTGGATCTGGACGGATGTGGATGGCGTCATGACCGCAGATCCGCGCATGGTTCCAGACGCGCGCACCCTGCCAGAAATCACCTATGCCGAAATCGCCGAGCTGGCTTATTACGGCGCCAAGGTGCTGCACCCCAAAACCGTGCGACCGGTAGTCGAAGCCGGCATCGGTTTGCGCATTTGCAATACCTTCAACCCATCCCACCCCGGCACACGACTGGTAACAAATGGTAAAAACAACCCGTCATCCGCAGCCGATAAGGTCATAAAGGCTGTCACAACCATTCGCAAACAGCGCCTGGTCACCGTCGAAGGGCGCGGCATGCTGGGTGTCCCCGGCGTGGCAGCGCGCACCTTCGCGGCCGTGGCATCCACTGGCACGAGCGTCCCACTGATCACGCAGGCATCATCGGAACAATCAATTTGTTTTGCAATCCCGAGTGAAGCGGCCGAAGTGGTTCTGGCTGCTCTGGACAAGGTTTTCGCTATTGAGCTGGCCGACCATGATATTGACCGGGTCTGGGCCACCCAGGATGTCTCGATCATTACGGTGGTCGGTGCCGGTACACGCAACACGCCGCGGGTACCGGGCCAGATCTTCAGTAAACTGGGCGATATCGATGTCAATGTGCTGGCGATTGCACACGGTTCATCGGATGTATCGATCAGCATGGTTGTAGAAAGCAGGCATGACGAACGCTCAGTGCGAGCCTTGCACGAATTGATCTTCAAATAATCCATTATTCTTTCGAATGGCAGTTATGAGAACGACTACGCGCAAAAAGGAGATCAAAATATGAACCAAACCATACCCGTTGCTGTGCTCGGCGCCACCGGCTCTGTTGGACAACGTTTTGTTTCACTGCTCGACGGTCACCCCTGGTTCAAGGTTGTGGCCCTGGCTGCTTCGGACCGCTCCGAAGGCAAAACCTACGCCAACGCCTGCCGCTGGGTGTTCTCTGACCCGATGCCAGAATGGGCGCGCGAGATGACCCTCGTGCCAGCCACGCCCCTGGCCGTATCTGGCGCAAAGATCGTCTTTTCAGCCCTGCCGGCCGATCTCGCCAAGGAATTGGAGCCTGATTTTGCCAGAGCAGGGTTTGCAGTCTGCTCGAATGCCTCTTCCTACCGGCGTGAGCCGGATGTGCCGCTGCTGCTGCCGGAAGTTAACGCCAGTCATATCCAGCTCATCCGCCAACAGCGCAAGAACCGCGGCTGGAGCGGCTGCATCCTGACCAACCCGAACTGCACCAGCACCGGGTTGACTGTAGCGCTGAAAGCGTTGGATGACAGCTTCGGGGTTAAACGCGCCTTTGTGGTTTCGCTGCAAGCGCTCTCTGGCGCGGGCTATCCGGGCGTGCCTTCACTCGATATCATCGATAACGTCATCCCTAATATTGGTGGCGAGGAAGACAAAGTTGAATGGGAACCACGCAAAATGCTGGGGAAACTGGGCGACCAGGGGATTGATTTTGCGGAAATGCGTTTTTCTGCACACACTAACCGGGTGGCAGTTGTGGATGGGCACATCGTGTGCGCCAGCGTAGAATTTGGCGCAGCCACCACCCCCGAGGCTGCCATCCGAGCGCTGACGGAATATCAGGCACCCAGCATTGCCCGAGATTTGCCATCAGCGCCACGCCCGGCTATCATTGTACGCACTGAAAGCGACCGCCCACAGCCGCGCCTGGACCGTATGGCAGGCAAAGGCATGACCACGGTCGTCGGACGGGTACGACCAGACCCCCTGTTTCACCTAAAATTTGTGGTACTCTCCCATAACACTATTCGCGGTGCAGCCGGAGGCTCTATTTACAACGCTGAGCTGCTGGTGCAAGAAGGCTTATTGTAAAAGTAAATACCCAGTTTTCAAAGCATAGATGCTTGCGGGAATCCCTGGTAAAACAAGCGGGGCAGGTTTGAGACCTGCCCCGCTTGTTTTTACAAACGATCGCCTTCGCCCAACATGACCCGATCTGCACCCCGGGCAATCTCCCAAGGGTAGATAATGCGCGCATCAGTCACATCTGCGAAGTAATCCGGTTTGGACGAACCAAAAAGCGTGCGGTACGGGTTGAAGTGCAGCACGCAGGTTTCAGGGAAACCCCCGGCTGCGGAGATTTTATTTTTTACAGCGGTAATCGTACGCCCTGAACCCCAGACATCGTCAACGATCAAGGTCGAACGCCCGCGAAGTTTATCCTCGGATGGGAACTGAATGAATTCAGGCCAGGCCATTAAAAGCCTTTTGCGTTCCATTTCAGCCGGAAAATCGACAGCCGCGGTCAGAATATGAGTGATATTCATGGCTTCGGCCATCATGCCGCCCGGGATCAACCCGCCGCGAGTGATGATGACCATGGCATTGAATTCGCGGTTCAACTGTGGGACAAGCTTATCAATTAAGCGATCCACATCTTCCCAAGTCAGGAAAATACGGCGAGGCGAAAGGTTGGTTTTAGGTTCCATGCTATCGTCCCAGGACTGCTGCGAGCGGAGCGGGGATGCTGGCCTGCACGCCCTGCCCGGCTTTTTCGGTATTACGCGCCCACAGATACAAACAGGTATGGTAAGCCGTTGATGTGTAAGAACTGATGACATTGGCGGCCATAAAGAAGACCGAAGCTAAAAGCACGCCCAGGATAACTGCCAGGACAACCAGGGGTGTCGAAGCGCCCGCAATTGAGATAAGCGGAAAAGCGACCCCAAAGCCGACCAACAAACCCACAACCCCGAAAATAAATCCGATCAGCCCGGTCACCCAGCGCACCCCAACTGCACTGATGCCGACCAGTAACAGGTTGCTCTTGACAATGAAAGTAGCGCGCTTCAAACCATCTTTAAGGTTTTCATCCTCGATGACCATGATCGGCAGAACCAGGAAGGTTGCCTCGGTCCAGACGGTATCGATCAGGTTGGCAACTGCTTCGCGCAAAAAGTTTCGGTTCTTGCCATTGCCCCTGACTGCGTTCTTGATAATATTGACCAGGGTGGAAGCCGCCGCCAGTGACAGGATATCGAGCCAATCCCGTTTGACAATTTCCCAGGCCTGGTCCATACGCCCATCACCATCAGTTAGATAATCATAGATCAGCTTAACCGTCATAGCAGAGAAAATATAAGTGACTGCGTATTGCGCGAAGACCAGCAGCGCACCGAAAAAGCCCAGAACCAGGCGCGCAAAATTTGAATCTGTGCCCAGGATCAACACTGAAAGAACCAGCGGGATGATGCCAATCATCGAAACGATAAATCCAACCAGCATGGCATAGATTGATGGCTTGAGCAGATCTTTATCGTTTGTGGCCATTTTCCAGGCCTGGGTTAAAAATTTCCACCCGCGAGAAAAAGATTCCATTTTAATACTCCTTGTACTGTATTCAAATTAGTCGACTTTAAATTCAGGCAGCTTCACCCGATCGAACCAGAACTAAACAGAAGCCGTGATCAAGGTGGAATTTCCAAAACCAGCCTGAACCTTCGTCCTTGCGACACTGTGCTGCATAAAAAATATTATCCAAAGATTGAGCATACCATTAATAAGTAAAATATCGCCAAGTGGATATAAAACTCAAACGAATAATATCAGGTACCGGGCTTATCGGCTCTGTGCTGGTGGTGGCGCTGCCTATCCTACATTATAGCAAACTTACCGGCCCAACTTCAACACGCCAGCCATCCGGAATTCGACCTTCGAGCAGCGAAGCCGGATTGGGTCCGCGCACAATCAACTGCCAACGATAGTCCCCGTTGACCCGGGCGAAAAAGCATGGGACGGGTCCAATCAGGCTGGTCTGGTCATGCCGGCCGGCCTGCATGACCAGTTTTAGCTTATCAGCCAGGTAGCGGGCTTGCATTTCAGCTTCGGTGCTGTTGCGATGACGGTATTCCAGTCTGAGCAGCTGGGCAAAAGGTGGATAGCCCAGGATGCGACGGTTTTCAAGTTCCCAGCGGTAAAATGCTTCGAAATCATGCTGAGCGGCCATCTGGATCACAGGATTTTCAGGCATAAAGGTCTGCATGATCACCTTTCCGCCCAGTTCAGAGCGTCCGGCCCTGCCAGCCACCTGTGTCAAGAGTTGGAAGGAACGTTCGGCGGCAAACGGATCGGGCAAAGTCAGCCCAACATCCGCCAGCACAATCCCAACCAGGGTGACCAGCGGCAAATCCAGCCCTTTGGCCAACATTTGGGTGCCAACGAGCACATCCGCCTGATGATTGGCAAAATGCATCAGGATCATTTCGTGCGCATCCTTTTCACGAGTGGTCTCCCAATCCCAACGCAGAACACGGGCCTTCGGCAAAAGCGCCGTCACCTCGCTTTCAACCTTCTCGCTGCCCAGGCCATACGAGCGGATCTGGGAGCTCTTACATTGAGGGCAGGAAGTTGGCATCTGGCGTGTATAGGCACAGCGATGGCACAATAAACCGGGGAGATTTCCGCGCGCGTCTGCCGACATGGGCAGCGGGACGGCAACATGATAGGTCAGCGCTGATTCGCAGCGCGGACAGTTGAGTACATACCCACAGTCGCGGCAAAAAACATAAGTAGCCGTGCCGCGCCGGTTAAGATACAGGATGGCCTGTTGGCCGCGTTCCAGTGTTTCAGCCAATGCTTCTGCAAGCGTACGGCTAAAGATGCCGCGGTTACCGGTCTTTAGTTCTTCGCGCATATCGACAATCGAAACCGGCGGGAGTTCTCCCAGCTGACCACCGGAGCCCCCGGTTTGAAACCGGCGCGTCAACTCCAGGCTGCGCAGACCAATCTGTTTTGCCGAAGAGCCTTTCAATAGACTGCGATATCTCAATTCAAGCGAGGGTGTGGCACTACCCAGGACACAAACCGCGCCACATATACGCGCATACTGCTCAACAGCCCAGACAACATGATAAAACGGCGGATCAGATTGAAAATAGGAGCTGTCATGGCATTCATCCACCACGATCAGCCCGGGATTGGGCAGAGGCGCAAACAGGGCCGAACGTGGCCCAATGATGACTTTTAGTTGACCTGCCCGCGCCCGGCGCCAGGTATCATAACGCTCGCCATCCGATAATTTACTATGAACCAGTCCAACCTGACCGGGGAAGTGTGCCAGGAAACGGCGCACAATCTGGGGCGTAATGGCAATTTCAGGGACCAGGATGATGGCGCTTTTGCCGCACCGGATGGCTTCGGCCGCGGCCTGCAAGTATATTTCCGTTTTTCCTGAGCCTGTGACGCCATAAAGCAGAAAGGCAGCCTGTGATTCGTCCGGAGCAACCGGGCGTGGCTGAAAACGTTGGATTACTTCAGCCAGGGCTGATTCCTGTTCAGGTGTCAGGTGCAGGTCAGTTTTTCCCAACCCAAGGGCCTGCGCATTTCCGCTGCCAAACTGATCCAGCGGGTCACGAAAAATCTCACTTTCCAATAAAACGATCAATTCTCTTTCGGCCAATTCCTGTAAATCTGCCAGGTTACAGCCTGATTCAGCATAGACCCAGGTTACAGCCACTGCATCAGGCTCGTGAACCAGAAAGCGCAGGGCCTTCTGGCGGCGATCCAATGTGGAGGCTGTCTTTCCGAGCGAGGGCATGGCCGCTTCAGCCTGTTCTGGCGTGACAGCCAACTGCGCAGTCCGGATGAATTTAGGGCGAACACTGGGAGGTGGAAGGATCGATTGCTGCTGCATGATCTTCTGGCGCAGCAAGACCTGGGCCGATTTGCGCCAGTCTACATGCTGAAAATGGCGATCTATTTGCCGTCCACGCAGGGGACCACGGGCTTCCAGCAGCGCCACCAGGCGTTTCTGTATTTCAAGGGTCACCTGCACCCGCCCAGTAGTAGTACCGTATTCAGAAAGGCTGTAAAGCACATCCGCATGCTGTGAAAGACCCGGCGGAAGCATCATTTCGACCATGGAGGCCAGTGAGTTAAGCGTATGAGCAGAAAGCTGGCGCGCCAATTCAATCTGAGCCTGGGTCAGCACTGGCATGGGATCGAGCAATTCCTGCACAGTTTTGGTCTGGCTCACGGCAGGTTGAGCGATGATTTCAAGGACGACAGCCTGTACCATCTGCGCCCCAAATGGTACGCGCAGCAAGTGACCGGGGCCGACCCGCCCATCCATTTCAGGTGGCAGGTCATAATCAAACTCCCCACTGACAGCGGGAACATTTACAGCAACGCGCACAAATGACATGGGGTCATTATAAACGTGAAGCAACATATTAAACGCTGAGAGTATAATTGCAAGATGCTCACCACCCAGCTCAATCTGCTCAAACTTGCCCGCGCGAACCGGCACCTGCAGCCACAGGCAGCGATCTATTATTTAACTGAACAATGCAACCTGAACTGTGTTTACTGCGAGGATTTTGGTGCGCGCCGCAATTCGCAGAAACAGCCTGCACTGCCGTTCGAGCAGGTCAACAAGATCCTGGGTGTTATCCGCGCGGGTGTGGATACGCTGATGCTGACCGGCGGCGAACCGCTTACGCATCCGGATATTGACCGGATCATCCTGCTGGCAAAAAAAGATCTAAAGTTTCGGGAATTGACGCTGATCTCGAATGGCTTTCTGCTGCACAAGCATGAAAACGCGCTGGCTATGGTTGACCGCCTGATCGTCAGCCTCGATAGTATTGACCCACAGCTTTTATCTCAAACTACGGGGATCCTGCCGGCTCAGGCACAGGCCATCATCGAAAACGTGATACGCTGCGCGGGATTGCAAACCCGCTACGGCTACCGCATGATCATCAATGCCGTGCTGACGCCAGAGACCCTTTCAACCGCTGAAGACCTGATCGAATTTTGCAAACAACAGCGGCTGTTGGTTTCCTTCTCGCCCCAGGCGGTCAATAATTGGCCGCGTTACGAGTTGACGGTTTCCCCACATTACCGGGCTTTGATCGAAAAATTACTACTCTACAAACAGGCCGGGGCACCAATTTTCGGCAGCGATGCCTATCTGCGCACTCTGGCAGCCTTTCAACCCTATGACTGCCTCCCAACCCTGGTGCCCCGGATTTACCCGAACGGCGAGCTGTGTTACCCATGCCGGCCCCTGGAAAAAGCCGAAAACGGTCAGGGCGGACGACCGGTTAATTTATTGGAAACCGGCAGCTGGGCCGAGGCTTGGGATGCCGCCAATAAAATATATGGACAACCACCTCGCACTTGCCACAGCTGCTTCCAACAATGCCACGCCGAACCTTCGCTCATGCAGGCACAACCCCTGGCACTGATATATGAATGGTTGCGGTATCCGGCCAGCCGTTCCGGAAGATTAATTACTTACGCGCCCGGATGATATTACCGGTCAGATGGAAACCTGCCATTCACATTCGAGGGTATCATTCGCAACCGCGAAAATTCGATTTCAAATCCCAGATCCGCCGCTGAAGCTATTCACTCCCACACAAAAAGCGAATATAAAACATGCCCGCAGACACAATCATCATAGGTTCCGGCGTTGCCGGTCTCAGCGCCGCACTCCATCTGGCCGAACGTGGATGTAAACCACTGGTATTGGAGGCCGATGAGCGCTTTCTTGGCGGGCGGCTGGCAGGGGCTGAAGAAATCAGTGTGAATGGCTGGAAATTTCGGCTGGAACACGGTGTCCACGGGATCTGGTCACCTTATCGTAATTTTCAGGCCATGCTGGCGCGTCACAATTTACGCCCGGTATTTGTGCCGGCCCAGGAAGAATTGTGGATTTACCGCGACAAATCAGGGGTGCGCTCGGCCGCGGTAGGAACCGCCATTCGGCACAGTTTATTCCCTGCTCCGCTTCATTATTTACAGCTCTTTCTACGCCCCAGCTTTTTATTCACGATCGATGTGCGCGACTGGCTGAAACTATTCCATACCTGGTCAATCCTGATCATGTCAGTGGGGGTAGATCCATTTGGCGAAGACCAACCCCTGGATGGCCAAACACTGGGCGAATATATCGGCAAGTGGTCGCCAGCTCTGCGGGCATTTTTTACCGGCCTGGCGCGCAACGGTCTATCCACTCATTCAAATGAGATCCCACTGGCGGGCTTTCTGGCTTTTTTGCGATTTTACACCAGCTTGCGGCGGGATTCGTGGGCATTCTCCTACCTGCCAGACGACGGCGGCACAGCGGTCATCGAACCATTGGCGGAACGCATCCGTGCGCTGGGCGGGCAGATCCTGACTGGCAAACGGGTGGAAAGCCTGAAAGCCGGCGCAAGCGCGTGGACGGTCACCTGCACTGATGAAACCTTCAGTGCCAGCAGCGTTATCCTGGCAGTTGATTCCGCCGCAGCCGAGAAGATTATCCAAAACAGTTTCGGTCCAAACGACCTGTATTTTCCGCGCAGTCTGCCAAATGCGATCGTACGCCTGTGGTTCGAGCGCTCTCCCAAGCCTGGTCCGGAGAGCGGCATGTTTACCGGCGACTTTGTGATGCATAATTTTTTCTGGCTTGAACGGATTTACTCTCAATACCGGCAGTGGCACAAAGCCAGTAGTGGTTCAGCTGTGGAAGTACATATTTATGGACCAGCTGAGACCCTGGCCCAACCAGATGCGCTGCTGCTGACACAGGTAATCTCGGATTTATACCGGAGTTACCCAGAGTTACGAGGGCATCTTATTCATCAGCATTTGCAGCACAATGCGGCGGTGCACACACTGCCCAGCCTGGGGCCGTCGGAAAAACACCCGGGTGTCAGCAGCCCCTGGGCAGGGTTATATTGTGCCGGAGATTGGGTGCGCGACCGGCTGCCATCATTTTTCATTGAACGCGCCTGCGGCACGGGTATCAAAGCAGCTAACCTGGTGTTACAATCCCGCGGATTGGAACCATGGCCGTTGGTAGATTACCTACCGCCAGAGCCATTCGCAGGCTGGATTGAGAAGCGAATGCGGCTTGGACGTGAACGGCTGAAGGCCAAGCGTAAATAATAAACTATCTGATGAAATCTTTTCGTGGAGGCAATGATGTACGATTTTGAAGCAAAAAAACCTGAAATGATCGCTCTTTTGAAAAAGCTGGTGGAGATCGAGTCACCATCCCACGACAAGGCTGCAGTCGATAAAGTTGGAGCAGCTCTGGCGGACGAATGCCGGCAGAGAGGCGCGCAAGTTGAGATTGTAACAAACGCCGTCACAGGCAATCACCTGGTTGCGCGCTGGGGTTCAGGTACGGGTGGTATCTTACTGATGCACCACATGGATACTGTCTTCCCGCTGGGCACACTTGAGCGCATGCCATTTTATGAAAAAGACGAGCGCATCTTTGGCCCCGGTGTACTGGATATGAAAGGCGGCATAGTAATCTCGTTGACCGCGGTTGCCGCTTTGCAAGCTGCTGGCGAACTAACCCGTCCCGTCACCATCCTGATCACATCTGACGAAGAGATCGGGAGCGGCACATCCCAGGCTCTAATCGAGGATCTGGCGCGGGATGCCGCGCTGGTACTGGTGATGGAATCTGGCCTTGTGGATGGCGCACTCAAGACCTGGCGCAAAGGTGTGGGCGAGTTTCTGGTAAAGGTAAGAGGACGCGCCGCCCACGCGGGTGGCGCGCATCAGGAAGGGCGCAATGCCATCGAAGAATTGGCGCACCAGGTACTCGCTATTCAAAAAATGACAGATTATGAAAAAGGAACCACCCTGAATGTGGGCGTGATCAAGGGCGGCACGGTCAGCAACGTCGTCCCGGAAGAAGCCATGGCTGAGGTCGATTTCCGCATACTGATTCCCGCAGAGGCGGATAGGATTGGGCAGGCCATGCAGGCGCTCAAACCTGTCGGTCTTGATACCAGCCTGGAAATCAGTGGCGGCTTAAATAGGCCACCCATGCCAAATGATGCTTTGATGAAAGCCACTTTTGCAAAAGCCAGCAAGATTGCGGACGGGATCGGATTGCAGATCGTCGCCGGCGGCTCCGGCGGCGGCTCGGATGGGAACTTTGTGGCACCGCTCGGCATCCCTGTCCTGGACGGGCTTGGCACCTACGGCGAGGGACTACACTCGGAACGTGAGTATATCTTCACGCGCAGCCTGCCAGAACGCGCTGCCTTAGCAGCAGCCCTGATCAAGAATTGGTAAGCCAAACCAGGCCTGCATGTAGAAATAGAGTCAACGATATTTATGAAATTCTCTATAAACCAGTAGAACCAGGTTTTAAGTGGGAGCGTTTTTGCGCGCGATTTTTCCAAAGAAACTGGGTGTCATTCGTCCATTCGGCACTTATTCGTGATAAAAAACACCCACAATCGTCCCTGCAAACCCTGTGCGTGTTAAGCACAAGCCACAGGCAGCGCAAATTAATATTTTTCCACCACTACTCTGGGTAGAACCGTTTTTTTGCGTCCGTGCATAAATCAGGCTGGTTTTGATGAAGCCAATGAGCCCAGGAGCAGGTACATTTAATTAAAATAAAACTTCCTCGTCCAGGCTGGACGAGGAAGTTTTGTGTAATTCAGGGATTAGCCTTCGCCTGATACCGCATGACACTTTTGACAAATAACCGTAGTATCCTTGGCGTTTAAGAAACCAATTTTGCCATCGCCATTGGTATTATGTCCATTATGGCAGCTGACGCAGGTGGCAGCAGTTGGATCAGTATTCTGCCATTTGGATAAGAACACATGGAAGTGGTTGTTCATATCCTGCTTTTGGGCAATGTTGGCGTGACACTTCAGGCAATTGGCATCTGGGATGGGCACTTCCTGCACGGCCGGCACCGGGTATTTTCCACTCGCAAACGAAACTAGGTCCGAAGCGCCTGCCAGCAGCCCATTGAAGCGCCCAATAACACCTGGCCCGGTATGGCAATCAATACAACGTGATGAATCTTTCAGTTCATGAAAACTCGCCAGATCAACTGCAGAAGCTGCCAGCGACTGTGTATAAAAAGTTTGTTCGCCTTCAGTATGGCAGGAAGCACAGAAGCTATTGTGGTTTTCGAGCTGGGTGCCGGTGAACATTGCCGCCAATCCCAACACAAACAACGCCGCAATTCCCCCAAGAACAAATTTTCCCCGGCGTCCCAGGATTGCTGGGCGTGGGGCTTTTCGGATTCTTTTCTTCATGTGATCTCCCTTGTTTTTTCGACGAGTATACCTGAAATAACCCTTGATATTTGAAATGGTTGTCAGTTATACAGAACAGAAACACACCAATTTTACATTGCATTGAAGGATGGGACAGTTGCTAAAAACCAGTGTTTTTTTGATATGGTGAAGGTTATCCGCTTACCAAATTTGGAAATAAACCGCAGATGTTTTTCAGATACGACAAACACATCAAAGACCCCAAAAGAGATAACTCTTCCCTATTTCAAGCAGCGCTTCAGGCTCAGCATCCTTTGGAAGAAAACGCGGCTGCATTCCAAGGCGCAAGTGCAGGGCATAATAGGACAGGGCAGATAAGGCGCACAGTCCACCGCCGATATACCAGAGTAAATTGGGGTTGAAATGATCCAGGATGATGCCGGCAGCACCCGGACCGATGATGGACGGGAGTGACCAGGAAAGCCCATAGACCGCCATGTAACGCCCACGCATTTCTTCGGGCGCAAAATTCGCGGTCAGCGCTTGCGAAGTGGGCATGATCAGCATTTCGCCAAAGGTAACGACAACGATCGCCAGGGCAAAAAGCCAGTAAGCCGTTACAAAACCGAACATACTGAACCCGACCATGTAAAACAAGGTTCCCAGGGACATCACCAGGAATGGCGGACGTTTTTTTACCAGGCGCGTAACGCTAAATTGGAACAAAATTACTGTAATCGCGCTGGATGTCAATAAAAAACCGTAGCCCTGTGGATTGATACCATGGTTGTCTCGCAGAAAGACTGAAAGAGAATTGTACATTTGCAGGTAGACCAATCCCATGAGGACCGAGGCGACAATAAAAGCACTAAAAGCATGATCCCGTAGGACCGTAATATAACCAGCAGCTGTTTGGGCCAGGGTTTGGCCTTGCTCACTGGCTTGGACCGCTTCAGGCTGAGTTTCGGGCATCAGCAGGTAGAACAGGACTGCCACAATACAGCTGATAACCGCATCACAGACAAAAAGCAGAAAAAAGGATCTGGAAGCCATCAGCCCACCGATCGATGGGCCGATGATCCAGGCCATATTACCAGCAATACGTAAAACTCCAAAACCCTCCTGACGTTTTTTCTCAGGCAGGATATCTGCGACCATCGCGCCGTGAGCTGGCCCAGCAATATTGGTCAACAGACCAATCACCACGGAAAGCGGGTAAAGCATGGCCAGGTTATTGACGAAACCGAGCAAAAGTGTGCTCAAGGCGCTGAAAACCAACCCAAACAGGATCAAACGCCGTCGTCCGAATCGATCGGTCAGCGCACCTCCCAGCATGCTGCCCACCAAACCAAAGAACGAAAATATCCCCAGGATAATCCCGGCAGTTGTCATGCCCACGCCGAACTTTTGGGTAATATACAAAGCGAAAAATGGGAATAACAGCGTCCCGCCGATTCCATCGATAAATGAAACGGTAACAATAATCCAAAACTTACTTGGAAATTCAAAATATATTTTCTGCAGTCTGGTTAACATTAAAAAATCTTTCTATCCTGGGGCTATTCAATCACTCAGCCGGCGGCCAAAGGATCTCTGTCGGACCGGTATAGCCATGCTTTTCAGAGAAGAAAACCCGGCCATGGGATGGCTCTTTACAGCCAGGCTGATCTGTGACGGTTACTTGCGGGGCATAGGCCCCGATGGGTGTAAACCAGAGTTGGCCATCCTTGCAAACCCAGGTTTCAACGACATAAAGAACACTGGTGGCACTTTCTTCATCACCTGGGCGCAGCGCTTCGCTCTGCCAGGAAATTGTAACGGCTTCCCCTTTACGCAGGGCAACTACATCCCAGGGTAGCCGGTAGCCCTGGTTGGATTGAGGTATGCGAAATTTATCCGGATAGACCATCTCAACGCTCAGCACGTCGCCGTTCAATTCTAGAAATTCAGTTTTTATCCAACAGGCCTTGTCGTCGCCATGAGAGCGCGTCAGAACCCAGTTCCCGCTATCTGTGCGTCCAATAATATCCTGGGTGGCCGTTTTGACCAGTCCATAAAGATACAGATACATGGCCCCAGGGCCGTACCGGCAGCTGACCTTATCAGGAATGACAACCCCGCGCAAGATGGCAGATGTTGGAATCGGGCTGGCGGTTGGCTGCGGGGTGATGGTGGCACTGGGAAGTGCTGTGGGTGTGGGGGTTAGGGGTTCAGCCAGGGTAGGGCTCGGATCGGGTGTTCGGGTTGCAGTGGGCGCCGGGCTGGCTGGCAGTGTTTGAGTATTTTGTTCAGTGGCATCAGGTGGAGCAACTGTCAGGCGGGATTCGATTTCTGTTGTGGCACAGGCATGCAACCAAAAACCTGTACTGACCAGCAATAGGACTATTCTTTTACTATTCATCAAACCTCAATCAAATGACATACCATTAAAAAATACGCTTTTACTCACTGCTAACCAGGTTTTTGCTTTTCGCCATGCTGATTTTTACTGCGCGGTAAGTGGATATTGGGAGCGGAAATCACGCTCCAAATATCCACAAAAAACCTCATTATCCCTGTACACTCACAAGGCACCCTGTACGGGGGGAGCCAACGCTATTAAGCATAGAAGGCATGCTTGAGCAAATCCGGCAGATGGAACACTTCCAGATAGAGGAGAATAATTTTTAGTGGGTACGCTGGTTAATATCCGCATCTGGATGCCGGCGAGTAGAACCAAAAAACAAGTTTCTGACTCTATTTCGCTTTGTTTGGGTCCACGGTCAGCGGAAACCAGGCTGGTTTCATGGCAGTCACCCAGGCAGTTTCATCCTGTCCATAGTCTTCACCACCTGGTTTTCGATGAACGCTGCCATTCGTTAATAGAAAGCGTTCAAAGTCATTCTTTGGAATTGGCATGGCCGCGCTGACTGGCGGCTGCGCTGAATACAATAGTTGCAGGTAACTTTGCGAGCCAAACTGCCGGGAAAGGATGCTCTCGGCACGATGGCCAAAATCATGCACCATCTCTTTGACACTGCGTTCATAGTTGTAACCCATGATCACGAAACGGCGGCAGTTGGCTTCAATGCCCGGACCATTGCACCAGAAGGCTGATTCCCCGACCATGCGGCTTTCATAAAAGCCGAAATACGGGCCGCCGAACATCCAGACTTCGTCGATTTGATAGTCAATCACCTGCTGGACGAGATTGAAATCCTGAATGATGCGCTGATAATCTGCCAGCATATAATTCCCATGCGGGTCACGGAAGGCCTTGGTATCATCGGACCTGGCCTGGGCCCAGGTCAAATTATTATATTGGCGGCCATCCAACAGCAGCGGGTATTTCGCCACATGCAGCGTGTTTACCAGCTGGTAAACCAGCATATTTTTACTTGCCTGCCGCATGGCAGCGATGTATTGCTCGATCAGGATCTGGCAGCGAAACCAGGCATCTGGTACGGCAGATGGGCGGAAATCAATTGCCAACACCTTCGGAGCCATTATTAACTTTGGGGCACGTCTAAAATCCGGCATAACAGCCTCCCTGTTTTATTTAATAAATAGTGGCAAATTACTACAATATATTCTAGCACGCCAACCCGCCCAAGGAAATAGTACTATCAGCGTGAAACTTTGAAAAGCCAACCAATTCTTCAACTTTGTCTTTTGATCATCGAGGCCAGGCTCTGGCAAATCTTTTCCACGACTGTGTCAGGAACACCATCCAGGGCTCTGGATTGGAGCCGCATATCAATCTGATCATTAACATAATCGATGACCACCCACTGCTGCTCTGAACTAAAAGCAATTTCGGTCGAGAAAAAACCCAAACGGCACAAAACCGCGATGCGCGCAGTGATGTCGCGAAGCATGTCCAGCCCAAAATCGGTTTCATCTTGAGTGCTTATGCACTGATAGATATGCGTATTGGTATCCCACCAACATGGGTAAAGTTGGCCATCACAGTAAATGACCCGGAACCACGCGTCGCGCCCATTCAGTTTCTGTGGGGTGATGGTTTTTTGCAACAAATACTTCAAGTGGGGAAATTCTGTGCGCTGGGTCATGACCTGTTCGAAAGAGGTGGCTGCCATAACAACACCCTGGCCGCCGCCACCGTAACTTGGTTTGATCACGAAGTCACCACCTAAATTACTGAGATCGATGGCCGGAAGATAAGGTTGTTCACTGCAAGGAGGCAGAATGATCGTAAAGGGAGTAAACAGCCCGGCGCTGATCAACTCAACGTGCATGGTGGCCTTGTCTTCAGCCCAATCGGCCACGTCTTTTGGATTGATCTGATAAGCCATATTTTCTTTTGCCCATTTTTGAACCGGTCCGTAGGGTGCTTCATGCTCGGTCCGATCAAGAAAGGCAGAGAACCTGAGCCGCCCGGCTTCCAACTCGGAAAGCACTGCGCTCAGAGATTCTGGGGTAACTTGCAGAACAGACATGCCCAGCGCCTGACAGGCAGATTCGAGCAGGCGCACAAAATCAGCGTCAAATTCCCAACACCAGGGTACACAAAAGTCATAATGATTCATTTTGGAGATTTTATCACCAGGTTTTCTATACCCAACCTTAATCTTTGCGATTATCCGAATTTATAATAACACACGAGACAAGCCACACTACAAAGTTGGCTCCCTGGCACAGGGAAAAAGAGGTTTTTGTGGGTGCTAAAGCGAAAATCGCGCTTCAACAATCCCGATGCCGGGCAAACCATTGGTTAGCACTCGCCGCGCAGCAAAAATCAGGTTGGCGGAAAGCAAAGCCGAGGGGCCGGTCAGAAAAAACTCGAATTTTCATGGTCCCAAGCTGTTATTAGACCTGGGATGAGCCCACCGTATTGATCCGGCTATCAGGACCCTGTCTCGTAAGGCTGCGGATCAACCTTACAAAGAATAGGGCTGCCACAATCCGTCCGATCGCAGAGACCAGAAACAACCAGGTATAACCCAACCACAGGATGATGCTGCTGCCCAAGACAGCCCCTGCTCCAAGTGCCACCGTTACAACAATTTGAAAAATGGCGGAGTAACGCGCCCGCTGCAGATCGGGCGTTAATTGAAGCAGAAAATTAAACGATACCAATTCAAATGCGCCCCACAAGACACCGGCCAAAATATTTAATACCACGACATGCCACAAGCGAGTGACAAATATCCAGATCAGGGGCAGAATCGGGATTAAAAACATACAAACCATCTGTACTTTTCCGGGACCCCACCGGTCAGATAGTTCGCCAACCTTTCGCTGGATGAATATTTTCGAAACATTCGTAGAGACTGCCGCAAGGCCCACCATGGCCGCAGTAAATTTCAAATTCTGGACCATGTAGACATTAAAAAACGGTCCGGCGACATTGATGAAAAAATTCCAGAGCGCAGATGCCAAACAAAACGAGAGGAAGACTGGTGATGCGCGTAAATCTTTCCAGATTTCCGGCAGAGAAACTGATAGGGAACTTTGAACCGGTTGTTCGGCCTTATGATCCTTGATGCGTGAAAAGAAATACGTGGAGAGCATACCAACAACAAAAGCCAGCACCAGGGATATCTGGTAACCCTGAGGAGAGCCAACCCGGGTGATAAATTCACCCACAAGGTAGGTCATAATGATGCCGGCGACCACCATAACCAGGTTGCGTGCTCCAAAATATCGTCCGCGCCCGGCCATGGGCACAAGATCGCCAGTAATAGACATCCAGGCCGGGAAAGCCAGGTTCCCGACTGCGCTGCGTACCACGGTTAGCAGGATCACAACCCAGATGAGTGTTTGACCACTAAAACCGAAGGGCAGCAGAGCCAGCAGCAGCAGCGCAATGCGCGCCAGCATGCCTCCAAACCAGACAGTAATCTCTTTGCGGTGTCCAAAGCGTTCCACCAGCAGCGCGCCTGGCAGCAGGCAAGCCGCAGCTGCCAGGCTGGTCAGGGCTGTATACAAACCAACCTGCGAACTGGTTGCGCCGAGGGCCAGCAAGTAGAGGGTTAAATAATTAATTGGGATGGTATCGCTGGCAGCGGCAAATAAACCGTCAAACCAGAACATTGACAGGTTTCGACGGCTTTCGCCTGGCAGCGCCACGGCCCACTCACCGCCTGTTGTAAGCATTCCCATGCGGCTGCGTACTTGCCGGTACAGCTTTGAATTCCACATAAATATTCTCACCAGGTAAACAAGAACAATAAATTTAATTCCAATCCTAAAACAACAGCAGTTACTCCCAATTGGGTGGCCTGGATTGGCATGGGAATGAAAAACTAACAGCATCCAACCCAATCATCGGATATCATTCGCAACCCAAATCCGGATGGTCAGTAACCAACAGGTTTGATAACAAGTTTACCAGAGTTAGGCTTCGGCTTGAGCCAGACTGGGAAGTATAATCAGCAGAATATTAAGCATTTATTGGAGCTAATTTTGAAACCTTTTCAGCTAATTTTTACATACGCCAAAAAGTACAAGCTGGCCCTTTCTGTGACTGCCAGCAGTATGCTGCTGCTGGTGGCAGCACAGCTGCTGATTCCGTGGATAGTCAAGGTCCTGGTGAGCGCAGTCACGGCGCCTGGCGCAAATCTCGCCGTCATGGGCCTGGTGACACAACTGACTGTGATCGTGTTGATTGTCTTTGTGGCGCGTGCCGGTCTGCAATTTTTACGTTCCTACCTGGCCCACCTGGCGGGCTGGGGTGTGGTTGCTGATGTGCGCAAATATATTTATGAACATTTGCAACGGCTGTCTCTGCGCTATTATGAAGATAAACAGATCGGGCAGTTAATGTCACATGTCATCAATGACACCGACCTGTTTGAGCAATTGATCGCGCATGCCCTACCCGATATCATCGTCAATGTGATCACATTTGTCGGCGTCACGGTCGTGCTCTTGAGCCTGAATTGGAAGCTGACCCTGCTCAGCACCATCCCGATCCCGCTGGTCTTGTTTTCATTGCAAATCTACGCCAAGCGCGTGCGCCCGGCCTTTCGAAACCGGCAGAAAGAATTGGGCGATCTCAACGCCATGCTGAACGATAACCTGTCCGGCATCCGCGAGATCAAAGCGTTTACACGTGAGAACGAAGAAGCCGTGCGCATCGACCAGCGCATCGACAGCTATTACAGATCCAACCTGCGCGCGCTCAAACTGATGGCAACCTTCCAGCCATTCGTGGATTTCACATCATCACTGGGTACATTAATTGTGATCTATTTTGGCGGACAGCTGGCCCTGCAAGGCATCCTGCCGATCTCAGACCTGGTCGCTTTTTTTCTATACCTGGAAATGTTTTATACCCCGGTACGCAACCTGTCGAGCGCCTGGGAAGCCATCCAGAGCTCGCTGGCAGGCGCCGACCGGGTGGCTGGGCTGCTGGCAGAGGATGAAGAGCCTCACACTGTTCCGGGAGCATTGGTGATATCTGGCCGGGCGCGCGGTGAAATCAACCTGAGAGATGTCAGCTTCGCTTACACTCCGGATAACCTTGTTTTGGAGAATGTCAGCCTGGATATTCCGGCACGTTCGGTTGTTGCCCTGGTCGGACCAACCGGCGTCGGAAAATCCACGCTCGTCAGCCTGATCCCACGCTTTTATGATGTATCCGCAGGCACAATCACCCTGGACGGGCAAAATATTCGCGACTACACACTGGACAGCCTCAGGCAGCAAATCAGCATTGTGCTGCAGGATGTATTCCTGTTTTATGGCAGCATCCGCGAGAACATCCTGTTTGGACGTCCGGGTGCCAGCGATGCCGAAATGGTGGCCGCCGCACAGACCGCCAACGCGCACGCTTTTATTGAACAGATGCCCGAAGGTTACGATACCATGATCGGCGAGCGCGGTGTGAAACTATCCGGAGGTCAAAAACAACGCATCTCAATCGCCCGGGCTGTATTAAAAAATGCGCCGATATTAATCCTGGATGAAGCCACATCGTCGGTAGATACAGAAACCGAACTGCTTATCCAGCAAGCCCTGGAGAGATTGATGAAAGGACGCACGACCATTATCATTGCACACCGGCTTTCCACGGTGCGCAGTGCTGACAAAATCATCGTGCTGGACGAAAAGACCATCCGCGAAGTTGGCACACACACGGAACTGCTGAAAATCAAGGATGGACTTTATCGCCGTTTGTATTCCGTGCAGCGCACCCTGGAACCGTTAATTTCTTCAACCTTGAATTGAGTTCAGTATGGTGATGATCAGCATGGGTGTCTCAGGTTGTGGTAAAGCCACCGTCGCAAATAAGCTGACCGGCAAGTTGGCCTGGTCATTTTACGATGCTGATAATTTTCACCCCGCAGAAAATATCGCCGGGATAAGCCAGGGCGCCCCACTGACCGATGAAGACAGGTCTGCCTGGTTTTCAGCGCTCGCAAAGCTTGCCACAGGTGCACTACAGACTAACCAGCTGGCAGGGCTTGCCTGTTCAGCGTTGAAACAGAAATACCGGCAGCAGCTGTTAGATGACCCCACCCGCGTGAGGTTTGTCTACCTGAAGAACAGTCAGACTATGCTACTGCAGCGGATGCAACCGCGCAGCAGCCATTTTATGGCGTTGGAAGAACCAGTAGATGCTCTAACACTGAATGCTGCGCTTGAACCAGCTGAAATTGTAGAAAGGGTGATCGCGGAACTGCTTCCACCGGATGCCGGGGAAGAACCTTCGCAGCAGTGACCCCGGTCACTGCCAGTTATCGATAAAACCATGAAAATTCGACTCAATATCCCCGGGCGAATCAATATCCTCGGCAACCCAGGCGATGCCAATGAGGGCGATTTTGGCGTGCTGTCTGCCGCCATCGAGATCCGCGCGCATGCCAGCATCGAATCTGCGAACGAGATCATCCTGGAACAGACTGATGCTCTGACAGTCCCCGCGCATTTTCCGCATGCTGCTGCCGACCTGCCGCTGGCCTACAACGGTGAATACGACCTCTTGAAAGGGGCGATCAACCGTTTGTCGGTTTACAGCCCAGAATTTCTTCAAAAATTGAGCGAAAATGGTTTCTCGCTCAAGGTTCGTAGTGACGTTCCACGTCAGAGCGGCATGGGCGGTTCATCGTTATTGGTACTTTTGACCCTGGCTGCGCTGCGTGAGCAGTATGACCTGAACCGCCACATTCATAATGATTATGTACTTTCAGAGCTGGCCCAGCGGGTTGAAGCCAGGGAGCTGGGCATCACAGCCGGGTACGCCGATCGCTACGTCCCGCTCTTTGGCGGTCTGGCGTATGTAGATTACCGCGGCAAATTATTGCAAAACACGATCCAGAAAGAACCCTATGCCACCTACGAACGGCTGGATGCGTTTGCACCCGCACTCAGTTTTGTGGCCGTTTCAACCGGCTTGCGCCACGATTCGGGGGATGTGCACGGAAGATTGCGCCCGCAGTACCTGCGGGAACATGCCAAATGGCAGGCAAGCGGCGGGCCAATGCCCCCCATGGTGCGGTTCATGAGCACCGCCTGGGAATGTGCCTGGAAAGGCAAGATCGCCCTGCTAGAAAATGACCTGGCAACCTTTGGCAGCCTGATGAGCGAAAATCATCATATTGTCGATGAAATGATGCTTTACTGCGGGTTTGAAGATGGCGCAGGCTGGGCAAACAATCTTTTTATCGAAACCGCCATCAAAACCGGAGCGCTCGGCGCAAAGCTGACTGGCGCAGGGGGCGGCGGATCGGCATTTGCGCTGGTTGCGCCAGGCGCTGAGGCAGACCTGGTGCGCACCTGGCAGAACCTGGCTGATGAAAACAAGCTGGCTGAAGCCCGCATCTTCAAACTGACAATTGCCCATCAGGGCCTGGTAGTGGAGAAATAAACATGCAAGCAGTCATTCTGGCAGCCGGAAAAGGTTCGCGCCTGCAGCCGCTCACCCTGGAACGTTCGAAAGCCATGATGCCGGTCGCCGGGAAACCGATGATCGCGCGCGTCATGGATTTACTTAAACAGGCCGGTCTGCATGAATTTATCGTTGTAGCCCACCCGCAAGACCACGAACTGCACAATTATTTTGCAGCTGATAAAAATGTGACGCTTGCCTGGCAGGCAGAACGCAAAGGCGCTGCCCACGCCCTGAGCTGTGCAGCGCCCTATATTCAGGCTGACTTTGTGCTTTCAGCCTGCGACAACCTTGTCAGCCCGGATGAAGCATCTACTTTTGTGCGCCATTTTCGCTCGCTGCTAGAACAAGGACAGGCCGGGCTGCTGGCCTTGATCCGCGTACCCAAAGAGAAATTGACCAGCATGGGCATGGTCGATTGGGACGGGGAAATCATCCAGCGCATCGTAGAAAAACCTGCGCTGGATTCAGCACTCTCGGAGGTTGCCAGTATCCCCCTGTATGGGTTCAGCCAGCGTTTTTTGGGCTTTCTGCCGCTTGTCAAACCATCGCGGCGCGGCGAACTTGAACTGCAGGAGGCCATGCAAATGTTGATTACTGAGACACAAGGGCTGCATGGCGAAATGCTCTCCGGACGTCAGACTGTGACCGATGCCAGCGACCTGCTGGCGCTGAACCTGCACTTCCTGGCCCAGGAAAAAGCCGACCTCAGGCAGTGGCAGCAAGACGGAGTACTGGTCATTCCACCTTGCCTGGTGGAACCCGGTGTGGAGATCGCCTGGGGCTGCTCACTCGGCCCGAATGTAATGATCGAAACAGGCGCGAAAATTGGCAAAGGCGCAATCATCAACAACGCACTGGTGCTGCGCGGTGCCGTCGTCTCAGACGGGGAAATTGTAGAGAATAGCGTTTTCGATTAAAAAAGGTTCGGGGAAATCTACCAAGGTGCGGTTCGGTATTTCGGAGATCGGGTAATTCGGCGTGAATTTCTTGCTTTTCAGGTGTGGCTTACCATCACCCCGGCACGCTCCCGTCCATTTCGCTGCCAGCCACCCATAATTTCTATAAGAAACCCCTTTGAAAGATCCCAAATACAAATCCTGGCATTTTCCGCTGTTTTGAACCACAATCATGCCAAAAGTAATTGACTCTGGTGATGGTAATCACTATACTGGTATGTAAGCGCTTTCAGAAAGCGCTTACATACCATGAACATAAAAACCAACCCACCCACGATCGCAGATGTCGCCAAAAAAGCCGGGGTTTCGATTGCCACAGTCAGCCGCGTTTGGAATGGTTCGTCGCCAGTCATCAACACAACCGCTGAGCGCGTCAGAATAGCCATTGCAGACCTGAACTATGCGCCACGCCCGGCAGCGCGTGTGCTTGCCCGCCGGCGAACAGACACAATCGGGTTGGTACTGCCTGAAATCAGCGGTGCCTTTTTTTCACCCATGCTGAGGGGCATTGAAACCGGTGTGCGTGAAGCAGACTTTGGGCTTTTGATCCAATCTACGCACGCTTCACACCTGGAAAAGCATACTTCGCGCGCCATGGGCGAACACAATACCGACGGTTTGATTATTTTTCCTGGCGGAATGGATGAAAAGGAAATTCGCCGCCTGCATGGATTAGGCTTTCCTCTGGTACTGATGCACCTCTCGGCTCCTGAAGGTCTATCCATTCCGATGGTTACCGTAGAGAATAAATCCGGCGCGAATTTATTGGTTGAACATCTGATCAACATACATGGCCGCCGGAAAATAGCATTTTTGCAGGGGCCAGAAGGTCATGCCGATTCCGCCTGGCGGGAGCGCGGGTACTGCGAAGCGTTACAGAATCACAATTTACCTTTTAGCCCTGAGCTGATTGGGCAAGGCGGCTTTAGCGCAGAGATTGCCCAGGCTGCCGTGCAAAAATGGCTGCAGAATGGATTGGAATTTGATGCAATCTTCGCCGGAGATGACGAGGCCGCCAGCGGCGCACTCCAGGCCCTGCGTGAAGCTGGAAAACGTGTCCCGCAGGATGTGTCCGTGGTTGGCTTCGATGATATTTCCTTCTCCAGGTATTTAAATCCACCCCTGACCACCGTGCGCGCACCAACCGAACAGGTCGGATTGGAAGCCGTGCGGCTGTTGGTAAAGTTGATCCGCAACGAAAACACAGAAGCGCAGGTTTTACTGCCAACCAACCTGGTCATACGCCAATCCTGTGGCTGCGAGTAAAGAACTGGGCAGCTGCCCGAACATATCAAAAGGAGGTGCCAGACCTGCCCAGTATTTTCAGGAACATCCTGGAATTATCAGCGATTTCGATCAAACCATTCGATCATTCTTTCGAGGAGATATACCGATGAAACGCATCCAACAAATCGCAAGTCTTTTTATCCTGGTTTCGATCCTGCTGGCGGCCTGCGGAACACCTGCCGCAACCCAGCAACCTGCCGATGGGGCCGCCCAACCGGCAGCTGGAGATGGTCAAAAAGTGCTGAGAGTCTGGATCCAGTGGGGAGATAATCCCCAACAACTCCAGGCCCTATTCGACAAGTATGGCGCAGCTAACGGCGTAAAGGTTGAAGTAACTGCCCCACTGGCGGAAGACAAGATCCTACCCACGCTGACCGGCTCGGACACTCCCGACATCCTGGTTTTGAGTGGCGGCGACCGGGTCAAATCCTACTACAAAGAACTTCTGGTTGACGAGCTGGGCAGCGCCATCAAGACCGGCGGCATCGATCTCAACGATATGTATACTGCGCCGCTGGAACAATGCAAAACGGGGGATAAGATCTTGTGTCTGCCCTGGGGCACTGATATGTATGCCTTGTTCTGGAACAAGGAAATGTTTGAAGCCGCTGGTTTGGATCCCAATACTCCTCCCAAGACCATGGAAGAATTGGCTGAGTTCGCGGACAAAATCACGAAAGTCGGCGCAGACGGAAAAATCGAAAAGATCGGCTTCCTTCCCAACCAGGGTTGGGGTCATAATGATCTGTATGTCAGCATGTTCGGTGGGTTCTGGTACAACCAGGACGGCACCCAGCTGACCGCCAACAGCCAGCCGATGATTGATTCTTACGTATGGCAGCAGCAATTCTTCACAAAATACGGCACGGACAAGGTGCAGTCGTTTGCAGCAGGCTTTGCCGATGCATATATGTCACCAGATTATCCATTCTATACGAGCAAGATGGCTATGTATGTGGACGGCGAATGGATGACCGGTCCCAACTTCATTAGCAAGTTCAAACCAGAACAAAGCTATGGTGTAGCGCCCTTCCCACCCCCAGCTGCGCATCCAGAACGCGCCAACACAGCCGTTGTG
>JAPLGT010000334.1:0-5049 GCA_026390035.1 Chloroflexota bacterium
GACTGCCACACTCCGTTTAAAAAAAATAGCTCTTATCGGATTATGGGATTAGTGCGAGACGATCAATCAGCACTATTCCGGGGCGTCAACTTTGACCCTGCCTGCTGCGCCACACGAGTTTTTAGCAGCGCTTTTTCACGCTATTTTGTATTGGTCAGGTAACGGTTGGACAAAACAACTCATTCCATGTTATTAGTAGTAGCCGCCGATTTTGCTCTCCGATTTAAGCCTCGGTACTTGTGGGGTTTTGCGGCGTGGCAATCTCCGATTTTGCGGGAAGATTGCCACGCTCGCGATGATTATACTGAGTCGTTTACCTGCGATTTTCCGCCACTTTTATGCGTCTGCTTTCGATAAAAATAAAAAAAAGAGGTCTTATCCGCGAAAATCCGCGCTCGTCCGCGTCCAAATGGACTTTTTGACAAACGATAAGCCCAACTCAGTATAACAATGACAAATCGAAGCGGCTGCTTTGTCTAACCTACCGTTGACCATTACATTTTTCACGCTATTTTCCAAAGAAACTGCGTGCCATTCGTCCATTCGGACTCACCCATGATAAAACACCCACAATCGTCACTGAAATTACCACGCTTGTTACACGTGAGCCACAGGCAGCGCAGAATAAATATTTTTCCACTCATCTGGAAAGAACCAAAAAACTGTAAACAATAGTTATTTTCAGACCAAAGCCAAAACACAGAAAAGGGGGTTTTACTCAGAGTATGCTTCTTTGGGTCTTTATCATCCAAATTTTGCCACTCCAATCCAAACTAGTCGCCAGCCCGGCACAGATTGCCGTGTGAAATATCCATATTCCCTTCAGGGAAGCCAACTCTAGCCAGCCTGGCTGGCTCTCGTGAGTAAATACAAAAAGGGAACATCTGCAAATATTATCAAGTTCGGGTGGTAGAATCGTTTTAGCACAGAGCCTGAACAATAAAAAAGGGTCAGGCCAGATTGAGCTTTGCTCACTTGCGGCCCCACATGGGCTAGTTTTTAGAGCAAAACAGCGTAAAATAACCACAACAAACCTTTCACCACTTTTTTACAGCGACTCCGTAACCATTATTACTGTAGAGAAGTTCAACAACTGCTGGAGGCTGCATGTCTGAAGTTGTCATTATTGATGCCGTGCGCACACCGATCGGAGCGCTGGGCGGTGTACTCTCAAAAATACGCCCAGACGATCTGGCCGCGCTGGTCTTAAAAAACCTGATCGAGCGCAGCCAGCTCGACCCAGCCCAGGTGGAAGAAGTCTACCTCGGCTGCGCAAACCAGGCCGGTGAAGATAACCGCAACGTGGCCCGCATGGCCTTGCTGCTGGCCGGCTTCCCGGTCAGCGTCCCAGGTGTCACCGTCAACCGGCTGTGCGCCTCCGGTCTGAACGCAGTCAACATCGCCGCACGGACCATCCGCGCCGGTGATGGCGATATTTACATCGCCGGGGGTGTCGAATCGATGTCGCGCGCACCCTATTCCCTGCCCAAAGCCGAGGAAGGCTTCAGCTTTGGCAACCTGACCGCTTACGACACCGCGCTTGGCTGGCGCTACCCCAACCCAAAGATGAAAGAAATGCACGGCACTGAAAGTATGGGCGAAACCGCCGAAAACATCGCCGCTGAACGCCCGCACATCACCCGTGAAATGCAAGACGCCTTCGCCGTGCGCTCCCACCAGAAAGCCATCACAGCCATAGACACAGGCAGATTCGCCGCTGAGATTGTGCCTGTCTCGGTGCCGCAGAAAAAAGGCGAAGCCCTGCTCGTCAGCACCGATGAACGCCCACGCCGCGACACCAGCCTGGAAAGTCTGGCCCGCCTCAAACCCGCCTTCCGCAAAGAAGGTGGCACAGTCACAGCCGGCAACTCATCCGGGCTGAATGACGGCGCATCCGCCCTGCTGCTGATGAGCGCCGAAAAAGCCAGCGCCCTGGGCTTGAAACCACTGGCGCGCATCATCGCCTCAGCCTCAGCCGGTGTGCCACCGCGCACCATGGGCCTCGGCCCCGTCCCCGCAGTCCAAAAAGCGCTCAAAAGAGCTGGCCTGACTGCCGCCGATGTAGGCCTGGTGGAACTAAACGAAGCCTTCGCCATCCAATCACTGGCCGTCATCGAAGACCTTGAATTGGACGAAGCACTTGTAAATGTTAATGGCGGCGCAATCGCCCTGGGGCACCCGCTCGGCTGTTCCGGTGCGCGCATCCTCACCAGCCTCGTTCACGAAATGCGACGACGCGGAAATATCCGTTACGGTCTGGCCACCCTCTGCGTAGGGGTTGGACAGGGCGAAGCAACCATTATCGAATGTCTCTAAAAAAAGATAGGAGGCTCCTGTGAAACAATTGGCTGCCATAGCAATGCTGCTGCTCCTGCTGGCTGGACTGAGCTCCTGCCAGAGTCAATCCACACCCACAGCAGCGCCACCCGCCCCAACCATTACCAATACAGCCCCAGCGCCGGCGCCCACTGCCAAACCCACCAACACCCCCATCCCGCCGCTGAACTCACCAAACGGCCCGCCGCTGCGCTCCATCCAAATGTTCACGCCCAACGATGGCTTTGGCCTTATCAACAACGCCCTGCTCTTGACCCATGATGGCGCCCTGACCTGGTTCTCGATCCCCCTGCAAGAGGGCCAGATCGACGAATTCACCCAGGCCCTCTTTGTCGATATCAATACCATCTATATGGTAGTGCCCGCCCCAGATGGCCAGGCTGGCCTGCTCTACTACACAAACAACGGCGGCGGCGCCTGGCAAATCAGCCCGGTACCCTTTAGCCGCGGTCAATTTACTTTTACCGGCCAGGTTGGCTACTTTCTGGAAATGACCCGCACCGGCCCCGATACCGCCATCAGCACAATCTATAATTCCACAGATAACGGCCTCACCTGGAACGTCATCTTCCCCGGCGCAACCACCCCCAGCCTGCCAGAAACCGGCATAAAAACCGGGCTGGCCTTCATCTCCCCCGCACGTGGCTGGATTGGCGTAGCTGCCCAACCTCAAAAAGCAGTCCTTTACAAAACTGAGAACAGCGGGCTCGATTGGGCCCCACAGGAAATCCAGGTACCCCAAAATATCACATCCCTGAAAACCACCACTCTGCCACCGGTCTTTTTTTCCGGGAACGAGAGCGAAGGCCTGCTGCCCGTCGATTACATCTCGCTTGATACCGGCGACAAAAACCGGGTCTTCTACTACACCTCCGATGGCGGCATAAACTGGCTGCCCGGCGGCACTGTCATTGAAGGCGGCCCATATACCTTCCTCGATCCAAAAAAAGGCTGGGTCTGGGGCAAACGCGGACTCTATTTCACCAGCGACTCTGCCCAAACCTGGCAGCTGCTGCCAGTTGCCTTTGGGCGCTCAGAACAGGCCACCAGTATCAAATTCGTCGATCCAACCACCGGCTATCTGCTGACCGCCGATGCAAAAAACCGGGTCCGCATCTACGTCACTCGCGACGGCGGCAACACCTGGATGGCCATCAACCCATAACCCGCGGCCAGATTGGCTTCCACCCAATCCGAAAGCATCCAGACCGCCGGTTACTACGGCCGTCAACGCCTGCAACCCTGGCGAAACTGCGCACACCCGGCTCGCCGCAAACTGGAACTTTACCCAACCAAAAGCCGTCCTGAATAAGTACGGCTTTTTTTCTCGATCGGGAGGCAACCTCATGAAACGAGCACTCGTCGCGACACTCTTCCTGGCCCTGGCCATGCTAGCCTGCATCCTGGATTTCAACCCGCCCCCGCTCTCTCTAACCCCACCGGCCGCCCAACCCAGCAGCCCACCGGTCGTCGTGCTGGCAACCCCCACCCTCACCCCCATCCCAGCCACCGCCTACGTCCCCGTCCCCACCGAGACCCTGGTTCCGGCCACCCAAACCATGCCCGCCGCCACTGCCACCAGCGCCAGCCCCACTCTCACGCTGGACCAGCTTCGCAATGCCAGCCTGACCATCCTCGGCTCAGACCAGATCCTGCGCGACATCACCCTCAAAGACGGCAAATACGAAGAAGGCACAGACCCGGCCCAACCCGGTTACGTTTTGATCCACCTCGGTCAGAAAATTGCCTTCGGAGACCTGAACGGCGACGGCCTTGAAGACGCCGCCGTCACCATGGTCGAAAACTTCGGCGGCACCGGAGAATTTGTTTCCGTCGTCGCCATCCTCAACCAGGCAGGCCAGCCAAAACCGGCTGCCAACGCCCTGATCGATGACCGCCCCATCCTGAATGAACTCGCCATCCAGAACGGTGAAATATTCGTAGATGCCATCGTCCACGGCCCCAACGATCCCATGTGCTGCGCAGCCCTGCCCAAGTCCGGTTATTACCGCCTGATCGAAAACAGCCTGATCCTTTCACGCCTGACTTCAAAGACAAGCGAAGGCAGCGAACGCAGTATCCAAATCGAAACCCCAGCCGATGGCAGCGAGATCAGCGGCCCCTTCCTTATCAAGGGCAGTGTCAGCATCTCCCCCTTCGAAAACAATCTAACCTACACCATCTTCCCACTCGACACCAATGAACCATCAGGTCAGGCCGGCTTCACCATCAATGGCGACGGCCTGGGCGGCCCCGGCACCTTCGAACTGCCGCTCGATCTAACCATTGGCGGCTACAAAGGCCCGGTTCGCATCGAAATTTCAGATGTCAGCCCCGCCGACGGCTCATATCTGGCAATCGACACGCTCTACGTGCTGCTAAAATAACCTGCAGCATGGCATCCGCTGTGCTTTGCGTGCCGCGCAGCGAAATGGATTTACTCGTGATAAAAACATCCACAATCGTCCCTCAAATAACTGCGCTGGTTACGCACCAGCCAGCGCGAATCTGGAAGGTATATTTTTTCCCCATAAATCTGGGCAGAACCAAGTATTTCTGCTTGCCGCAGCTGCTAAATCGCAGTGGAGCATAACTTGCTTATTCAAATTCTTTTGGGACGCGGACGAGCGCCGACAAGCGCGGAAAAAGCAAAAATCTTTTGGTTTTTCCGCGTACATCCGCGAAAATCCGCGTCCAATTGGGGTTCTCTGC
>JAPLGT010000334.1:5066-20895 GCA_026390035.1 Chloroflexota bacterium
AAAAAGCAAAAATCTTTTGGTTTTTCCGCGTACATCCGCGAAAATCCGCGTCCAATTGGGGTTCTCTGCGGGCTTAGCGCTAAAAGCTTGGAAACCACGTTGGTGATAAAAATATAAAAAAGCAACTTATGCGGTATTGCGCTAAATCCATTATTTGACGTTAAAATAAAGAAACCGCATCCCAGATCCGACCATGGCCGGCCCGCAGCAGGATCACTCAAGCTGACACACATTCCAAAACCAGCACCCGCAATATTCCGGCACGCCCACAGCCCACACCGCCAGAACTGAGACCTGTAAGCGACTCATCCAGAGGAAAGCATGCCAAAGCCTGTTGTTTTGATTGTAATTCTCAGCCTCCTGGCTGGCCTGCTGGGCGCCTGCAACCTGCCCGCCAGCCTCACCATCACCCCCAGCAGCGCCCCGCCCGCCCGCATCGCCGCCAACACTGCGCCCCCACCCACAGCAAGACCCACACCAATACCCACCCCGGCCCCCGCCATTCACCTCGACCAGATCCACATGCTAACAGCCAGCGCCGGCTGGGGCTGGGCTCCCACAGCCACAAACACCAGGCAGCTGCTGCGCACCTCTGATGGCGGCCAAAGCTGGAAGGACGTCTCTCCGCCTGGCAATTACGACTACTATGGCAGCTTCTTCCTGAACCCCCAGACCGCCTGGCTCTCTTTTTACAACACCAACACCAGCACCGGCGGATTGCTGCGCACCAGCGATGGCGGTCAGAACTGGCAAACCCTACCGTCCACCGAAATTCCACAAAACACCTGGTTCGAATTCAGCAGCCCCAACCTTGGCGTGGCCGAAACCGCCAGCATGGGCGCTGGCAATGCCTACATCAACTACTACCAGACTTCCGATGGCGGCGCCACCTGGCAACCCATCATCATCACCCCGCCCACGCCTCAACCCGACCTGCCAGCCGGCACCCTGCACCTTTGCAACATCTGCGCCGATAACCTCTACTACCACCCCGACCGCACCATCATCACCTATGGCGACATGGCCAGTGACCCCACCGGCCTGCTGCGCATTTCCATCAGCACCGACCTTGGACAACATTGGAAAGACCTGCAAATACCCCTGCCCGATAAATATGCCGCTGGCTCGGTCATGCCGCTCACGCCCAGCTTCTTCGGGCTGTCAGGCTTACTGCCGGTCAACCTGACCAAATACAACCCCGATGGTTCATTGGCCTTCAGCGTCCTGCTGCTCTACACCACCCAGGATGGCGGCCTCAACTGGCAAGCAGCCCCCGCCGGCCTGGAAAGCCAGCAACCGCAAACGAACACCATTCAGATTTTATCCATGCAAGATGTCTTTATACGCTGCGGCCAAAACCTGTGCGCCACCCATGACGGCGCCCAAACCTGGCACGAACTCCCCAGCAGCCTCAACTTTGACCAATCTGCCCCCGCCACAGACTACGTCTCACAAACCAGCTTTATCGACGCCAGCACCGGCTGGGCCATCACGGGCGAAACCGGCAGCACCACTCTCTGGCACACCACCAACGGCGCCCAAACCTGGCAGAAACTACTGGCCGTTGGCTCCTAAGCCGCCCAACACCCCTCTCGCGCTCAGCAGCTCTTCAAGCTAACTCACCAACTCCGGCGCATCCGGCTTCGGCCAAGCCGAATTCTGAAAAGGCGTTGCACTATGCAATTTCATAATTTGCACGCAAGCCTCAGCAGTATGCGCATCCATCGGCAAATAGTTATACAGATACAGATCACCATAACCAGACACCGTCACCTGTGGGCTCGATAAAAAATTCAACTTCCCAAAGCGCGGGTGATTCAGAGAAAGCGGGATCAGCGTATTAAGGATATCGTCATCATGATAAAAAGGCGACTGCCAGTGTTCCCGAAAAAGCGGAAAACGATTCAATTCAGGCAGCAAGCGCACAAAACACCAATGATTCCGATGCTTCAATGACACCATCTTGAAAATTAAAATCATCCGGTGCGAAAAATCGTTCAGACTCTCGCCCAGCATGGCACGTTGTTTTGCAAAATCGGGGGCAAACAAAAAACGGTAAAGATTAAATTGCGAAATCAGATCAGCCCCGCCGATCTCATCCAACTTAAGATCGTACACCTCCAACAACGCCGGTGTGCTCACAATCACATCCCCAAATGCATCCGCGATAAAAGCAGGCGTCTGCATCTGCGACAGTATTTGCACAAGTTCATCCAGCAGCGCCTGCGCGGCCAGCGGCTGTTTCATGAACACTTTATCAGGCAGCCCCAGCGAAGCCAGGAAAAATACCTGCCTGGCCCGCGTCGGCAGCTTCAGCGCTTCTGCCAGGCTCAAGATCGTCTCAGGCGACAGGTTGACACCGCGCCCCTGTTCAATTTTTTGCAGGCTGATCAAAGGAATCCGCGCCAACTCCGCCAGGTCGTACTGCGTGAGTGTCTCATCAAATTCGTTACGGATCTCTTTGCGAAGGGTGGCCACTAACATGCCAAAAGCTTTTCTCTCCATAAATTTCCTCCCTTTATTGAAAAAAAATCCCAAGTCATCCAGAATGGATAGTTGTCTATACGGCAGCGACCACTCAAGTGTTTGAGTTTGGTATATGCGTATCACCTATTTCCATATAATAAAATTATACCAAAAACTTGCAGATTTGATAGAATTTGTTTACGGGATCTTTATGGACTAGACAACTCGGCCAAAAGAATTCGCTTCAAAGATTACTCAACGTGGGAAATAATAGTACCAGATCTGCCCAGCTGCATGCTTAAGTTTTCCGAACCGCTCTGATCCGGGCACCACAGGCAAAGTTCGCCAGCTACAACCGCACAACATCAGCACAATCAAATGGTACTTCATCTAATCGATGCAGTCAACCTCATTCTATTCACGCATCCTTATACCAGACCAGCAGGGAAAAGCATGGCAAATGCTTGGTACGTCTTGCGCAGCAAACCAAACAAGGAAGAATTCTTCTGGAACCAGCTGCTCACTCACAGAATCGAAACCTTCTATCCTTGCATCAAGGTCAAGGCTGTCAACCCGCGCTCGCGCAAAATCAGGCCCTATTTTCCCGGATACCTGTTTGTTCATGTCGACCTGGACTGCGTCAACACATCCCTGCTGCACTGGATGCCCGGATCAGGCGGATTGGTCTCCTTCGACAGCATCCCCGCCTCCGTCCCAGATGCCCTGATCGCCATCATCCACAAAAAAGTGGACGATCACAACCAGGTAGCCAGCCAACCCATGTTTGGTCTCAAACCTGGCGACAAAGTCGAGATCACCGCCGGACCCTTCGCCGGGCAAGAAGCCATCTTCGACAACTGTAAAACCGGCAACGACCGAGTCCGAGTCCTGATCACCATCCTGCGCGGCCGCCAGCTGCCCATCGACCTGCCCGTCGAACAAATCACTCGCACCAAAGTTACCAACTGACAAATCAAAAAGGGCAACAGCCAGCGCATTACCCTGATTTGACAACACCCGCCCTACCTGCTGCCAGCTGCCACCTCATCTACCAGCTGCTCTACCATCTCCACAGAGATGTCGGAGGGGCGGATGCATGGAAAAAAAGACCCACACCACACGGCATGAAAAATATCGGGTTCCTCAGGCACGGATACCACGGCACCAGCACAGACAGCCTGCACATCTACGAACTCAGCCTCAAAGAAAGCTCCCCGCACGCCCCGCGCAGCAGCAAACTCAAATACTTGCTCTTCCCATCAACCATCACTATCACCTGAACTTTCCCCTTATGCCCCCCCAAGACTCATCCTGGACCATGATCATCGAACCCCAACGCAGCCTGCTCGACCTGCGCCTGGGAGAACTATGGAAATACCACGACCTCGTCCTGCTCTTCGTCCGCCGCGACTTCGTCTCCGTCTACAAACAGACCATCCTCGGCCCACTCTGGTACCTTATCCAACCCCTGCTGACCACCCTCACCTTCACCGTCATCTTCGGCAACATCGCCAACCTACCCACCGATGGCCTGCCGCAATTCCTGTTCTACATGTCTGGCACCGTCGTCTACCTCACCAACGCCCGCATCCTGATCGACACCGTCAACGGCTGGACCACCCCCGAATGGCACACCTCCGACTTTAAGCTCTTCCGTTTGGGCGAGTGCAGGTGATGGAGGAAAGGCGGGATCAAAATGGAATATCCTTGAAACTTCATCGGTACCACCTGGCGTTCTACCTTGCAACCAGATTCATATTGTATGGCTGGGTATACAGATAACTTAGGTTTTATAGCTTTATCTAACAAAAGGGATTGATTGATTACTCACATTTATGACTACATTAGAGTAAATAAAATAAGCACTTCTCTTAAATGGAGAATGCTTTCGAATATTTTTTGGGCAATCCTTGGTGGAGGCATTGGACAAGGATTGAATATGATTTCTGGGTGGATTTCCATACGCTTACTAGGACAAGAAGCGTTTGGAAAGTATGGAATTGTTACAAATACTGTAGGCACTTTTGGTATATTAGCCGGATTGGGTATTGGGGTGATGAGTACGAAATATATAGCCCAATATAGAGATATTGATGCAGAGCGCACTGGCAGGATAATAGGATTTTCTATCGCAATTTCACTAATATCGGGATTCTTAATCTCAAGCATTTTGGCACTTTTTTCGAAACCATTAGCTAATAATTTACTAAATACCGCCAATTTAATACTTGTTCTACGAATTGGTTGTGTATTGTTATTTTTTGAGACGCTGAATGGCGTGTTACTAGGCATCATTTCGGGTTTTGAAGGTTTTAAACAGATTTCTTTAATTTTATTATTACGAGGAATAATTGGAATTCCGCTGATGTATTTTTTTATTATAAAATTCGGCATTGAAGGTGCATTAGTTTCTAAAGTGACAGTTTCCTTACTAGCCTACATAACAAGCTGTTACTTTGTGGAGAATATATTAAAAAGGAAATCAATAATTATTTCATACAAATTTAATGTAACAGAAAGTCTTCACTTATTAAATTTTTCCGTTCCATCATTATTAGCACAATCACTTAATATCTTTATTTTTTGGATTGTAAATTTAATGATGATAAATCTTCGAGGTGGTTATACTCAAATGGCAATTTATAATGTTGCTTATCAATTCCAAACAATAATTACCTTTATTTCAGGGAGTATCAATACTTCCATATTACCGTTACTATCTAATCTACTTGGCAAGAAAACTTATCAAACATTTATAAAAGTAATTAGACTTAATATTTTTGTATCTGGATCTATAGCCTTTGTCATTGCAATTCCCTTTATAATTTTCGCAAAATCAATAATGGGCATTTATGGGGAAGAATACATTAATTCTTTTCCCGTTTTAATTTGCATTTCTATAACTTCTGTGTTAATGACTACAAATTCTGTTATAGGGAATTCGTTTATTTCTAGTGGAAAAATGTGGTGGGGGTTCGTTATGAATTTAATTTGGGGTATTACTGTAATAATCCTGGCATATTTCTTAGTGAAAGACGGCGCCTGGGGATTAGGTTTAATATTTTTAATTTCTTATACGCTACATTTGTTATGGCAATCGATTATTTTTTGGAAATTGATCTTGCCAAAATTTAGCAGATAGAGGGATAATGCATTGAAGAATATTTTAATTATTGCTAATGGTACAATATTTTTACCAGAAGGAGGTTTATTTAAAGCGGGAGGTATTCAGACTTATGCTAAAAAATTAATTGAGTTAATCCAGCACGAAATGGGTTGGAGATGCACTATCATACAACAAGCACCTTATGAAAAAACTGAACTTTATTTAGGTGCTACAATTAACTATGTAAAAATCCCTGGAGTTCTTACAAGATGGGGTACAGAGAGTGGGATCACATCATATTTATTGAATAAGTATATTTGTCGTCATTATAAGAACTTATTCGATTTAATTATTTATTTGGGACCATCAGGAGAATGGCCAGAGCTACTACAGCCTTGTATTTGCATTCAACATGGGATTTACGATGATATCCCCAATAATAACAAAATTACTTTTCGCCTGAAACGCCTAATTAAAAATTTGTTAGTAAACAAAGAATACACAACATTCAAAAATGCTAATCAAGTTGTATGCGTAGATACAAATTTTATTAACTCTTACCGATTAAAGTTTCCATGGAGAAATACAAGTCACTTAAATTATATTCCCAATTTTACTGAACTAGCCTCTCATAACTTTATTGATTCTAAGTGGTCTTCAGATTGTTTCCCAGAAAAAATCATCGTCTGTTTTCCAAGAAGATTTGAAGCGTTTAGAGGCGTATTGCTCACAATTGATGCATGGAAAGCAATATATGAACGACATCCAAATGTTGAGTTTATCTTTTTGGGCTGGGGTACTTATGAAAGAGAGGTTAATGAATTATGTAAACAAATACCTCGTACCTATTGTTATCATACAAATCACAATAAAGCCCAAGAAATTATATCTCAAGCACACATTGTACTGATACCATCTCTTGGGTCTGAAGGCACATCACTATCTTGTATTGAAGCAATGGGCAGAGGATCACTTGTCATTGCTACAAATGTCGGTGGGTTAGGGAACATAATAATCCCAAACTACAATGGATTATTCATAAATCCAACGGTAGATGAGTTAATCGCTTCCCTTGAATATACATTAGAAAATTATGAAATCGCAAAAAAAATGGTAAGCAATGCTTATAACGTTGCCTTAGTATCATTTAGTGAACACCGGTGGAAAGAAAAAATGGGGAAGGTCATATTAAATGTTATCAATAGTGGTTCTCACAAGAAATAGAAAAATAGAATTATTAAAAGCACTCCGATCTTGCATAGAATGTACAGCTCCGGAAAAAATGGAGTTTATTATTATAGATAATGCATCTCACGATGATACAAGAGAAGCTGTCAAACAATTTTTTATCGAAAACGACAAATATGTCTGTAATTATCATTACATTTCAGAGAATATAGGTGTTGCCGGTGGCAGAAATGAGGGATTTAAGATGGCACATGGCCGCTACGTATATTTCTTAGATGACGATGCTTATCTAGAAAAAACCAATCCTTTGTTTTTTAATGAGTTGATAAAAATTTTTGAAGAAAATAACGATGTAATATGTGTAACCACTTTGATTTTTGATACCGCAATAAACGATTTCAGGGACGCAAAAAAATCAAAGAAAGATAATTTCGATGGGAATTACAAAAAAATATTAATGTTTTGTGGTGGATCGTTTATTTTGGACAAACAGCGTTTAATTGATAAAAACAAAATATTTTTAGAACATCAAATTTGGGGAATGGAAGAATTATACCCATCATTAAAATGGTATTTCAGTGGGTTTTGTGTAGTCCAAACAGAAAATTTATGCGTAGTTCACAACCCTAGTTTGAATACCCGTTTTGGGAAAAAACGAGAAATTATTCTGTATTATACAGGTAGCGTCCACTATAAATTTATATTCTATCCGCCCATTACCTATCCTTTGCTTTATTCTATGTTCATATTACGCATAATAAAGCATATAGGGTTTACAGGTTTATTTGAGGCTGTTAGCCAATTAAAACACATTAATCACAACATGGAGAAAGAGACAATTTCTTTTTCCATGTTGTGGAGACTGTTTACCGAATTTGGTTTTACGGCAACGTTTTAAGGTGAATTTTGTCAATCAAATTTTTACTAATAATTCATAAATTATCTTATGGCGGTGCCGAAAAAAATATGGCTTTTTTGGCAAACAATTTACTTATTGCAGGTCACGATGTTAATTTAATCACATATGAAAATGATCAAATAATGCAAAAAGTTTTATTTGGTATCCACCATTTCAAAATTCATCACGTAATTTCAAGCGCATACGGTATAAGAAGGTTGCTTCAAATATCAAGTATGAGGAAAGCAATAAAAACAATCAAACCCGACATAATTATATCTTTCTTAACATATCCCAATATGATTTCGATTATTGCATCTCTTGGATTGCAAATACCAGTGATAATTTCTGAAAGGGGTGATCCTTATTCAACAAAAGGATGGTTTTATAGTTTCAAAGACTTAATATATAGACTTGCTGATGGTTATGTTTTTCAATCAGAAGAGGCAATGAAATTCTATAATTCCAAAATTCAGAATAAAGCAACTGTTATTCCCAATCCAGTAACAATAAAAATCCTTACTCGGGACGTAAAAACCCCAAGGGATAACATAATTGTCAATGTTGCTCGTTTGGAATTGAAACAGAAGAGGCAAGATTTGTTGATCAAAGCGTTCTCAATGATTGCATCTAAGTATCCAACTACTAAACTTATTATGTTTGGCGATGGGGAAGATGAACAAACGATAAATAAAATAATTTTGCAATACAGACTAGAGAACCAAGTAATTTTGGCAGGTGTTAGTATGAATATTTTCGAATCGATAAAAAACGCACGATTATTCGTGCTATCTTCGGATTACGAGGGAATTCCTAATGCATTAATAGAGGCTTTATCATTTGGGCTGCCATGCATATCGACAGATTACTCCCCTGGTGGAGCAAAAAACTTGATAAATAATAATAAAAACGGAATTCTTGTTAAGATTGATTCCGCAGAAGAATTATCAGCAGCTATGGAGTATATACTTTGCAATCCTATGATCGCAGAATGCATGGGCCAAAATGCGCTGAAAATTATTGATAACCTTGATCCAGAAATTATTATGGAAAAATGGCAAGAATATATTAATTTTATTATCCAGAAAAACCCAAAGACGGTGACAAAGTGTTAGAAGAAAAATTGGGTATCAAAGATGAAAAACCTGCCATAACGAACCGGATTATTGCTTTTTCAGCTGGAGGATATATTTTATTTAATTATATTGGTTGGAACTCATTGGGGTTAGATATTATTTCAAGGATATTCCTGTACTTATTTTTAGCACTAACCTGTTTTTTTATTTTTGTAAAAGGAAGACAAATAACAATATCCTTGTTCAGCGTCTGGTATTTTGCATTTGGCATTTTGGGACTGATTTCAAGTAGCTTCGCAATAATTGATTCGTATGCTTTCAGGGCCTTTTATGACATTTTAATTGCTTGGATTGTCACCTTCGCATTCATCCAATTTGCGAGGAGCCTGAGCATAATTAAATTGATTTTCTCTTTTTTTTCTTATGCGGGGACAATACTAATAATTTTATTATTGATCACAGGAGATATTAATTCCGGGAATGAACGATTGGGTTATAAAAACTTTAATAATCCGAATACGCTAGGGCTGTATTTGATGATTTCTCTATTCTGTATTTTATGGTTACTGATCTACGGGAATAGAAAACTTTTCCTGATAAATATAATTATTGCAAGTGGACTCCTTTACGTTACTGCATTATCGGGTGGTCGAAAGTATTTTGCATCACCTGGACTATTCCTATTTATACTATTGGTATTAAGGAGCGCGAAGGGGAAAAAAATAACCTTTATATTAAACATAATTATTTTTATATTGATCATCTTATTGGTTATCTTTACTATTATGAATATCCCGGTATTGTACAATTTAATCGGTTCACGATTCGAAAGCTATATCTCATTTTTATATGGAGATATAGCTCACGCGGATGGTTCAGCAATTATTCGATCAAAAATGATTCAAATGGGATGGGAATCCTATTTTCCAGGCAAACCATTTTTCGGATATGGGTTAGATAACTTTCGTGTCTTATTCTCAGGGATTTATAGAGATTTATATGCTCATAATAACTACGTTGAGATACTAGTAGATCTTGGCCTAATTGGGTTAATCCTATATTATTCATTTTATTGCTATTTGTTGATAGTTTTACTACGCATGGATAATGACTCAACCGGCATAAGAAATTTCTTTATAGCTTTTTTATTAACATTATTAGTCTTTGAGTGGGGAGCTGTGACATATTCGCTTATTCAAATTCAAATATTACTGGGCTTAGCTTCCGTTTATATTGGATTTAACATAAATAACGTAAATAATGCCTAGGGATATACAAACAACGAGCTGGAAAAAGATAAATACAGGAATATTTTTTCGATTCGCGATAAAAAGCAATTATTCCTACCGCGATATTTACGAAAAAATTGATTCAGATTCAATTTATTTAGTCGGAACAACATAATTGGCGTATTTGAACTTGGCACTGATACTTTTTATTCTGATCAATTCCGTATGAACTTCTATCGTTTTCGACAATTTCCGTGTCATTAAATATATTAATTGGTACCTATACTTGCTTCTATCACGCAAAATGGCTATCTGAATGGATCATCATCAAAAAGAATGGATTCACCTGAAATTCTAATCAGTCTACTCGCCTCAATTCAATCCGATTGAGCGCTTATAAAATTAGAAAAAGGGTAAGTTATAACCACAATCTCTACCTAAGCGTCATGCCTAATTGAAAATCTTTTTGGTAGAAATTCTTGAATATTTATCGAAGAAACCGGATGAATTGCTCAGTGTAATGCGCAAAGAAATCTAACACCTAAAGACCGTCTAGGAGTTTAGTGAAACGCCTTAGCTTTTTGCCGCTTTGGCTTGACTGGCTTCTGGAAAATATTTTTTTTGTAAAATATATTATAAACATCGCTCATTGATAAAATTACCATTTCCTACTATTGAAGGAAAAAACAGATGGCAAATATCTTGATTCTTCTCGACTATCGAAATACATTTTTATTATCAATCGAAAACCTCCAAGATTACACATCTATGGATTTGAATAAAATTCGTGCTTTATTTATACAGCAAGGAAACTCGATTGAAATAATAAAAATTTCAGAATTAGATTTTACTCGTAACTATAAAGGAAATTATATTTTATATCAAACATCTGAAGATATCGGGGCTTTTTATAAAGATTATATCGAAGATATTATTTATTATCTCGAGACTCAGGGAGCAATCTTGTTACCAAGTTATAATTATTTATTAGCACACAATAATAAAAACTTTATGGAACTCTTACGGAATAGCTTTCAATCCACAGATCTGAAAACAATAAAGTCATCAATTTTTGGTACGGCTGAGGACGCAATACAACAGACAGATAAATTTCCTGTTATTTTAAAATCGGCGGAGGGATCAGGTAGCCGATATGTTTTGTTAGCACAAAATAAAAGGGAGTTTGAAAATAAAGCGAAGTTTTTAAGTGGTGTTTTTATTGTAAACGATTTACCAAGCTTGTTAGAATTCATCAAATACAAGATTGCTCTGCTATTATTTAATAAAGTTAAAGTTAGATACAGGTTTTACTACAGACACAGGCTTTATACATTTTACAGAAAAAAATTTTTAGTTCAAAATTTTATTCAAGGGCTAAAGGGAGATTATAAAGTTTTATATTTTGGTGGAAAATATTTTTCGCTATTTCGAAAAAATCGAGACAATGATTTCCGCGCAAGTGGTAGCGGCAAATTATATCCAGTAAGAAATGAAGAACTTCAGGGATTATTAAATTTTGCTCGAAAACTTACACAGGAAATTTCATTTCCAATCATCGCCATGGATATAGGTTTCGATGGAGAAAAATACCATTTATTAGAATTTCAATGTATACATATAGGTCCCTATACTCTCCAGGCATCCTTGTATTGGTACGAATATATCAACGGGGAATGGGTAAGATTCACGGGAATTACAAATCTCGAAGATGAATATTGTAGAAGTATAAATGATTATATCAAAATGCTGGAAAATAAAAATGTCTAGGCAAATAAAAATAATCATCGGTGGTGATACCGTTCCGACCAAATCAAACGAAACTTACTTGATGAATGATCAAGAAAATTTGATATTTAATAAAATAAAAGATGTGTTCTCGGCAGCCGACATCACAATTATTAATTTAGAATGTCCACTAACTAATTCAAATAAACCCATAATAAAAATAGGTCCCTGTTTAAAAGCCCACCCAAAAACAATTGACGGATTAGTAAATGTGGGAATTAATGTATTTTCACTAGCGAATAACCATATCATGGACTTTGGCAACAAAGGATTACAAGATACTTTATCACTTATAAGAGGAAAAAATGCCCTTTCAGTTGGCGCAGGTGAAAATCTAGCATCAGCAAGAAAAATACTTTACATTCACAAACAAGGCAATAATATTGCACTGATCTCTTCTGCAGAGCATGAATTTTCGATTGCACAAGAAGATTATCCAGGTGCCAACCCATTTGATCCTTTTGATACCATAGATGACATCAGAGAAGCTCATAAAGAAGCCGATCTAACAATAGTGCTTTTCCATGGTGGTATAGAACATTACCAATACCCATCGCCATCCTTACAAAAGCTTTGCCATAGAATGGTTGAAGAGGGAGCAGATGTTGTTATTTGCCAGCATAGTCACTGTGTAGGTTCTTATGAAACCCATCAAAACGGCCATATTATTTACGGTCAAGGAAATATGTTATTCGATTATTCAACTGTTCCAATGTGGCAAACGGGAATGTTAGTAGAAATTACTCTTGAAAATATGCATAAAAACATTGGATTTATACCAATTATTAAGAAAGGTTTTACGATCGATATCGCAGAAGGTAAAGATAAAGAAAATATTCTCAATGAATTTGAAGAACGCAGTAGGGGAATTAATGATAAAGATACAATTAAAAACAAATGGGATGCATTTTGTCTATCGAGAAAATATCATTATATTCACTCTTTTTTAGGTTTTGGCTGGTTGTTGCACCGAATAGATTACAAGCTGAATCACATATTTTCAAACATTCTACTTAATAAATTCAAACTGGTCACTCTGTATGGCTTTATAAACTGTGAATCACACTACTCTGTAATAAGGACATTTCTGGAAAATAATTATCGTGAAAGCTAAATGCTATTATTATTCAACAAATTAGGTAATTTAACAAAGTTGCCTTTATTACTATTTGATTACGCATCAACTTACAATCTAACTGAATTCACATTGGTTCGTCCGTGATTCAGCTATTACTGAGCAGTGCTTTGCGCTAATTGTTCTTTTATCTTTTTGACCATCAAACGTTCTTTTTCAATTAAACTCAAAAGAAAAGGGGAACTTGAATGAACAAATTAATGACAGTGAATTGTAGTATATGCAAAAAAGATGAAAGCAACCTAATTCGAATAATCCGCGGGTTTCGGATTGTGAAATGTAAAAACTGTGGATTTCTCTATACCAACCCTCGTTACGTTTGGGATTATGAAAACTCAACCGGTGTTTTTCAAAATAAGCTATTGGCATATCAACAACATTATTTACCAAAACGCAAATTAAGCGCCCATCACTTTTGGGAAGAAGCAGAAAATTATCGCCAAATTGGTGCTTTGCTGGAAGTGGGTTGTGGTTATGGCTTTTTCTTAAACGATGCTCGAATTCATGGATGGTCTGTAACTGGGGTCGAAATCGCCCACGATGAAGCAGAATGGGGACAAAAGCAATTTGACCTGACTATCCTTCCATCAATAGATGAGCTTCAACTGACTGGGCAGAAATTTGACATAATTGCCTTGTGGGATGTAATAGAACATATCCCCAATATTTTCCCGTTATTGCAACATTGTTTCAATTTACTTCGCCCAGGAGGCATCTTAGTATTAAAAACACCGAATGCTGAAGGCCTTATGATAATGCCTACATGGTGGTCGTGGATTTATTTGCAATTTTATTGGCAATTGGTTTATCCTGCCAACCCAATTGAACATATTCATCATTTTACTCCGGGTGTAATGAAAAAATTATTATCCGACCATGGTTTTATTGTGCAATCATTGGAAATCCGACAAGGATGGAATGAACGAATTCTTATAGGACGTAATTGGGTAGTGACTTTAGTAAAGACATTCCTCATGTGGATTGCTTGGAAAGCTCATTTACCATACGAAATGACAATTTGGGCGAAAAAGAATTGAGTTTGGGGGATATCGTGCAACTAGCTTATATACTTTCCGTTTATCCATCTTTAAGTGAAACCTTCATAGCACGTGAAATAACCCAATTACTCCAAATGGGTTATAAAATTTCGATTTGTCGAATAAAACCAATCGAGAATAAAAAAAATAATCATCTATCACATTTAAACCTAACTATATCTCCATACCTATTAAATCCAGCAATGTGGTTTCTTGGAGCTTACTGGGCATGGAGGGCAAGACGTAATGCGCTCAAAATAGCATGGCAAAGTTATAGCAATTCTGGTGGATGTTTCACTGATCGGCTGAAACTCTTGGTGATTTTCCTGACGGTGCTAGGGATGGCATATTATCTTCACGAATACAAGATTTCACATATCCGCGCTAATTTTCTACACACTGAGGCCATAAGCGCCTATTGGTTATCCATATTGCTTGATGTTCCATATAGCATAACGGTTCATACTCGTATGATTTATTTTCCAAAGCAGTTAATGCAGGAAGTTCTGGAAAATACTGCTTTTTGCAGTGGAATATCCATTGATGCTCTTGAGTTTATTCAAAAATTTACTAGGAGAACCATTGATGCATACTTAATTCGCAATGGTGTACTATTAGCTGAATATCCAGCTGTTATCAATGTAAGAAACTCAGGGATCCCGCTAATTATTGCAGTAGGCAGGCTTGTTCGTAAAAAAGGCTTCGACACTTTGATACAGGCATGTGCGCTGCTAAAAAGAGAAGGGGTTCAATTTATGTGTCATATTATTGGTTCCGGCGGAGAATATAAGTTATTAGAAAAACTAGTCATCGAAAATGGTCTACAACAAAATATTCGGTTTTTAGGTGCCCTTTCTTTTCAGGATATAGTAAATAAACGAAACCGGTTTATTGGTACCAGTTGACGACCCAACAGAACTTTCTAGAGCGATATGTGCATTATTAGTTAATACAATGTTATGCCACAAATTAGGGGAAGCAGGTTATGAAAAAATAGCTAAAGAATATAATATTATTTATTCCAGTCAACAAATTAATGATCTTATCCACAGAAGTACCTTTGAATGAAATTAACAGACAATATACTGTTTCAATATGTTTTCCTAGAAACACCTGGCAAATTACTTCTTTACAAGCTTACATACCTTCGCCAAAATCAGGTAAAAAAACAAACCGAGTTTTGTGATGTCTCGCAAAATTCAGCAAAGCTAGGGAAAATAACCCATTGAGATTTTAACACTACGATAAAACATTGCACATCTTCCGCTCTTTTGGAAAATATTTTTCAGAGAGAACGAATTTTAGCAAATGGACCGCTTCCTTTACGTGATGGTGGCAGCAAACAGTCGAATCCCCACTGGCATGAACATCGCCCTGCACCAGGGTAAACGTCGAAATCGTACCAGAAATTCCCCGAACCAAAGCCGGGAAATTTCAAGCAGTGATCTCCCATTTAAATAAAAGCTGAACTTGTTTTTCGGCACATTTTTTCTTCCGTATCTGTTGGTAAATCCCCACTTCATGATCCCAAAAAATACCATGCCCACCATCCCTCAAGTATCCATCATCATCCCCGAGCGCAACGAAAAAACATCCATCCGCGCCTGCCTGGACGCTGTCCTTGCACAGGATTACCCGCAGGAGTTACTTTCCATCCTGGTGGTGGATGGTCTCTCCACGGATGGCACCCGCGAGATCCTGGCGGGATATGAACGCAAGTATCCATTTTTTCAGGTAGTGGACAGTCCGCGCAAAGTCGTCCCCGCTGGTTTCAACCTGGCTATCCAGCGCACACACGCCGGAGTCATCATCCGCGTGGATGGGCACACCATCATTGCTCCAGATTATGTCCGCCAGTGTGTCTCAGCCCTGCAGCGCAGCGGCGCCGATAATGCCGGCGGCAGAATGA
>JAPLGT010000148.1:0-8165 GCA_026390035.1 Chloroflexota bacterium
ACGAAGACACCTGTACGCCCACCAGAAGGCTTCTGCTGGGTTTGGCGATTTCGTCAACCCCAACCCGGGATGAATAAGAGCATCAGTTGGCGATAAGCGCCATTCTAAGCCGCTGCGTATAATCTACTGCTACGAAAGCCCAGCGGTTTGTAAGTGTGGTGCGCGGGGACTGGTGTTCAATGGGGAGATATCAGGTAATCCGGCTGAGATAAATGGTGTCTCAGTAAGAGAGCGGCCGTTCGAGTTTACCTATAACAGAACAACCCGCCTGTTGAGAGGCGGGCTGTTCTGTTTATCAGGATAAATATTTCTGCATTCTGATTCAAGTTTTCCAACTCAACCAGAATATTCCAAAATCTATACGAAATTAGAATTTAATATTTTTTAATTATCGATCGCGGTTTTACCATCTGCGCAACCCCAGGTGTCATAGTGTAAAACTGCTGTAGGTGAATACCAGCCTGGTTTTGAGGATAAATAACCATACATATGGCAGGAATCAACCACCGCCACCGACATCACAACTTCCTCGCCCGATTTGCAGGAGAAGTATAGCTTAGCTTTGCGGGTCAGGTTGAGGCTGCCGTAACGAATGCCACAGGATGTGTTGGCGACATAGCTGTAGGTGTACGACGGAAGGGTTTGGTAGTAACTGCCGGTGGGCAGGCTGTACTGCTGCATGGCGCCTGCGGTATTCATCAATGTGATTGCGATCGGCGCACCGGTCTGATTACGAATTTGGAGGTTGGATGTACCCACCTTGGCTGCGATTGCGCTGCTGAGGGGCAGCATGCTGAAGAGCATGGCCAGGATAACGAGTGTTACGAGTACGGTCTTCTTCATAGAAACTCCTTGTGTTGCGTTTTGATGGTTCTGATTTCCGCCGCCAGTTGAAATGCCCGCACTTAATTGGCATGTCAATGATTTAGACAGACGGAAAAAAGCATACTATATTGTGCTAAAATTCACACTAGCTTTCTGTTGATCTTTACCTGGACAAATGTTGATATTTCCATCGGTAATTGCCCAGGATATCGTCGATCATCATCACCCCGCCCAATCACTCAGCCTTCATGAAGGATCGCAATAAAAACCTATCCAGCCTGCTGGTTGGATAGGCGGATCAAAAACAAATCCTGGAAGAAAGTGTGATCCGCAAAGCGGTCGCCGACACTCGAACAAGCTTGATATTCCCTCCATTGAAAACAGTGGTACAAACATTTAATGGCTCTCATCAGATTAGTGGGAGACAATCAATCAGGGCTATTCCGGGGCGTCAACTTTAACCCTGCATACTGCACCAGGCGAGTTTTTGGCAGCGTTTTGCGCGCTATTTTCCAAAAAAACTGCCTGTCATTCGTCCATTCGGCACTTATTCGTGATAAAAAACACCCACAACCGTCCCTGCAAACCCTGTGCGCGTTAAGCACAAGCCATAGGCAGGGCAAATTAATATTTTTCCCCCACAAATCTGGGGAGAACCCATTTATTTCAGCCCTACTCCAGCGTTTTGCCCGGGCCACTTACCGTGTGGTTCAAAATTTTGGAAAATGCCAGGATTTGGTTGGGATCTTTCAAAGCGGTTTCCCATGGAAAATATGCGTTGATTGGCAGCGAAATCAGGGCTACTGGGTGATGAAAAGGCCCGCAATAATCCCTGCAATTACTTGCGCTTGTTAGCGCAGATTAAATATTTATTTTCATCTGCTAATTGAGGGAGAACCGTTTAAACAGCAAGAGCACGCAATGCGTGCTCTTTTGCCGGTGGCTGATGGATGCGGGTTGGCCTTTTTTAGGCCATGACAGCTTTGATGCCGAGGGTGTTCATGAGTTCGCTGCCAAAGTGTTGCAGGCGCCAGGGGCTGCCTATCAGCACTTTTTCGAGTGCTTCGCTGTTGCGCGGATTCTGTTCGGCCAGCGCGCTCATGTAAATGCGCGGCAGGATCACGTCTGATTCCACGCCCATTTCTTCGGCTTTTTTCTTGCGCCAGGCTTTCAGGCGCTGCAGGCGATTGAGTACGGCATCTGGAATTCTTTCAACTTCGGTGGCCTGGACCAGGGGGGCGTTGAGACCGCGCTCCACGGCTTCAACCATCGACCGGCCGAAGCGCTGCAGCTGACGTTCTGATAGGCCGGCGTTGGCCAGTTGATCCATGCTGCGTGGTTCAGCTTGGGCCAGTCTAAGCAGGATGCGGTCATCGACCACCTTGAAAAGCGGGCGGTTGAGCCGGGCGGCGACTTTTTCGCGGCTGAGGCATAATTCTTTGAGGATGGTTTGCTGGCGGGGGCTGAGATCCTGGCGGCCATCGATGCGTTCCCAACCGGCCCGGACGACACGGTGTGGGTGTCCATTGTGGACAAAACAGCTGCGTTGGAAGTCTTCATTGGCCAGTTCCCAGCGGCCTTTTTCGCGCAGCTCGGCTTCAAGAATGTCGCGCAGTGCGATCAGGTAGTGAGTATCCAGGCGGGCGTAATCGATCAGCGAGTTGGTCAGCGGGCGCTGGCCCCAGTCGGCTTTCTGGTTGTGTTTATCCACATCCACGCCAAACTTTTCTGAGAGCAGGCTGGCAAGCCCGACTTGTTTGTAACCCAGGGTGCGGGCGGCGAGCATGGTGTCGAAGATGCTGTTAAAGCTGAAGTCGAAATCACGCTGTAAACCGAGCACATCGTATTCGGCGGCATGGAAGATGATCTCGATGTGTGGGTCATGGAATATGGGCGCCAGGTAGGTTAGATCGTCCAGCGCCAGGGGGTCCACCAGGTAATCAACAAGTGGGGTGGAGAATTGGATCAGGCAGACACGTTCTTGAAATGCGTGCAGCGAGTTGGCTTCTGTGTCAACCGCCAGGCGCGGTTCGCGTGAAAGCAGTTCCGCCAGATGTTTGAGGGCGGTGGGTGTATCAACCAGAATGGGGGGGGAGAGTGGTAAGATCATGGGGTGATTATAAGGCTGATTTAGCCCCGATGCCTTTCAGCTTTTCCATAACAAGGCCATCTTCGCCGTCGGTATAGTATTTTGCCCAGCGGTCGATGTTGCTGTAGCCGGCCATCCTGTACATGCGGATGGCTTCTTCGTTGCTGATGCGCACGCATAGGTGGATGAGATCGGTGGGCAGCCGGTTTTCGCAGGTTTCGAGCAGTGTGCGCCCAATGCCTTTGCCACGATATTCAGGCAAAACGCAGATGGTGGCAATCCAGGAGATACCTTCACGTGGGCGCGGGTCTCCGGCCACAAAGCCAATCATCTGGCCGTTTTCGACAGCCTTGAGCCGCACCGTGTCTGAAAAGCTGAGCACGCTGACCAGGTCCAGCAATGGCCAGGCGTCGGTTGGGAAACAGACTTTTTCAAGGTGGCGCAGGGCGTTGATATCGAACAAGTTGGCGGGCAGGATTTCCATAGTACCGTGATCTGGCAGAGGCCGGGTGATTGATGCGTGGTTAGGGATGCTCCGGTTTTTTTTGAGCGGCTCAACTTTACCAGATGCAGCCAAAAAGGACAAGTCTACTGGAGATTTTGCGATAATTTTTCGGATTTCGCCCGGCGTCCGCCCCCACCAACACCCATCTGTAGAGGCGCAGGGCGTCCGCCCCGGCCTCATCCACCGGAATGTGTCAATAACAGACCATCCCCGCTGCTAGCCGCACCAAGTTGTTCTGCTGCCAGGGCGGGGATGGGTGTTAAGGTTTACCGGCTACTTTTTGATGCTGAAGTTTTCAAGCAGGCTGGTGAATTCCAGCGGGAAGATATACTTGGTGGCAGGGCTCATGCCCAAGGCCTTGAGGGTTTCAAAGTATTGCAGGGTCATGGTCTGTTGTTGGACTGCCTGGGCTGATTCGTTGATGGTTTTTAGCGCGATGGCGAATCCGTCGGCTTTAAGGGTTTGGGATTGACGCAAGCCTTCGGCTTCCAGGATGGCGGATTGTTTTTGACCCTCGGCGCGCAGGATGGATGATTGTTTTTCGCCTTCGGCGACGTTGATGGCGGCCTCACGCGTGCCGGTTGATTCGGTCACGACTGCCCGGCGGATGCGCTCGGCAGACATCTGGCGGTTCATGGCGTCCTGTACTTCCCTGGGTGGAATGATCTCGCGGATCTCAACATTGGTGACCTTGACACCCCAGCGTTCGGTGACTTCATCCAGGCGGGTGCGCAGCATATTATTGATGTGTTCACGCTCTGAGAGTACATCGTCGAGCGGGATGCCACCGATCACAGCCCGCAGGGTGGTAGCGGCGATACCTGCGGCGGATAGTTCAAAGTTGCCGACCTTCAGGACCGATTCGGCTGGGTCTAAGACCTTGTAGTACCATAGGAAATCGATCGAAATGGGGGCGTTATCTTTGGTGATGGAAGTTTGGTGCGGAACTTCGCGGATCTGTTCACGCAGATCGACCATCTTGGCCTGGTCGACGACCGGGATCAGGATGATCAGCCCCGGGCCTTTGGCGCCCAGGCAGCGTCCAAGGCGAAAGATCACCAGTCGCTGGTATTCAGGTACGACGCGGATGGAGCTGGCCAGTAGGATTACCAGCACAAGAACTACAAAGCCGGCCACACATAAAAGTACGGTAAGAGTGGAATCCATAGATTTTTCTCCTTGGTGTAATTATTTTGATTCTATTTCCACGAGCAAGACAAAGCCATCTCGTTTGAGAACCCGTACCTGGCTGCCGGCTGGGATGGGCAGGGCACTGCGCGCCGACCACAATTCGCCCCCGGCTTGTACCGAGCCGTTGGCGAATATTTCGGTGCGGGCTTGGCCGGTTTTCCCGATCAGCAGGTCCGGGTCATGTTCTGGTTTAGCGCCCTGGATTTTCAGCGAGCGCTCGACGGCGATCCAGATAAAACCGGCACACAGGCTGGAAATGATCCCGGCCAGGATGGGGTTGACGGTTGGCCACCCTTTCTGGTCTACGAACAGGAAGATAGAGCCACCGCTGAGCAGCAGGATGGAGCTGGCAAGCAGTGGCAGGCGCAGCCTGCTGGAGCGCAGTGCCATGAAGAAGGGCACCAGGCTGAGTGCGACGAACAGCAAGGCCCAGAGATTTGGTGCAAGGTGAGAGATTTCATACCAGCTAAATCCCAGGCAGATCAGCAAACCCGTTTCCGGCAGTCCGCTGCCCGGGATCAGGACCGTCACCAGCGCCAGCATGGCAGCTGAGACGATCAGAACGTAGGCGATATTCGGATCGATCAGGTATTCCATTTTTGCCTCCGTATTGGCTCTCAACAGGTGCCCCGCCTGGCGCAAAGTGTAGCAAATTCTTTTTTGGTTGTTTTATGCGTTGTTTTCGTAGAAAACAACCATTTGCCGGGCAAGCCCATTTGCCGGACAGTGAGCGCCTTAAAACCAACCCGCTTGACCTTCATCGATTGTTGCGGTCTATTAAATTATACAACTAATTGAACTTCACTGATTGGGGCTGATGGGTGTGTGGCTCAAAGTTTCGGAAAATGTCAGTGGAATCATTCAAAGGGGTTTCTCGTAGAAAATATGCGCTGCCCGGCAGGAAAATAATTGAGCCTCCCAAATTAACAGAAGGTGCTCAATCTCGAGAATTCTAATGGGCTGGTTGTGGACCTTTTTTGCGGTATCATTTACCTGTATGGCTATGCAGTTACGAAAATCAAGCGACCCTTGCAGCTGGTTTCGAGAAGCACAGCCAGGCAGCTTTCGCAATCTTGGGATTTGGAAAAGATTAATGGCTCTCATCAGATTAGTGCGAGACAATCAATCAGCGCTATTCAGGGGCATCAATTTTAACCCTGCATGCTGCACCACGCGAGCTTTTGCGCGCTATTTTCCAAAGAAACTGAGTGTCATTCGTTCATTCGGCACTTATTCGTGATAAAAAAACACCCACAATCGTCCCTGCAAACCCTGTGCGTGATAAGCATAAGCCACAGGCAACGCAAATTAATATTTTTCCCCCACTAATCTGGGGAGAACCAGATTAATTTACCAGCTTCAGCGAGGACTGTACTATTTTTCGGAACTATTCAACACTATTTCCTTTCGGGTAGAAATCGGTTCAAATCTATAAGGATTAAAATCATGATCAATCCGCCCCCCAATTCGCTTCAAAATTCAGGCTCTTATCATGACCTATTGAAACGAATGACTCACCAGGTGCAACAGAATAAGGTTGATGACCAGATACTTATCATCTTGCAACAAGTTTTCGAAAAGGAATTAGGCAAGGAAAACATCGTTCTTTCGCGTCATGAAAGCACGCGCCTATTTGAGCAGATTACAAAAGTGATCCTGACGGAGTTGCTTGGGAAAATTGACACCCACTGATAACAAAATCTTCGCGTTCAATTCTGCGTTATCTTCCAAAGCCAGAAGCACTTTCAGGCAGTAAGGCGGCCCAACACCGATTGCAGGTGGATACGTGCAGGCCCTCTGTGTGATGATGATTTTACCGATGCCCCAGGGTGTGGAAAGTTGTTATTTTGCCATTAAGACCCCGCAGAGGGTGGTTGGACGGAATAGTTCCGTCAAATACAAGTGAGGCGTGGGCTTGCCACAAAAAAATGTGAATACGCAGGAGGTTATTAAATGCTTGAATTTGGGTTAGTTATTTTGGTTGGGTTAATTGGTGGGGTTGCGGTGGGTATTCAATCGCCTCTTGCGGGCGCAATGGGACAAAAAATTGGTGGAACTGCGAGTAGCGTAATTATTCATTTAAGCGGTCTTATTCTCTCGATAATTTTATTGGTTTTCAGGGGCGGAGAAAAAATCCGAGATTGGAATACATTGCCCTGGTATATGCTAGGAGCGGGAATTTTCGGGTTAATCTTATATCAAACTATCAACGTGACTTTGCCGCGTTTAGGTGCAACAACGATGTTGGCCCTTATTATCGTTGGCCAACTTCTTACCGGCGTATTGTTAGATACTTTTGGCTGGTTGGGAGTAACCGCACGACCTATTGAGTTAACCCGAATAATTGGGGTTGTCGTCTTATTAATTGGCGGCTATTTGGTAATAAAATAAAAACGGCATTCTCTCAAATCAATAAATCGTAAGGCACATTCAAGCGGATCAATCTAATTATAGTTAACCTGAGCAGGAAAATAAATGAAGAAAGATGCAGCATTCAAATGGGATGACAAAGATTTTGTTGATTTCTATACCAATTCAGCAAATTTCATCGTGTTAGAAAGACAAAGATCCATCCGAATTCTGCTTGAAATTGTAGCATTCCATTTTCCGAGCCTATCCGATCTTCACATTCTAGACCTGGGGTGCGGAGAAGGACTTATCACAAAACAAATTTACGACAAATCGCCCAATAATAATTTCTACCTCGTTGACGCTTCCGATGAAATGTTAAACAGGGCAAAAGCAAATTTGGGCAGCAGCAAGAGCAACATATTTTTCCGCCATCTAACATTTGAAGATTATTCCGCATCACAGTCAGAAGACAGGAAATATAACCTGGTAATTTCTTCAAATGCCATTCATCATCTTGATTTTATCCAAAAAACAGCATTGTTCACTAAAATCTATAAAGAATTGAAGCCTGGTGGCCTATTCCTAAACATCGACGTAGTGCAACCAATCTCAGCCCATAGTGAAGAAATACAATTCGCAATGTGGCAAAACTGGATAAATGAAAAATTAGTAAAAAATGGGAAAGAAAGCGAACTTGGCAACTATGCCAATATCCCCTCTGTATACAAGAACAATCTCGAAGACAGACCAAGTGGCCTTTGGGACCAGTTACAGACCTTAAGCAGATGCGGGTTCTGGGATGTGGATTGTTTCTACAAGTACAGCATTTTTGCAGTATATGGCGGTACAAAATAGAATTTCAATTGGTTTGCACCCAGACTCAATAGCATGTTGATTAAGCCTCGCTCAATATTGTCTACCTTCACCGTGCGCGCCTTTTCACCTGTGACAGAATCCAATAATTTCTCGAATTCTCCGCGCACATCTTGCATAATCTCTTGTGAGTTGAAAGCCATGAAGTTTCTCCTAAAAGTTTTTTTGCCAAAACTGACTTTACCAGAGATCAATACCTTCGCCAATTATGTACTTTCGAAAGGTTGAAGAGCCGGGTGAATAGCGCCCAAACGGGCAATTTGCTGAAATATCTCGGCTAATAAAATGGCATCAGGTTTTTCCGGAAGCATTTTTATTGTTTCGGTTGCA
>JAPLGT010000001.1:0-3674 GCA_026390035.1 Chloroflexota bacterium
AAGCCAACCGCCGGAGACAGCATCCGGCGGTTTTTCTTTCAGAGAAAGTTTAGAGTGGAACATACCCCTTTACCACATCAATCCGATTATGCCCCAGTTCGTGCGCAATTTTTTGGCGCGCCTGGCGGTCGGTTAGCCCTTTCGCGCGCAGCTTTATATATTTATCCTGAGCGTAGTTTGACCGCAGGCGATGCAATCCACTGATCTTGATACCCAGGGCACGGGCCGCTTTGCGCACCGCCTGGTAGAACTTGCTTTTCCAGGCCTGGTTGGGGGTGAACAAGTATTCCTTCGATTCGTTTAACTGTTCAGCCAGATCTGCGGGGAGTTCCACGGTGCGCTTGCGCCCGCCCTTACCTTTGATATGTAGCACCAGGTTCTCCTTATCCACATCGCTGCCTTTCAGCCCGGCCACTTCCGAACAGCGCAATCCGCAAAGCAGGATCACCTCGGTCGGCAAGGCAAACACCGAGTCGTTGGCTTGCATATACTCAATGATACGTGGAGCGTCTTCGGGCAGATAGCCGAAGCGTGGTGCGCGTACTGCGCCATCCTCGCGGTATTCGCGCACGTGTTGGCGCAGAGTACCGTTGATCGGGCACCAGCCCTTTACCCAGCCCTTGCGCCGGCAGGCATGGTGCAGCATGGTCAACGCGGATAGCAGGGTGCGGTTGGTGGCTGGCGACATATCAATATAGTAGGTGTCGAGTGTCTGGAGCACAATGTCCGCGGTGAACAAGTCAGCCAACAATTTCTTGCCGGTCAGCTCGCGGGCGCGCTCAAAGAACTTGCTGCAGGTTTCCAGGTAGCCTGATTTCGTGCGTTTACCCAGGATTACCGGTAAGCGGCGATTTGGTTTGCCATTCGGACGAAGCGCCTTCTTAACCGAGTCGACATGGTGCTCGGCTTTGTAGGCTTCGATTTCCGCCTCGTTCATTACCACTAGATCAAGAGCGGAATTGACCTGGTTAGAAATGGATGGAATGCCCATTGTGCGTAGATACTCCTTGCCCGTCGGCACTCAAGCCGCTCAGGTTCTGTTTGTATTTACGGATTAGTCCCAGTTTTTGTGGGATTTTGAGAGCTTTTTTTATCGTTGAGCCATTCGCTCCCCTCGGTTCTAGCCTGGGCCCATGTGGCCACCGCCTTCCGATTTTCGGGAACGTACAACGGGGATTGAGTATCGCTGGCAGTGGCTCCCGCAAGCCCGTTCCAGGCTGCCAACGGACATTTTCCACATGACCCCGCCGTGAACGAGGCGCGTGCTGATCATGGGTGGTTTATTTTGTTTTTCTGCACGTGGTGAGCAGTTAAAACAAAATACGCCGGACTACTCAACCATCTCTACAACGAGATGGATCGAACGTTGCCAACGTGAGGAATAAAAAGCCAACGTTTGAGAGTACTAGCCGACGTAAGAAACAGGGTTGTGCTTGGCGATTTGCTAATCAAATCGCAGCACTTACCAAAATTAGATTTTTATCTTATCACGGTACCCAAAAAGATGTGGTCGCACAATCGACCAAACAAAAAAGAAAGGCGCTGGTTTCAAGCCAGCGCCTCAACAGCCATTTCCAGGTCGCGCTCATCCGGCGTGATATAGAGCCGGGTGGTATTCAGGTTGGAATGGCCAAGCAACGCGGCCACCTTCTCCAGCCCAGCCCCACTGTTTACCAAATTCTTGGCGAACGTGTGTCGGCAAATATGAGGAGTAAGCTCCTCCAGCCCGGCATCCTGAGCATAGCGCTGCAAAATGCGTTGCACTGCCCGTCCGCTCAAGCCTTCGTTCTCCCCCTCCACCGCAACCCAGATGACATCGCACTCACAGTCTGGACGCACAGCCAGCCAATCCTGGATGGCTGTGCGCGCCTCGGCATTAAGCGGCACCGTGCGCTGTTTGCCACCCTTCCCATTTTGCACCAGGAGGCTGCCTTTACGCTCGGAGAGCTGCATATCCCCTGGACGCATGGCGATCAGTTCGCTCAAGCGTAAACCAGTATTGAGCAGGAAAAGCGTCAGCGAGGCATCCCTGCGGCGCGTCACCCAACGTTTTGGAAAGCGCAGTTTGGAGAGCTGTAAGTCACGTTCGATGGCGCGCTGCAGAGCATACTGCTCGTTTTTGTCCAGCCATTTTGGAGCGCTGGGCACCTGCCTGACCGACTTGACGTTAATGGTCGGGTCGCTGTGTATCTTGCCAGCCTCCTGAGCCCATTTGGCGTAAGCCGAAAGCGCTGCCAGGTGACGATTGACAGTACTGGCCTTGCGGCGCTCGACGAGCAGCAAATGCTGCTTGTAAGCCTTGACGTCGGTGGGCGTCAAACGTTCGGGCGTGAGTTCTTCGCCGTTGGTTTGCTGGAACCAGCGCGAGAAATGTCCCAGATCCATAAGATAGCCGCGTTTGGTAAGTGCCGAAAAGTCGCGCTGTTCAAGATGAGCCTGAAAGCTCTGCTCAATATCCATATTATTGCTACCATCCTTTTTGGGAACCAGAAAAGCGGTCTGGCTTTCTGGTTCCCATTTATTTGAGAAAATCTTCGAGAGCGGCCAGCAGTTCATCATCTGAACTGTCATCAACCAGCGGACCGGGTCCCATCCCGCCGTTCCGCAAAGCCGCCTTGACCGCGGAAGCTAGCTTACGGGGCGGCAGATTACCCAGGTAGGCAATCATGTCATCGTCCTCACCCACCCGCAAGCGCAGGTGGATGTGACATTCCACGGCCGACAATGGGGAAACCGGGCGTCCGCGCTTCATCTATTTACCCTTGCGCATCTGCTGAAGCTGGGTCAAGCGGTACAACCCACGCGCGATGGCCTGCACCGGTTCATCCGGCATATACGCCCGTCCGTTAAAGCGGTGTGGCAGGCTATCTTTGAGCAAAATTGCTCCGCCGCCCATGATCAACACCGCGGCGAAGCGCTTCCAGGCCGTGCCCCACTGCTTTTCAATCACACCGGTCACTTCGCGCTCCCAGATCGGCAAGACTTCGCGGGTGTCCAACTGTCCGGTGCGCAGTTGCATGTCCATTTCGCCCAGAGAGTACAGGCGCTGGCCGTTGACAAGTTCCAGCAGGCGGCGCACCCCGGATGCTGCGCCCGAAGTGAAGCGCTGGACGATCTCGCGATTGCGCACCACCATCAATTCCACCGTCCCAAAGCCGATAGTGATGATGCCGACCTCGCTGTTGAAAGCACCCTTGCGCTCAGGGATGAAATTGCCTTCACCGTCCAGCAGGTAATCGAACAGCCCGCCGGTCACCTGGCTGGCCGCTTTGACATCGGCGATCTCCACGCTGAAAGGTTCGCCATCCGCCGACCAGGTGTGCGTACCACGCAGCCAGCGTTTGACTTTTTCGACATTCTGCTCGGCCAGGTCGCCGGTCAGCACTTCGTTGGGCAGTCCGACAACCACGGCAAGCGGGGTGCTGAACTTGCCATAGCGCTGCTGATAGCGGGTCAGCGAGCCGTGCAGCAGCGCCTTCATTTCAGGCGTGCCATTGAAGCGGTCCACATCCAGGTTCTCGACCGGGCGGCCGAAATCGTGCGCAGCCGCGCCCACGTAAAACGAGCCATTCTCGTTATGGATGGCGAGCGGCGCCTTTGATTTGCGCAAGCCCAGGGTGGAGAGCACTTTTTGTGTGCCGTTGGTGGCAACCTGCGAGACAAGCTCCAGGCCG
>JAPLGT010000254.1:0-18422 GCA_026390035.1 Chloroflexota bacterium
GGTTGGCGAGATAACCCGCAAAATAGATGTAACCAAAGAGCATCAGAAAAACACCGATGCGCAAAATTTGCAGTTGCAAGATGAAGGTAATCGGAAACAAATAGGTGGTCAGAAGTTGAACCAGCAGTACCATCCCGATTGCTAAAACAAAATTGGTCATTGTGCGGTCATGGTCAGAAAGCTTCAGCTGCCTGCCCAAACCGAAAAATGCCAGGGTGGCGAATCCGTGCAGTGTGCCTAATAAAATCTGGGGAGTGGCTAGAAAGAAATAATAAACACCTGCCAACAAGGCGGAAGAAACGAGTTTTAGAACATCCGGGCGGACTTGTAAGTCGATGGGCACGCTGCCTGTGCGCCACACTAAGATGGGCAAGCTGGCGCCGATAAAGACGGCAACTCCACTAACGAGGTTTTTCCACCCGATTTCAGGAAGCCGTAGACAAAGGTCAAAAAGGATCATCACTAAGGCAAAACCGGCGTAGACAACGTGGATGTTGAACGTTATGCCTAACAACAGAAAAGCTAGCAAATAACGCCGGCGCAGGTAGAGCAGGATTGCGCCCAGGATGAAAGGCAGGACAAAAGTACGGTTGAGCAAGCTAAATTCGACGATCGGAAATCCGGGCATGCCCATGTGAGGAAAAATCAGCAGGATAACGCTAAACAGATTAGCCAGGTTATTCTGAAACAAGGCTCCGGTCAATTCCCAAAATATCCAGACCAGTCCGAAGGTAGCCAAAATATGGACGCCAAACATGACCGGTTCAAGGATTCCCACGCGATAGGCAGGAATAAACATCTGCCAGAAGAAGGAGTAATGTTCGCTCCGTAGATTGAGGAAGGGATCGTTTGGATAGAGGCCGGGGTCAGAAAGTTTCTTCAGGAAAGGGATATGGACAACCTGGTCAAAAGTGCCAAAGTGATAGCCATTGACCCAGATGGCTAACAAGGCCACTCCCAAGAAAAAAATATAGCGCAGCAGGGTTTTCTTTGCGATGTGATCTGCAAACGCGCTAACTTTAGAAATCATTCAATCTCTCCCCAGTAATTCAGGGGTGGTCATTGAATTGATTTTTCTGGCGGGGATAGCAACCCCAATTCCGCCAATCAGCAAAGTGATACAAATAATCCATGTGATGGTCGATACATCCCAGATTGGCGTGATCGCAATTCCAAAAGCAGAAAAATTCTGGATGCGCGATATCACCAGAACAACCGCAAAAAGTCCGCCCACACAGGCTCCGAGCAGCAAAATCAGGCTAGCCTGGGTAAGTAGATAGATCACGACCGATATTCTACCGAAACCGAGGGTACGCGCGATGCCAAATTCGCGGCGATGAATCCAAGCCAGACGCCAAAGCAGATTGGTGAGCGTGATACTGGTTGCAACCCCTGCAAAACCTCCGAGTAATCCGATATAGCCAAAAAAACTCATGATTTCTTTTCCGAAAGTATTGCCAGCATCGCCTCTGCGACCAATTGAAACCCCTTTTGTAAGTTTGGACCCTTCGTGAAGCAGGCCCTGATCTGGGATGTAATAGACTGAAACATCTGACCCATAGTCCAGCAACTTTTGGGCATCAGTGAGTGAAACCCAGGCCTGGCTGTCTTCATAAGAGCCAGTCTCGAAAATCCCGATCACCGTAAATTCGCGACCACGTAAGTTGAGCGTGTCTCCAACCTTGAGCTTGAGTCGATTTGCCAGCCCGATACCCACCATGGTCAACCTTGGAGTGTCACCGGAGCTGAGGTTTCGACCTGCCAACAGTTTGAAAGGGCTGACGCGCAGTAGGTTTTCTGGCTGCACACCGCGCATCATGATGCCATTCGAGATTGAGGTCCCCACTACTTGATGAATTTCTGGAATGGGTTGATAGCCAGCCTTCTCCAGGATTTGTTTTATCTCGCTGTTCAGGCGGCTGCCATGAATTTCACCACTGCCGAAACTAACCTGAACCACCAACCAGTTAGTATCAAGCGAGAAATAGGTCATGGATAGTGACTTCTGGTAGGTGATCAAAGCCAGGTAAGTTGCGAACGATATGCTAAAAAGCAAGGCCATCACCAGCGCAAGCAGCCAGCGTCTTTTGAGATCTCGTAAGGCGATCCAAATTATTGCAAGCATCTTTACCTATTGTTGGATAAAACTGGCGACACTTCGATTGCGTAAATGACGTGTGGGAATCCAAATCCCGACCCAGCCAAAGAATACAGAAAGCAGAAACCCAACCCAAAGAGCTTCCTGTGAGATCGTAACTGGTAGCGGGACCGAATGTAGGGTTAATGGATTAATGCGATTAAACCAATTCAACAACAGCGCTGTGACCCCCCAACTAGAAAAATAACTCACACAAACCAGAAGTAAGGTCCTCAAGGTGATCAGCGCGCGGATGGTACCGGACTGAATTCCAATGGCGCGCAAAATGGTGATATCCCGGCTGCGCTCGGAGAGGATCAGGAAAATATTGCAATAAGTTCCCAACATGACCGCTGATAAGGCTAGTAGCACGAGCAGACCGCTTACGCCTTTCAGGTCAGAGAGTGCTTTTGTGTATTCCTGATAAAGGTTATCGGCGAAAAAGACCTCGAAGCGATCGATTATGCGTGGATCGTTTTGAAGTTTTGCGCGAATTGCCTCCGAATCCAGACCAGGTTGCAGTTGAACCCAAGCGAATTGATAGACGCCCTTCAGATTAAACAGGTCGTTAGCCGCATCAAGGGTCATCCAAATGGCGCTGAATTTCGTGCCAGGGGCTCTAATCAACCCGGTAATGATGAAATCATCACCGTAGAAGTGGATCGTCTGGCCGATCTTCCAGGTTGTCATGGCAGCAGTACCTTCTCCGATGACAACCTGGTTGGCTGCCTTCGGCCAATCACCACTGATCAGTTGCAAGGAATGCACGGTTTGCATATCTACCAGCCGGGCTGCCCTGAGCTGAATAAGGTTGCCGTTGGCGTTGATGATCTTAAAAACAAGTGGGGAGACGCTTTTTATATATTCCGGAATTAACTCCCGGGCCGGGAGAAAATCCTGGTCTGAGATTGCGCTTTCGGACGGGTCGAAGACATTCCGCGAAATGATTAGCAATGCAGATTTATCGGTGGGCTGATTTCCAAATTTATAAGCGGCCTCGGCAAGTCCTACCAGCGCAAAATAACTGCAAAGAAATACCAATAAATTTACAATCGTGATGGTAGTACGCCAGCCATCATTGACCAAATCTTTGATTACAAAGTGAAAAATGTCAGCCAGTTTTGTCATGGTGGTTGGGGTGAATTTTCCCATCACGGAGCTCAAAGACACGGTCTGCATTTTCTGCCAGCCGCAGGTTGTGGGTGGCGACCACAAAGGTCAGACCCATTTGAATATTCAATTCGCGCATCAGCCCGGTGATCTCATCAGCAGTCCGTGAATCGAGATCACCAGTGGGTTCATCCGCCAGGATCAACTCAGGTTCGGCGATGATCGAACGGGCGATGGCAACCCGCTGTTGTTCTCCTCCAGAAAGCTCGGAAGGGAGGTGTTTCAAACGCTTTTCAAGACCCAGCCGAGTTAGAATTTGGGTGGCTTTGAGATTGGCTTGTTTGAAAGCGACGCCTTTGGCCATTAATGGAAGGGATACGTTTTCTGCGGCATTCAAAGCGGAGAGCAGGTTGTAAAACTGGAAAATAAAACCGATGTGATCGCGGCGGAAACGGGTCAGGCTTTCTTCACTGGCTTTTTCCAGCGCGAAACCATTGATGGCGATTGTGCCTGATGTGGGATGATCTATTCCGCCGATTAAATTGAGCAGCGTGGATTTCCCGCCCCCGCTTGGCCCGAGGATGACCACAAATTCCCCTTTATTAATATCGAGGTCAATTCCGCAGATAGCTTCCACGGATTCAGTACCGCGCTGATAGGTTTTATAGAGTTGTTGAATTGAGATCATGGTTGTTTTTTTTGGATAAGTAGTTTTGTGTTGCGTTTTAGATCAAGCGTGAATACATACGATGTTTCTTGTGAAAGGTGATGCCAAGACTGGACAATTCTTTCAGCATGCGTTGATTGTCTGCGCCGACCTGCACAATTTCAGCCAGGGTGTAATGGGTGTTCTGACAACTCTTTCGAAGTTCGCTAAATAAAATAGCGGTCCCACCCGAACCACGATATTCTTCAATCATACCGGCGCCATTGATATTGATTACTTTTGTCGTGCGCAAGCTGATCAGGATATCCAGCCAGCCGAAAGGGAATAGCTGCCCTTTTGTGCGCTGCAGCGCTTCAGAGATATCGGGGTATGCAAACAAGAAACCAACCGGACGATCGTCTTTCATCACAATCTTGATTAATTTTGGATCGGCGAACCTGATAAGTTGATCTGCCATGCTTTTGGCTTCTTGCTCGCTGATGGGATAGTTACCGTTCGTGCCCTGGATGGCGTTATTGTAAAGTTCCCGCAACTGTGTCTGGAGCTTGCGTAAATCGCTGCGCTTGCGAAATTCGGCAATCTGCAAACCACGACGTTCCTGGACGCGTTTTGAGATCAGGTCAATCTTTGAATCCATGAAAAAACCCTGCTCGACAAACCCCGATAGAATTTCGGTGGTCATGGTAAAGCCGGCTTGTTCGACCAGGTCGGGGTACCAGTCAGGGTTGTAAGGAATGCCAAGCGCTGGACGATGCTCAAAACCATCACTTAATAAACCAAGACCATCGAGCGCAGAAAAACCCTTCGGGCCGATTATTTTACTCAAGCCCTGGTCGCGGGCCCAGGCAAATGCGGCCTCAAACAGGTAAGTGGACGCTTCTGGCTGGTTGAATGACTCAAACAGGTAGAAAAACGCGGTCGCCTCATGATTGTATTCGTTATAGCGCGAATTATTAAGACAGGCCAGCCGGGCAACCGGGCGGGTCTCTTGGTCGAAGGCCAGAAAATAGGCGGCAGTGGAATGAGCGTAAAAAGGCAATACCGCATAAGTTGCTTTTTTATATCTTTATCACCAACGTGGTTTCCAAGCTTTTAGCGCTAAGCCCACAGAGAACCCCAATTGGACGCGGATTTTCGCGGATGGACGCGGAAAAACCAAAAGATTTTTGCTTTTTCCGCGCTTGTCGGCGCTCGTCCGCGTCCCAAAAGAATTTGAATAAGCAAGTTATGCTCCACTGCGCGGCATCCATTTGGAGCGGCGGCACCCACTGGGGAATATTTCTGTAGATGGAATATGGCAACCGCAGAAAGATTTGAACCTGTCTGGCGTTGGATAAATCTATTTTTTGAATGGTGTAAGCTGTCATACCTTCGGCTCCAGCTGCCCGTCTTTTCATTGTAGCATGGAAGGGAAAGCGAAGGATACGCCAGGTACAGTGCAACTCAGAGCTTTCTCAAAGTCAGGGTAGGGTGGAGAAAAAGACCTGACCTGGTAATAAATATAAGTAGTTTTTTTGCTACCGTACAGTTTCAAAAATAGGTGCAAAGTGGGATGTAAGTTGAACGGAGTAAAGTTGGAAAGACACGATCTAAGCGATTTCCCGTTCGTAAAACTTTGTGAAATAAATCCCAATATTGATCTATCCCTGGAATACCCTATACTTATTTAAGAAAATTCGGTCGGATGATAGCAATGTATCTTTTCGAGCTGCAAATGGTCTTTTTCAACGGCGACCATTTTGTCCTTGTTGCGCCTGCCGCAAATGCTTGAAGAACGAAACTAAATTGCTTTCCCTATTGGTTCCGGCTTGTCTGGGTTAACGATAGAAACCGAATCTCCGTTGTTCGTCATCAGGCGAACTAGTTTAGTTTCATAGAAATCTCAAAAGAAATCTTATTGGTTTAGCAAACAATGACCTCGCAACCTTTATTTCTAGTGGAGGGAAAAAGTGTCTATCAATAAATTTAGTCTCTTTCTTCAAAGCCTGGATGAATTTGAAAAAAACGTCAGCTTGCTGGAGTTGCGTAAACGCTTATTAAAATCACTGCTTACAACCGGCACATGGATTGGATTGGTGCTTTATGTCATTGGCCTTACGCCATTCGTTTTTGGTAAATTAACCATCTGGTATCCAATTATTTATACGATCATCATTGCCTGGTTGCTGGCAATTACCTTTATCAAGGCTTTATCTTTTTATACCCTGCGGGTTTTCAGCCTGTTGTCATTCCTTTATATTATGGGTATATTAAATTTATTTTTAGGCGGGTTAAATGCGGGAGCAGCTTTATTTTTCCTGACCTTTACCGCCATTTTTACCTTACTGGTAGGGATTAGAGGAGGTATTCTCGCCCTGGCGTCCTCCATTATAGCCATCACAATTGTGGGTATTGAAATAACACAAGGGTATGTTACGCCAAGTTGGTATTATTCTGCAGTTGAAGTTTCGCCCTGGATAATCACCAGCCTGACCATGGTCTTGATGGGTGCTCTGTTGGCAATTTCCATATCCACCCTGGTTCGCAGCCTGGATGAACAATTAAGGAAGGCAGTCGCGCTCGCAAATGATCTATCACTGGCCTATGAAACGACCAGACGGGAAAATGTTTATCGCTACCAATTGCGTCATTTGGGCGATAGTCTACATGGCGAAGATTCACTCCAAACCCGTTTGGAGGATGGACTAAAATTATTGTGCCATACTTTGGACTCGACCGGTGGGTTCATTGCAACGCGCCAATTTGATTGTTTGGTTGTTAGAGTTTCCCTCGCTTCCGTCCCAGTTGGGGAACAGTTCAGTGCAATTGAGATGTCGCTTGAAGATGTATACAAACCTTCGGCCGGGTTGGCGGATACACTTACATGGATGGCGCCGGCATATAAGGGTGATAAACAACTCACATTGATCGGCATAGGACATCCGAAGAATAAACACCAGTACTCGGAGAACGACCTCGACCTTTTGGCAGAAGCTGCCAACAAGGTCGCTTCGATCGTTGCACTAGCAGAGATTTATTCCGGAGAAACAGTTCATGAAAAAAGCCTGCATTCCGAATCAAGCGAGTTATTTACCACTCTCGACTCGAATCCTGATCCACAGTTTCTCAAAATGGTTGAAGATGTTCTGAAAAAATTGGCAGACACTATAACCCTGGGTCAATCACCTTTATCGCAGGAATTAAAAATCAAAGGCGAAACACATATTGATCGCGGGAAAATTTTGCGTGAGAAGCTGGTCAGTGCCATAGATACTCTTCGACCTGACGGAAATCGACCGGCTGAGCCGGTACCGCATGAATGGGAAAACTATGTGGTATTGCATGATGCGTATGTGGAAGGGGTAGCCAACCGCGATATCATGGCGCACTTATATATCTCAGAAGGCACATTTAATCGAATCCGACGCAAAGCGTTGCGAGGCGTTTCCCGTTATTTATTGGAAAAATCGAACTAATTTACTCGACTTTACTCAAAATACCACGCAGACTCCAACCGAGAGTCTGCGTGGTATTTTAACGACTTTTATTTATTTTATTGGCGGGTTTTGGCAGTTACTATTGGCAGTTTTTGGCATTTAATATTTTTTCCATGGCTGTATACTGGGCAAACTTCAGAGTACAGACTGCCCAAGCGTTGCTTAGGTAACAGTTTCTGTCACCGTTCAACCGGCAATCCCAACGGAAATTGGAGAAATAAATTTTATTGGTTCTTAATATATTGAGGAGAAAAACAGATGAACATTGCGCAATTTGCTGTACCAAAGCTAGCCCAAGGGGGAATCATTCTCCTGGCTGTCATTTCTGTTGCGATCGCTGATGTGATGCTCAAAAAGGCGGCCGATCAGGGCAGCCTGTCTACTGCGCTAATCAGTCCCTGGTTGTTTATGGCAATTGGTTTGTACTTGATCCAGATCAGTTTCTTCACCATCGCCTTTATTGCCGGTTGGAAGCTCAGCATCATTGGCGCTCTGCAAACTGCCATTTACGCACTGATCGTTCTGGCGTCCGGTGTTTTTCTATATCATGAGAGTCTGACCACAGTACAGGTATTTGGCACGTTATTGGCGTTTGGCGGTGTGGTGCTGATTAACTGGCCTTGATGCAAAATGGTTATCATGGTTTTTGATGGTGGCGTCTTTTCATTCTGTCAATCGGAAAAGCATTGCCGTTGGCAAAAGAAGTTCCTTTAATAATAGCCCTACAATTTTATTGGAGTATAAAGATGCCTACGGTCAACAATCCTCCATTAGACAAAACCATTAAACTTTCTGCGTTAATAGCTCAAATCTGGGTTTACCCCGGCAATTTGATTGAACGACACTTGCCTGCTTTGTTAATAGGACGCCAACTTACCCCTGGAATAAGCACCGGTTTGGTGATTGGCATTGTCGATGTTATCTATACCATTTCGCTTGCCGCACTAATCTTTGCCGGGAACGCACCCCCTTATGTAGCCAATGGCATTGGGTTGATCCTGCTTGGAGGAATACCTCCTCTTCTATTTATCAATTCATTAAGTTCCTATAAAGGCAATATGACTTGCGGTCAGGATGCTCCCGCTGCTATTCTGGCAGTGATTGCGGCAGGGATCATGCAAAGCATGCCCTTGTCCTCGCCGCGGGAAAAATTTGTCACGGTCATTGCTCTAATTGTACTGACAACATTGTTGACCGGATTATGTTTTCTTCTGTCAGGCTATTTTAAACTTGGTTCTCTGGCGCGCTTCATACCTTACCCCGTGATTAGCGGTTTCCTGGCTGGTACCGGCTGGATGCTTGTCACCGGTGGAATCAGGGTAATGTCTGGTGTTGCCTTTAGTTTTAGCGATCTCGGTGCATTATTTAAGCCTGATATTTTTATACACTGGGCGCCAGGATCGGTTTTTGCTTTTTTCATGCTCCTGGTCTTGAACCGTTTCAAGCATTCCATGCTTCTGCCTGGAATGCTGATCGGGACAGTAGTCCTTTTTTATGGTGTTGCGCTTTTCACTCAAACACCCATCGCCACCCTCAGTGCACAAGGCTGGTTGTTAGGCCCTTTTTACAATGCGACACTGTGGCAACCCCTGCATTTTTCAGATATGGCATTGATCCACTGGGAATCCATTCTGGCGCATGCGGGCGGCATGGCAAGTGTTGTACTTATCAGCATGGTCACTTTTTTGCTGAATGCCAGTGGGATCGAATTGATCGTTCGGCAGAACTATGACCTGAACCATGAACTGCGCGTGACCGGGATCGGAAACATCCTTGGTGGCTTAATGGGGAACATCATTAGTTTCCACGATCTAACCGATACCGCGATGATCTACAAGTTCGGAAAAGGCAGCCGTTTATGCAGTTGGGTGACAGCAGCAGTATTTATCCTGCCCTTTCTATTTGGAGCTGCAGCGCTGTCCTATGTTCCAAAAATAACGCTGGGAACCATACTTATCCTTTTTGGTTTTTCATTTTTATATGAATGGATCTATCGGGCATGGTTCAATTTCTCCAAATTGGAATATGTTGTCATCCTGCTGATCCTGGTCACTATTGCCGTTTTGGGTTTCCTGCAAGGAGTCGGTCTTGGGATCGTGGCGACATTGGGGTTATTTATCATTAATTACAGCCGGGTCAGCGTAGCAAGCATAGGCTAACCGGCGCTGAACTTAAAAAACCGCTTTGCGCGCAGCCCCAGTCATCTGACGATTTTGATGGAATAGGGCGGAAGGATATATAAGCGCTAATAGTCGTTTGGGTAAGCCCTTTGCACAGGAACAACCAGGTTGAGTGACCTGAAACTAGTTGGAATAAATGCGTTCTATGCTCAATTAAGCGTAGCTCATGGATTTCATGAGGTTAATCTGAGAATAGCAAGCTGCTCACCCTTCATCGCTCAAATCCGGATGGACGAACCAGGCAGCTATTTCGGTTTGATTATTTTAATTTTATTTGCCATACATGCACAGTGCCATTTTCGTCAGCAGTAAGTGCTTTAATGGAAATATTTACCTTTGAAGCTTTTATCGTCTGATCAAAAGTGAATGTATTTCCCGCGTCACCATTTTCGTTAAACTGGTGCGTGTAACTCTTGACCTTTTCTCCGCCAGCTGAAAAAAATGTTATTTGCAATTCAATCGGATCTGCACCATAGATAATAAATATTGAATGGAATTCATGCTCGCGAGGATAGGTTAAATCAAATTCTACTGGATTGATTTCCGCGCTTTTATAAAGTGACACAGGGTCTTCATCAAATGCGGCCTCGATTTGCGTACCATCGTTTCTCGTATATGCAATCTGTACTTTTTCTCCGTCGAGCAGAATTTCGCCAGTAAGCAATTTATGATATTCTTCCTTTTCAGCAGCGATAATTGACTCGGCTTGCTGGGAATACTTAAGATGGATAAAGTAAAAGCCTGCCTTAGATGCAGAATAGGGAATGGTTTTCAGGATTTCTATGTCGGAGAATTTCGGATCTTTTTTTGCAAAATCAAGCTCTTCCGGCGTTGCAATGAAGATCGTATCTGGTTCAAAGGGGATGATTCGAAGAGAATAATCATATAAAGAGCTGAAACGTATATTGGCGTGATCGCCCAAATAGATCCGCGCCACCAAGTCGCTCATCATGGCCCAATTTGGTGAAATAACCGCAGGCGCATTCGGCGTTAATTCCCATTCCTTTTTTAGTTCGGTGAAGACTTTATTCGCCCCGAACTGCACTCCATTGGCCTGATTGTTATCAAACCAGGATATTCCATTATGCAACACATCCCAAAGCATATAAGAGTTTACAGAAAGCAAAATAAAAAACAGAAGAAAAGAAATAGGAATATATTTATTTAAATGAACCCTGTCGCTGGCTTTTTGTAATAAATCACCCAACCCAATCGAAGAAATCAGTGCCACGGGAATAACCATGACCAGGGCGCGGGTAATACTGCTGGGCGAGGTTACCAATGCCGCCGCCACGGGGGCAATCAGCAAAACAGCCAATAAACTCCTGTACTCTGGCTGTCGCAAACGGCGGACCAATAACCATAATCCCCAAAACAATATGGGCATCAGCCAAAGGCCCAAATGTCCATACCCTTTCATAATATGCAGCAAGCCATCGGTGGGAGTTGCATCATAGGCTGGCATAAACCAGTAAACCGGGTTGAGATGAAACAGATATCCCCCCAGGAAGGCAGTTATTTTTTCCATCAGGGGCAGGTCCGCCACCCAATAAGAACCCACATTGCTTAAGACTGACGCAGAGTTATCAGCATGAGCGATTTGGAAACGGATATAAGGAACGACGCATACGATGCCAAGCAATAAACCCGCAAGTGCGGTGCGGCCCGCGCGAAAATGGTAGCGAATATCCAAAACGAGCAGCGCGACAACGGTCAATGGCACAATCGCCTGCGCCGGCGCGTATGAATAAAAAGCCAATCCCGAGAAAAGTACCGCCGGATACAGATAATTATGTTTGTTTGAGCGATACATCCAGTAACAGTACAGCATGCTACTGTAGAATGAAGCAAAAATCGGCATCTCATACCCGGTTCGGGATTGATGAAACCAGGCCGGGATGACCGACAGGAGCAGAATACCGGCCCACCAATAGCGGACGCGAAAAATATCCCGCAAGGACAGTGAGACGCAAATTGCGCCAATCAATCCGACCAGGACTACCGTGAAGCGGATTACAAAATCCGAACGGCCAAAGAGTAGTAAGGGCAAAAGCTGGATATATACTGCCACCGAACCGACGTTGTAATTATTGCCCGGGTTCGGGAAGAAAGCCGGGAATAATTCGCCCTCATAATTGCGGAAACCGTCGCGCAAAAAGTCCGAAGCCAGGACGGTTTTATCGGCCTCGTCAAAGCTGAAATAACCGGGATAATCTGTCAGCCCAATCAGGCGGATTAATAGATAAATTACAATGGCAGCGCCAAACAGAATATTTGGGGAGAGATTAAAGTGTTCCAAAAAGCTTTGCGTTTTTGGTCCCGTATTTTTTTCAAAGTAGGCCGACAGAAGGCGGAACCAGGCTGCGACCTTTTGAGTAATTTTATTTGGTAATTCACTTGCGGTACCATTTTTCATCGGAATAGCAAGGGCTGGCTCAAGCGTGTTAGTCGACGACTCGAGTGCGGCAAGGGCTGGCTCAATTGTGTTAGCCGACGACTCGCGCGTGACAACAGCTGGCTGACTTGCGGCAACCGACGGCTCTTGTGCGGCAACGGCTGACTCGAGTGTGACAACAGCTGGCTGACTTGTGGCAGCCGGCGCCTCGTTTGCGGCAAGCACGTTTTTTTTGTCAGCTGCCACAGACTTTTTCTGAGAAGGTATTTTTTCAACTGAGATCGAGATAGTTACCCCAACCGGAGCATTAATTTCAACCTGCCAGGACTCACTATCGGGTAAATCAACTTTAACTAATTTGTTTTTATCCATATTCGAATTCCATGTCATTCCATAATAATCTTCATTGTTGAACCAGCTTTGTGCGCTACGTTCCGCTTATAATGTGCGATTTCACCTAAACACTTATTTACACAACCCAACAGCTTGGGTTGACTACCACAAAGGTTATTTAGATGATTTTACATCAATCTTGGTAGTCGATTGAGAATGATTCCCCATCGTATTTTTCGCAAACCCATTCCCATCCAGGTTGTCGGTCAATTTATAAATAAATATACGCGAAGCCGAACATCTGTTGCAAGTAACAAATGTCATCAGCTCCAAGAGATGCGATTTTCATTTGAATGAAATGTGATAGATTTTGAGTAATGATCGGCAAACAGCATGCCCAGGCCTTATGAAGAGATTTGATTTTTTGCACAATTGTGCAAAAGGTTTTCCCTGATACGTTCGAATTCATTTGAGTGAAAATGGTTCCGTTTGGCGAAAAATAGAAGGATGGAAGGAATCAAAACAGCGGGGTCATTGTGACCTCGCTGTTTTGATTAGGAGTGGCTGGTTTTCCAGCGTAACCATAGAAAAATATCGACTTCAAGAAGGCAAGATGCCTGAATTTTGACTACTGCTTCGATCAGGCTCGGAAATATGAACATATGGGTTCTTCCGTTTTCAATGTAGGAAAAATGAGGTTCGGATGAAACGCGATGCGTCTGTTGGTTTCATCCAAACTTGGGCATGACCTCCGCTGCAAACAACTCCAGCGTCTCCACATCGTTCTGATGACTGCTGAAAATCAACATCTGTGAACCGGCATCCTGAAAACTACCGACCAGATCGGTGGCTTGTGAGATGGTCAAGGCATAGCCCCGGAACGGATCGGGCAATTTCAGACGTTCTTTCTTCGCTTTGAGCGTGGATTCGTCCCTGGCGAGCAGCAATGTGGTCAGGTTGGTGCGCTCGATGGCTTCGAAGTCGCGCCCGGTCCGGTCACAATGTCCGCGTAAGATCTCCAATTTGCTTTTTACCAGCTCCGGGGGGCCAAAGAGATTGCAAACATCTGCCCAAAGTGCCACGGCGCGTAGGGTCAACTGCTCACCGCTGCCACCGATCATGATGGGTGGATGCGGTCTCTGGACAGGCTTTGGTTCAAGGATCGCCTCTTCGACTTGAAAATATTTTCCATGGAACGTGGCGCGCGGTTCGCTCCACATTTTGAGCACCACCTGGATGGCTTCTTCCATCTGGGCAATTCGGACGGCGGGCTTTTCGGGGAATTCCCAATTGTACTGACGATATTCCGGGATGTGCCAGCCTGCGCCAATCCCAAAGGTCAGTCTGCCGCCGCTGATGATATCCACGCCCGCAGCAATTTTCGCCAGATGGGCCGGGTTGCGGTACGCAACCGAAGTAACCAACGTGGCCAACCGGATTTTATCGGTCACCGCTGCCAGGGCGGAGAGGGTCGACCAACCTTCCATAAACGGTTCATCTTCCACGCCCACAATGGGAATCTGGATCAGGTGATCCATGAGTGAGAACCAGTTAAATCCGTTCGCTTCGGCCCATTGGGCCTTTTTCTTGACTTCTTCGAAGATTTGATGCTGGTCGGAACCAAACATCCAGGATGGGTTGTGTATGCCGAATTTCATTAGGACTCCTTTCTGAGACAGGAAACTAGCAGGGTTTCGACTAAATATAATCGAAACCGAACATCTGTTACAAGTGGCAAACTGAATCAGGGATGGGGATTTTCATTCTAATGAATTCTGAGCAAGGTGTGCAACCTGATATCATACCATCGCAAACAATCGAATAAAAAACAATAACCCGCAGTATGCAATTTCCCCTCTTCGCAAACTATTGGTTATTGTCAATCACGTTGGTTTTGTTCACTTCTATTCGACGTTGGTCTTTCGGCGCATTGTGATAATTTGTGAAAGCTCATCAGGGCTGAGCAGGACATATTTCCCTTTATCGGTTGCCTGTTTGGATGACCCTGGGTAGCTGAAACCGTTCTTATTCTTCTCTTGTATGAGCACCTATTGGGTAGAAGAGTTGTAGACGTGTTTTGCAATTTCTATTCATATGATAATGGTCAAAATGGATCTCGTATAACTCAGCATTTTGAAAAATTGCTCACTGTATCGATGTAATGATAACCGAAATTTTCAAAATTTCTATCACTTGCCTTGTTGACTCCACAGAGATTTACTCACCAAATATTAACACCAAGTATGTCCTAATTGTGCTATATTGGGTAGGAAGCATACTACGGTGCTTCCCCTACCCAACGGAGTAAAAAATGGAAAAATTCGCTTGCAAGAACCTTGGATTGGATTGTGATTTTGTCGCGACAGGTGCTACCAAAGAGGAGGTCATGAAAATGGCAATGGAACACGGTAGCGTTGTCCATGCTGATATGATGAAGGATATGACCCAGCAACAAATGGCTGAGTTCGGTAAAAAGTTACAAGACTCGATTCAATCTGCCTAACCTGATTGACAGAATAAGAAAACGCTCCGAGCTGAAACTTGGAGCGTTTTGATTCATTCTTATCCTTATTCGTCCCAACATCTTCACTACATACCTACCGCATGCCCTAGAGAGTCTGTTGCCACCGAGGACTCCTCTTTCGCAAAGGGCTGGCTAACGGTTTGCGGTACTGGCGCTGGGGCGGGCGTAGATAAAACTCCAAAAGGAGGATTCTATTCGGGCGTAGAAAATGCTCCAAAATGCCGTAGAATCCCCAGCATCCAGTGCTCCTCTTTGTTGGGCAGTGTTTTATGGAAGCAACCTTTATTTTACAGCCATTAACTTGGTTGCTCATAAAGCCAAAGCAAACCTTCTTCTTCTTTGCTTTTCAAGAAACTTTGCGCCCATGTGTAATCACTTGTTGGAGGAACGTTGAACATAAACCGCCTTTCTGCTGTTTTTTCGCTAACGACTTTATTTTTGTTCAGTTCCCACATAATATCCACGCAAACATCTTCTGGAGTCTCGTCTATAAAAATAACTCTCAAGGTTCGATTGCCGCTGCTTTTGACCAATTCTCGTATGATCGGCGTCCCCACCATGATCGTTACCAATGAGACGGACAAAATCGGCTACGTCCGCTCGATCAACATGGCGCTCTCTTTGATCCGGCAATTCCTGCCGTAGATAAATTTACTCCAATAACTTCGTTTTCACGAACAATCGAGTCTTCCCAACACGTGCAACGTCCTCTGCGTTGGGAATTTTATTTTCCATGCGGACGCCAAAAGAACGTGGGGCTTGCGGCATATGAATCAAAAAATCCACCAGGCGCGCACAGACCGACTCTTCATTCAAGTCGGTGTCTGAAAATGCGCGCACGTCTTTTCCCTTGAGGCGAAGCAGCACTTCCGCGCCGCCTTGCAGGTTCCGCCACCATGTCCGGTCGCGGCTGGAGACTGTCCATAAATATCCGCCGTCTTCGTAATAGCCAACGGGGATTGAGAATTTCTTTCCTGTCTTGCGCCCCGTTATTGTGATGAGCATCATACTTTTGCTCAACATGCCGTGAAGCGGAGATCGCAAGATCCAAGCCATGAAATCATTTCCGTTCATAATTTCTCCTTTTTCTCAAGTATATCAAAAAACGCAATACCGCCTCAGGGTATTAATCCTATGCTCCGCGAACCACACGCGAAGCGTGAAAAGCCAATAAGCGGGGCAATTGTAAATATTTACTTGTATAAAATCGGGGGGATATGGTAAAAGCCATTCTCAATCATCAAGGGAACGCCCAATTATGTATTAGACGGAACCTTTCTATAAATGACTCCTTTGTGGAGTTTTACGGAGCATACCAATTCCCCATACTATAGTACATGAGCAAAGTATAGCAAAACCTTCTCACTCAAAGCGAAACCCTCTACGGGTTGAATCACGGGTAGTAGTAAAGGGTGTAAAAGGCAAAAATGAACATGGGGGTATCAAATAATTAAATATCTCACCCGGACAATGGCTAGAAACTCTCTATCCATCCGTGACGTGAGCGCAGCATGCGTAGAAGTGTAGAACCGTAGATGCGCATCCCATTCAACCCATCAGGCATTTCTGGTGGGATTTTTTCATTTAAGGTGGTCGTATGGAAATCAAAATACACATCTCAGAACCCTGCCAGTGCTGTGGCGGGATGTGCCGTGTGCCTGTGGGCATGGACATTGACGCTAACGGTCAGCCCTACATGCGTCACAAGCCTTGCCCTGTCTGCGAAGGTGGTGGTCGAAATGGCAGGTCGATCACCATTGAGGAGTTTGCGCAACTTCTTGAACTGGCTGCCCGAAGGGGAATGTTCCGATTGATTTCAATGGATTGTTTTGATGCAATATGTTCATTTTCGGCTCTTTTTTTACCACATTGGTTTGTTCTTACTTGGCATGCTCTCAAATAAAGAAGCCAATTGCATGCGTTGATAATGACAAGAAAGCAAGAAACCGACTTATCCACACAACCCAATTTATCACTTGCTTCGGCTATCAAAAAAAACGATAATATCTTCTAGCATCGGAACCGACTCTGGCACAAGACCGGTTCCGTAGTGTGAAAGGGGGTATTTTGTACCTTTTCAAATGTACGCTTGTAAATGAAAGACAAACTGAGCCGCGATGGCTGGATCTTTACACAGGGTTTTGATGCTTGTCAGGCGCGTGATTGAAAAATACGTGCTGGCTCCCTTCTGGAGTGCAATTGTCGTTTCCTTTAGTTTATGAAATTGCGGTTTCATTTTGGCATGATGTTCTTTGGGAACCAGAAAGAAACTAATGGTAAAAATTAATTGCATCAATTCCAACAATTTTTAATCCTGAAATTATGCGCCCAATTTATGCTCCTGGAATAACACTTTTTGGTCCTGGATTAATGCTGCTTCTGTTATTACCGCAGTACTTCCAGGTCGAAGGCGTCAATACTAAATTACGCAAACGATAAAGAGATTTATTACTTTTCGAACTTTAATACACCGCGACACTTCGGATAATTGGAGCAGCCCCAAAACTTGTCTCCTTGATTTGCGCCGTTCTTTGCAGTTCGTAAGATCATCTCGCTGCCGCACTTCGGGCAGGCGGGATTGGTACTGGCCGGCTGAACAATTTTAGGCAGTGGAGCCGGGGTAGGAATTTTCCCCAGATATGGTTGCAGGAGAGCGGATAGTTCTGAAACAGAATATGCGCGCTTTGCGGGGATGCGAACCAGCGGTAGTTTGGCTGCTTCAAATACTTTTTCTACGAATGCGTCTCGTTCCTGTCTGTCCTGGCGCTGGTGACTTTTGTCATCCAGCTCTACCCCGAAGAGCGGGCGGACTGTTAGCGGGTCGCTGACCAGAAAATCAACATGCTTGCGGTCGATCTTATTCGTGTAGGTGCGGAACTTGCTGTGATCTTGTGTTTTTGCATAAAATAAATCACCCAGGGCCACCTTTGGACAGATCAGGGCCTGGTCTGTGAGCGTGGTTTTCAAAACAAGGTAGAAACTGAGTTCGGCTGCTGAAAGAAAATCATCCCGGATGAGATACGGGTATTCGATTTTCGCGGGGGATTTCTCTGCGTCTTTTTCTGAAAGCCAGTCCGAAATCCGGTCGACAATATCATCGACTGCATCCGGAGATAGTCCAAATGTTTTTAGAATTGTGCGGAGTAGGGAGAATTTATCCTGCGATGCCATCGATGGACTGCTTTCTGCGTTTCACGCTTATTGATACCGATAAGTTTACGATTGGGGATTCGTTCCTGGCCCCCCGGTGACTGTATTATAGCAACAAGAATCGAAACATAAATTTTCATTCGAATGAAAAACCATTTTCTGAGTTGTTCTGTTTCCTACTTGCCTGTTTCCAAAACTTATTAGCCAGTTGACCAAGCTGCTCATCTGCTAGTGAATCTGAAATCATGTCATCCACAATACTTGCCTCACCATGCGATCGACATGTCGGTTTTCTTTGATGGATTATTAGTTATTCCCGCTCTAAGGCTTCCAGTGAAATGATATCTTTCAATGCCAGCAGTTCAGGATCGCCAGTGACCAGTGTGGCATTAAGTTTTTCGGCGGTGGCGATCGCAAAAGCGTCGGCATAGGAAATCGGATGGCGCATCT
>JAPLGT010000136.1:0-8484 GCA_026390035.1 Chloroflexota bacterium
AAAATCCTGCTCGCCGGGCAATAAGGGCAAATCGCCCGCTATGCGCTGAATAAAGCGGATGCTGGCGGGAACAACAGCTCTTTTTCGTGCCATTCGTCCATTCGGCACTTATTCGTGATAAAACCACCCACAGTAACCCCCACAATTACTACACTGGCATGCTCAAATAAAACGCAAGCTTAATCCGAAATTACCAGAAAAAAAACACAGCCAGGCAGCGAATTAAAATCCCCGGGGCACCCCACCCGGGGATTTATTATCATCACCTAATCGACCTCTTTCCAGACCGGATCGCGCAGAAGCAGCAAGACCACGATGCCACCCAGCAGCAGAGTCGGCAGCCCAATTCCAAAGGAGTAAAGCGCACTGGTGGGAGCAATAACTGCCAAAACAAAGAAACTCAAGGTTTGATTGTTTAAGGCATGCAAATAAGCCGCCGCCCAAACCCCGCTTGACTTAAAGACCGCATAAGCCAGGAAGTAAGCCAGGATGATGCAATACCCCACCATCAACAACGACCCAAGCAGCGGCTCGCCTGGATAGTTATAACCCATCCAGATCACTGGCCAATGCCAGATGCCCCAGATGACCCCCAATAGCAACACACCCCGAATGCGACCAAGATGAACCAGTTCGGCTTGCAGGAAACCACGCCAGCCATATTCCTCGCCAAAAGTAATGATCAACCCAAGAAACGGGCCAATCAGCACTGAATTGAACGCAATTGAAAGCAGTATTACACTTGTCGGCAAGCTGCTGGCCGCCAATTGCGGAAAAACTGCTTTCAAATCAACCACCGTACCCAGTTTGAAAGCAAAATTGAGCCAGGTTTGGAAAGCAAAAAAAGACACCAGCGCCAGCCCATATCCAAACCAAATACGCGCCTTACCTCCAGCCATACCGGCCTCGACGAAGGTTTGCTTGCCACCCACCCGGCGCAGAACAACCAGAAGGATCAGACCCAGAAAATTGGGGATCAGCAGCAGCGACGATATGGTTGGGCCCAGGCCTGGCTGGACAAAACCGGCAATCACACCAACCATGTATAAGCCGGATAAGAGGAAATAATAATAGACGAACCAACGCGCAGTGCCTCGGTTGCTGCGGTAAAAGATCGGGCTGTCCTTGAAAAAAAAGGTGCCCAGCAGCATGGCAGAAAAAGCCGGCAAGAGCATCTGGAACTGCAAGATCAGCCCTGCACTGGTATTCTTTAATCCACCATTCAAATACAGACACAGATCCAGCAGCCAGGTCAGGCCAAAAGCCAGGCCCAGGAACCAGACAACGCGAGGCCAGTTGACTGACCGTGTTACGGTATGTTCTCCTGAAAAATCAATTTTTGCATTCATGCTATTTTCCTCCTATTCCGTCGCATTATTCGGGCTAATCATGTTTCTGCCCAACAAATTAATTATGGTCGGCGGGGATAACGAAATTCTAAAAAGAGGCAACCAAGCGCCGCCGCGTCTATCCGGGTTGAACTAAACCGTACGCCCGAAGCCACGACCAGCCCGGTATTTGGAATTTACATTGTGCTGCGTAAGCAGTAATGCCAATTGACCCTGGCTAAATTGCCCGATGAAAACCCACATCCGTCGCTAATAGCGATAATTGTACATCGAAAAGACATTTTCAGCCTCTACACCCGCGCAGAATCGCGGAAAAAGATTGAACTCACAAGTACAGGAAAAGCAAAACAAAGACATAGGGAATTAGACCCGAAGTACCGCATCAATCAAGGTAGCACGGTGGGCAGAGCAGACTTAACTTAGTGCCTGTAAAAGTATTATTCCTCAGTTCGATTTTTTAACATTCGCGATCTGCCCCCTTCCGGCTTCCCCAAATAGCCAAAGAACGGCGATTTGGGGGAAGAGAATGCAACCGAATCTGCGGAGTTGTTCTTTTACAAGTCCTTAAGCCAAGCTGAAAAAATCATTTCAGATGCCCGAATTGGCGAAATTGGGCATTAATTTTAATGTAAGCTGGATGAAATAATGCTATTATTAGACCAATATAATCTAAATTATCTCCCTTCGAGATGAAAATGTTGGTTCCATTTATTTGACGTGGAATGTTGGACGATTTTGTTCCACGTAAGATTCCCCACAAGGAGGTATTGTTATGAAACATGCTGTTGTTCTAATGGTTGTGTTCATGATGATGTTCGTGATGGTCGCTCCTGCGTCCGCTGGCCCGGCCAGGGTTGCTGCAAACGGGACGTGGAACGACTGCAACTTCGGGGCAGTTGCCCGCACCGCCGGACCTAACGTTGTGGTGACCATCAACATCACGCAAAACTTCTTCGGAACGCTCGACGGGAAATTTGTCGGCACCGAGGTCGACGTTGTCAAGGCCGACGGCAGCGCCGAATTCCGCGGCAGCGGCATCTTCACAGGCGGCGTCGCGGGAACGGGCGCCAGCGGCACCTACCGTTACGAGGGGATTGCGCGGGCCAACAAATTCCACGCGACGTGGGTTCTTACGGGTGTCACCGATGAATTGCTCGCCCCTGTCGCGGGGAATGGGAATTGGACTGGACAGTTCGACGGCGTATCCGATCAATGCGCTGACGGCCTTTTCTCGGGCACCTACGAGGGTTCGGTGAAGGTAGGGCGTTAGCACGGTCCTGGTGCGAGCTGGCCGGTGGTTGTCCTGATTGGTTGCTGCACAAGTGCGTTTGCCGGGCTTGCTGGTCTCGCCGACAACGCTGTTGGATGTTGGGTTAATTAATCTAGCAGGGCGGTGGGTAGGTGTGTCGCCTATTCTACCGGTCCTGGCATTCAATTCCAAAGGAGGAAGAAATGAGTGAAGCAAACATCGCATTGCTGAAGCGAGCCTGGGAATCCTATGATAAAGGTGATCAGGAGGCGTTCGCCGCATGCCTGACACCCGACTGGAAGGAATACGGTAGTCCCAACGCAAGTTCTTATGGAACGTTGGAGGCTGAGCGCCGGACCATGCGTGAGCACCGCATCGCCTTTCCGGACAAGCATACTGAAATATACATGATCCTCGCGGACGAAAACACCGTGGCCTGCTACTGCACAATCACCGCCACGCATAGCGGCAAATACTTGGATCTTGAACCAACCGGCAAGATCCTCACTGTGTATGAAATGATGTTCAACCGCGTGCGCGATGGCAAGCTTTGCGAGACATATGCAATGCAGGTTGGCAAGGGCTTCTACGAACAAATCACGGGCAAAGAGATTCCAGAGCAACTGGATAACCTGTCGTAACGCTGCTCCATGCACGCGCAACTGCGTAAGAGCCTATCAATGACATCTTTGTCATTGATAGGCCGAGAGACGGTGTTCACGTCTCGCCCGGTCTGTAAAAGTATTATTCCGCAGTTCGATTTTTCAACATTCGCGATCTGCGAAGTTATTCTTTTACAAGTCTTTATGGAGCGCGACAAATGCTGGGCTGAATGTCACGCTAAAAAAGAATGGGCTGACCGCATTTCGGGCACAGGATTTTCGGGTGGGTTTCTGCGGCGACAGTTTCCTGAACTGTTTCATCAGCCTGTTATGGGTCGACAGTTTCGCGAAGTCGCTTTTGCAGCAAGACCAACCGAGGTCGAACCGATGCTCCAAAGAAACCATAGTAACGGACTTTCACGAAGCCATGTGGAAGGATCTGCTGAAGAAAGCGCTGCATGAAGCTTTCCACAGAGAACGTACAGAATTTGATTTGACTTGTATCCGCAACGGTCGCATGGAAAATCACCTGTGATGTTTTCCATGCGACCGTTATTCGTGATCTTGACCAGACGATGATTGCCGATGGCAACTCGATCAATATACAGAGCCAGGTATTTAAGCGCAGCTTGCCCATCCCCAACGGGTTTGCAATGCACTACCCAACCTTTGCTCCAGACTTTTTGTAGAACCTGGTTGTAAAGATCTGTCTTTTTTAAAGCGGATCGAAAAGCTGTGCGGAACAATTTGCATGGCCTTGGCGTGGTAACTGGCCAGGGCCTGGTTGACGCTGCCACAGGTTGAAACACACCACCTGTAACTGGATCAGCGATGATTTGCCCACCCCGGAAGGCGAGTGCAGCAGCGCTGCAAGCGAGCGGATTTCACGAGCGCGGCCCAACCTGGAGATTATTGGGAACCAGGGTATCGACCATCTATTCTCTTCCTGAAGTTTGGATGATCATTTTTCTGCTGCGCTCATTCAACTGTCAATCAGCCGCGCAGCCTGCGCCATGTCCGGGCGGAAAATTTGAAGAAAACCCAGGTAGTAAAAATGAACACACCCAGGAACACTAACAGCGCAATAAATATGATTGCACGGCCTTTCCAGGTGATTGGCATACTCATAAAAATTTCTGCACTACCAGGAGACATGGTGGGATCATATAAATTGGAACAGGCGGGTTGGTAAATAAAAAACAATCCTTCATAATCCCACCATTCCTGGGTGGTCATATTCCTGGAAATTTTATCGCACAGGTTTTTACCGGTCAAATCTGCATTGGAAATTCTGATGATGCCATCCGTTGAACCCGAAGCCAGCCGTCCATCTGCTGACCAGGCCAGGCTGATGACAGGATAGGTATGCTCTTTCAGCGTTTGAGCCGGTTGACCCGTTTTGAGATCCCAAATAATGATTTCGCCATCATAGGACGCTGAAGCCAACTGCCCATCGGCTGACCAGGCCACACTCGAGACGGAGTAAGCTTGTTCCTTAAAGGTTTTGGCAGGCTGACCCGTTTTGAGGTTCCAGATAACTACTTTTTTCTCAATTAAACCAGAAGCCAGCTGCCCATCCGCTGACCAGGCCACGCTGCTAACCTGTGTAAGATTTATTTTCAGGGTTTGGGCCGGCTGCCCCGTTTTCAGATCCCAAATGATCACTGAACCATCTCTTGAGCTCGAAGCCAGCTGCCCATTTCTGGACCAGGCTACGCTAAAAACAAGGTCGGTATTTCCCTTCAGGGTCTGGGCGGGTTGACCTGTTTTGAGATCCCAGACGATGACGGTCTTATCCCATGATGCGGAAGCCAATCGTCCGTCGAAGGACCAGGCGACGCTGGTGACATGGTCTGTATGCCCTTTCAAGATCTGTGCGGGCTTCGCCGCTTTGAGATCCCAGGCGATGACTGTGCCATCATCTGAACCCGAAGCCAATTGTCCGTCCTGGGACCAGGCCACACTGTTCACTCCGGCTGTATGCGCCTGTAAAGTTTGGGCAGGTTGCCCCGTTTTGAGATCCCAGATGATCACTTCGCCATCATCTGAACCCGAAGCCAGTTGTCCAGTCGGGGACCAGTCAACGCTTCCAATCGGATCAGTGTGCTCGATCAAGTTTTTCGAGTTTTCATCCGTTTTGAGATCCCAGATGATCACAGAATTATCACCCGACCCTGATACCAGGTTCCCATCCGCAGACCAGACCACACTGGAAACATTGAAGTAGTGCGAATGTTTCAGTATTTGGGCGGGTTGACCCCTTTTGAGATCCCAGATGATCACATTCCTACTTGAGCCTGAAGCCAGTTGTCCATCTGCAGACCAGGCCAGGCTGGCGACATTGCCGACATAGAATATATGCCCCATGAGAGTTTGGGCCGGTTGACCCGTTTTGAGATCCCATAGAATCACTGTGCCATCTTCTGCGCCTGAGGCCAATCTGCCATCGGCAGACCAGGCCACACTGTTGACGCTGTTCGTATGTCCTTTCAGAATCTGGGCCGGCTGACCTGTTTTGAGATCCCAGAGAAGCACTGTCTTATCCTTTGAGCCAGAAGCTAGCTTCCCATCGGGAGACCAGGCTACGCTGTTAATACTGTCAGTGTGTCCCTTCAAGGTTTGGGCCGGCTGCCCCGTTTTGAGATCCCAGATCGTCACTGTGCTCCCGCCACCACCATTCGAAGCCGAAGCCAGTTGTCCATCGGCTGACCAGGCCACGCTGGTCACACCAATTGGTCCCATCAGGGTTTGGGCAGGTTTACCCGTTTTGAGATCCCAGATCGTCACCATACCAAGGAATGCGCCCGAAGCCAGTTTCCCATCTGCGGACCAGGCCACGCTGGTGATATGGTAAGATGAATTTTCCAAGGTTTGAGCCGGTTTTCCGGTTTCGATGTCCCAGATAATGATTGAGCCATCATTTGAACCCGATGCCAGTTGCCCATCTGCTGACCAGGCCACGCTGCTGACAGAGGCTCTATGCCCGTTGAGTTGTTTTTGTCGCGCAAAGTTTTTATACACGATTTGACTCAAGACCAAATCGGCGGCATCATTTTTATGGATCAGATTTGATTGATAGGCATACAGCAAAGCGGTGTTGTAATTGGGTTCTGCAAAAGCGACTTGAGCCCGAACACCCAGGCTTTGGGCGCGGGAGATATTAAGCTGCGCCAGCGCGAAAACCAACAAGCCCAGGGTCACGATTGAAAAACCCAGCAGCCCGATCACGGCTGTGCGACGGAAACGCTGCTGGCCGTTGAGCTTGCGACAGGCAACCAGAAAAGTCTGCTCCTCGGGCGTCAGCCGCACGGTTTTGGCTTCTTTTTCGGCTTCGGCCAGTTTCTTACCACGCAGCAGCAACCCCTCGCTGCGTCCCTGCTGGTTCCATAAGACTGACTGGCGCTGGAGCAAGCTCAAATTCTTTTCAAACCAGGCGGTGTTATCCTGCTGCACCGGTGTTACCAGGCGATCGTGCGAAAGCTCAAACCAGGTCTTCCCGGCGCGGGTCTCTCCGCGAATCAGATGCGTGTTCTCCAGCAGACGCAGGACGATGTTGGGCAGCCCCTCGGTGGAATCAGCCCCTTTCAAGACCTGGCTGCGAATGCCCTCCGGGGTGATCAAGTGCTCGTCGAACCATTGGCGCAGGATGCGCTCTTCCAGCTTCGCATTCCCGGCCACAATTTGCACGGCTTTGGCGTAATAACTGGCCAGAGCCTGGTCGACGCTGCCGACGCGCTGCAAGTCGTGCTCATCGATCAGCTTGTCATCGGCGGCGTGCGACTGCCACAGGTTGAAACAGACCACCTGCAGCTGCACCGGCTCAACCTCCGGGCCTTGCTCGGTGGCGAAGGAACCGTCCGGCTGCTGCACCTGGATGTGGCGCAGGTCATCGACCAGTTTTTGGGCGGCTTCGCCGGTAAAGTCCACGCCCGCGTTTTTGGCGGGCTGCTGGATGGCGGTTTTGGCGGCCTCCGGCCCTAGCAAGCCCAGGCGAAAGGTGACATTCAGGCGGTTTGGGATGGCACGCACGTAGGGGGCCAGCCCGCCCATATAGTCTTCGCGGATGGCAAAGAGCGCCCAGCGCCGCCGGTTTTGCAGGACCTCGCCCAACTGCTCAAAGAACTGTTGCTTGGCGGGCGCGTCGGTCGGCGAAACCGTCAACACTTCCTCGAACTGGTCAAAGATCAGCAGGCAGTTTTCCAGCGCTGGATTGGGCAGCGCGCGCAGTCCAAGATAGTCATCCAGCGTCAGGAGCGCCAGGCTTGCGAAAGAGAAGCGCTGGTTGGGCGGCAAATCTTCCTCCAGCGAGAGCAGGGTGCTGAGCACGTAACGATTTAATCCTGCCACAGCGCGCAGCTCATCCGGCGGTTCGAGGTTGACGCGCACCAGCGGGAAAACGCTGAAGCGTTCCTGCATACGCGGCGCCAGCCCGGCCTGGATCAGCGAGGATTTGCCCGCCCCGGAGGGCGAGTGCAGCAGCACGATCCGTTCGGCGCTCAGCAGCGCCGACAGCGAGCGGATCTCGCGTTCGCGGCCAAAGAAGGCTTCGCCGGTCTTGATCGAGCGCGGGCCAACGTAGGGGTTATTCGGAACCAGGGTATCGACCATCTCAGCGCGTTTCCCGTGAAGAACCCGAACTTTGCCACTTTTGCATCAATCCGGCCAGATAATCCTCGGCGCGGCCCCAGAAAATATTGATGTTGGCGCCCTTGATGAAGTATTTCTCCAGGTAACGGCGCGCGCGCAGCGGCTCCAGGGTGCGCTCATCCTGCGGCTCAATCTGCGCGGCGATGTGGGCATACTGCCCAAGCAGTTCGCTGCCCGCCTGGGCCAGGATGCTGTGAAAAATGACCCGAAAGGCCCACTCTTCCGTCTGGAAACCCAAAAACAGCAGCAGGGTATCGCTCAACGCCAGCCGCACTTGTTCGGGCACGAAGGCCTTGTTGCTGGTGAACCCAATCAGGTAGCGGATGTATTCATCCTCCGTCAGCACCAGTGAGCCGCGGTCATTCCAGCGTCCGAACAGGTAAAAGACCAGCGGGCGATCGGCGCTTGGTTCATAGTCCGGCTGCAGATCAAAGACCGTTTTGCGGCTTGCCAGGCGCGCATTCCACGGGCTGATCATCACCTCCGGCTTGCGCCCGGCCTCCTCCAGCGCATCCTCCAGCAGACGGTCGGGGTTGGCAACGATATAGAGGGGAAATGGGAGTTTTGCCAGCACCCGGTAGGCATCCAGTGGATTGGAGGCGCGGCGTTTTACACCAATCTCGTTAACCAGGGTATC
>JAPLGT010000219.1:0-9224 GCA_026390035.1 Chloroflexota bacterium
AAAGAAACACTCAAAGTCTTGCGGGAATATCTCGAAGCCGCACGCTACAGCAACCCTGCTGCGGCTTTTCAAGTCCAGCGCACCGCTGCCGCTCACAACACGTCAGGGAGGCCATATCAGGCCATTCCGAAACTGGAAGATGCGCCTTACATCTGTCTGCGCCTGCCCACAGGCGGCGGCAAGACCTTGCTGGCAGCCTATACGATCAATACAGCGGCAAGCGCTTTCATGGAACAGGATCACCCCCTGGTAGTTTGGATGGTGCCAACCAATACCATTCGACAGCAAACACTGGCAACCATGAACAACCCGCGCCATCCCAACCGCGAAGCCATTGAAAGCGTTTTTGGTTCGCAGGTGCTGGTGCTGGATATTGCAGATTTCACCCAGATCCGACCGCAGGACTTGCGTGACAAAACCGTGATTGTGATTGGCACAATGCAAACTTTGCGCGTCAACAGCACTGAAGGCCGCAAGGTCTACGCCCATCACGAAGCCCTTGAATCTCATTTCATCGGTTTTACAGGCTCAATAGATGGATTGGAATGCATCGAAGAAGGCAACGAAAAAGGCGGGATCAAGTTCTCTTTCCGGAACCTGCTGGCCATCCACCGCCCACTGGTTGTTGTGGATGAAGCCCATAATTCCACATCCCCGCTTAGTTTTGAAGTGCTGCAGCGCATCCAGGCGCGTTGTATCGTAGAGTTTACGGCCACGCCTGCTGACAACAGCAATATCCTGCACAGCGTCTCGGCAGCAGAACTCAAAGCCGAGGAGATGATCAAACTGCCGGTGGTGCTGACCGAACACCAGACCTGGGATGAAGCCATTGCCGCTGCCATCCAGACCCGTGACAAACTCTTCCAACTTGCCAAGAATGACCGTGATTACATCCGTCCAATTGTGCTGTTCCAGGCTGAGGAAAAGGGTCATGCCATCACCTATGATGTTCTGCTAAAACACCTGGTCGAACAGGAACACATTGACCGCGATCGGATCGCCGTAGCCACCGGGGATCAACGTGAACTGGATAAGATCAACCTGCTCGACCCGAAAGAGAAAATCGATTTTGTTATTACCGTGGAAGCCCTCAAAGAAGGTTGGGACTGCCCGTTTGCCTATGTCTTTTGCTCGGTTGCCAGCATCCATTCAAAAAAGGATGTTGAACAAATCCTGGGGCGCGTGCTGCGCATGCCTTACGCCCGCAAGCGTGTCCAGGATGAACTCAACCGCGCCTATGCCCACGTTTCATCGGATGCCTGGCAAAACGCCGTTTCTCAACTGGCCGATCGCATGGTCAGCATGGGGTTTGAGGCGCAGGAAGCCGCGCAGTATATCCTGCCCCAACCTCGCCTTTTGCCAACCGATGATTTACCACTCTTCCAGCAGCCTGTTCCATTGACCTTGACCCTGTCTGCCGTGCCTGACATAACCTATTTCAGCCCGGCAGAACTCAAGCAGATTACCACTCACCAGGTTGGCGAAGGACGGGTGGAGTATCGTGTGACAGGCAGCATCAGCCCCGAACTGGCCGATAAACTGGTCAAATCCGCGCCCAAGGCTGATCGTGAAACCGTGATGCGCACCCTGGCCGTTCACCATGCCCATCAGCATCTTTCGCCTGCCGAAAAGCGTGAGGTCTTCAAGGTTCCGCAACTTTGCCTGTTTGTGGATGGCGATTTGAAAAAGGCCACCAAGGAATGGTTCCTGGATGGCCGTGGCTGGAAACTGCTTGATTTCTCCCCTGAACTTACGTCCATTGATTTTTCGATTGATCGTGAAGCCGATACCTACTTGATCGATTTGCTGGGCAAGCGCCTGGTGACCCGGCATATCGGTACAGAAGATGAACTCGACCTGGGAGATGCCGCCGGAGAATGGACTGAACTCTCCCTCAGCCGCGACCTGGACCGCAAACTGCGCCAACCCGATCTGAGCCAGCCTGTGCTGCTTGAGTTTATCCGGCGCACGATCCAGAACCTGGTTGAAAAGCGTGGTATCGAACTCACCGACCTGATCCGCACGCGCTTTGTGCTTGAAAAGGCGCTGCGGGAAAGAATCGCCACTTACCGCCAAATAGCCTATGATCGCGGCTACCAACGCGCCCTGTATGACAACCCGCAAAACGTGGAAACCAGTTTCGATTATGCCTTTGCCTTTGATCCCGATAATTACCCCGCCCGCTGGCACTACTCTGGTCGTTACAAGTTCAGCCGGCATTATTACCCGCTCGTAGGTGAGATGAAAGCCGAAGGCGAAGAGTTTGAGTGCGCCCAGGCTATTGATCGCAATGCTCTGATCCATTGTTGGGCAAGAAACCTGAGCGGACAGCAGGACTTCTCATTCAAGTTGCCAACATCCACCGATTACTTTTATCCTGATTTCGTGGCATTACTGAAAGATGGCCGTGTTCTGGTCATCGAATATAAAGGCGAAGTCTACAAAACCAATGATGACTCGAAAGAGAAACGCAACCTGGGCGAATTGTGGGCAGAAAGAAGCGGTGGGAAAGCCTTGTTCCTGATGGCCGTCAAAGATGATCAGAATGGACGGGATGTTTACCAGCAAATTGAGAACGCAATAGCCTTATGAGAATAGAAATCGAGAAGATAAAGCAGCCAAATAATTGCGAACGCTACAAGTGAATAGGAAAAGCAGTTCGAGAGTAAATCACGAGGACGCTTTCCCCCCTCGTAATTCCATTGATGGAAATATTGACCCGCCTGTTGAATTGCCAGAGTTAACCCACAAACCCCCTGAAACCAGGGGGTTTGTCTGTTGAGCTGTGGGGATTGGGTTTACTTATCCGCGGTCCACCTTGACCAGGACTGCCCGCACCACCCGGCGGAACATGCAGCTCGTTGAATTTGGAGATCGAGATAGTTGGTTATTTCCAGCAGTACAGGGTTGATTTCCACCAATTGGTTTATACGTAGGCAAAGACATCCATTTTTACCGATTTGACAGGTTTTGTTTTGCTGCGCACCAGCAGACGCACCTTTTCAGTGGTCTCTTTGCTAAAAATCTCTTCGCCGCAACGGTCACAAACCTGGGCCGGGATATTTTCTACAAGGACGGGTTTTCCGTCAATCTGAAAGACATCGCTAACCAATTCTTCACGAGCGTGGATGGAACCACAAACATGACATCTGAACATTCTTACCTCCGTTTCGAAAATTCAATCCATTCCAGGGGATCAGGCTCATGAAGGGTGATGATTCTGACCCTATCGGTCTCTGCGTAGGATACTTGTAAATGCAGAGGACGATTTAATTTGGTAAAACCCAAAATCAAGCAACTGGGCGTGTATTTATCTTCTGGATAGTTTTCAATAATTTGGGCGTTTTCTGCCATTTGACAAATTTCCTACTCGGCAATGTTACGCTCAGCAACACGCCGCAAGGCATGGCGGGAAAATTCAAATTCCCCGCTTGCAAGCTGCCAAGCGCATTCACATGGTTATGAATCTTCATCTACTCGCCTGCTCCCATCCATCCGTCAACTTGGTCCTGCAAGAGCTTGCATCCGCGTAGATGCGCGGCATAACCCTCTCCATGTGAGCAATAAGATAATTATATCCGACTGGAGCAATATCTTCATAAATTCATAGACGGTAAGTGATGCGAAAAGGTACCGCCGCCGCTTTCCCCCCCGTATTTCCATTGATGGAATTATTGACCCGCCTGTTGAATTGCCAGAGTCAACCAACAAACCCCCTGAAATCAGGGGGTTTGTTGGTTAATGCCCTTGCAGGCGTTTTGGACGCAATAATGAACGTGGCTGATCATGGATTGCATGTTATCAATTACGCCAATGGGCACAAGGACAAACTGGATGTGGCCATGCGGCGAACTGTTCTTACGGGCGTCAATCAGACCACCGGCAACCTGCAGATCGCGCGCGCGGACGAGATGGGTGTTGACCTGGTGCAAACATCCGCTCATATTGGGGCAAGGCCAGCACACCAGATCTGGCAGGGTCAGATATTCAGCCGCTCAGGTAGATCGAAGGCTTATCCTGACTTCGTACTGAGTACGGGGTATGGCACTGGCGCAGGGCTGATGGGTTGGAACTGCCGGCATTCGTTTTATCCGTTCTTCGAGGGCATCAGCGAAAACGCCTATAGCCAGGCAGAGTTGGACAGTTACTCGGGCAAGACTGTCACCTACAACGGGAAAGAGATCCCGATCTACGATGCCACCCAGATGCAACGCGGAATAGAACGCAAAATCAGGTTGTGGAAGCGCAAAGAAGGCGCGTACGATGCCGCCGGACTGGATAATGACGTTGAGACTGCCAAAGTGGAAGAATGGCAGTCCAGGATGCGCGACTTCATCAAGCAGACCGGCTTGCAGCGGCAGAGCGTGAGGGAGCAGGTGGTTGGGGCAGGGAAGGCAGGGAAGGTCATTTTTCCAGCTGCTGGGGCAGCTGCTTCGGCGCCTATTTCTGGGGCGAATATTCCAGCATTTATGAAGACCTATCCAGGCGTAACAATTAATTTAGGCGGCAATGGAATTATCGAAAAGGTTGTAGAAGATGCGCTGGACGAGTTGCAGAAACAAGGCTACGATTTTCCTAAAACCATAAAGATAGATTCTCAGTTCTTTATTAAATATAATGTTCAAAATACAAGCACATGCGCTTACTTGAATGACGTTCTTTATATAAACGACCAACATAGAATGTGGAAAGACCCATTGAAATTTATGCAAAAATATTATGCCAAGGGTTATTACAGTACGGATAAGCCTGAAGGAGCTATTTGGCATGAAGTCGCACACTATTTGCATGAAAAGAATAATTTATTAATTTATAATCAATTCAAGGTAAAAGGTTTTTCTATTCGTGATGATAAGAAAATAGCCACGTATGTTAGTAAATATGCAAAATTTAGCGCTGACGAGTTTATCTCAGAAGTATTTGCTGCGCATGTAGCGAAAATGGATGCTAATTATCCTCTCGATGTCTTTTTAATGTTTTCCAGATATGGCGGTGTATATTGATGCGCGATTCGCAATGTAGCTTTTGCCTCCACTTAGTAATAACTTCTAGGGAAGAAATGTTAAAAATATGGAGGTGCAAAGCCTTCCCTGACGGTATTCCTGATGAGTTGATATTCTCTAAAAAAATGCACAATAAACCGTATCTAGGCGATCATGGAGTTATCTTTAAACAAAACCCGGACGAAGATGAATTTGACATTGAAGAAGTAGGAAAAGAAATAAATACCAAGTGAGCATTAGGAAAAACATTAAACCCGCAACTCCCCACCTCGGGGAGTTTTTTTATTCCAAAAGTTGCACATTATGACAATATACAAAGCTCGAAAAATGCAATATCCTCAATGAAAATGAGTAAAGTGACAATATACAAAGCATAAACAAGTTGATATGCTCATATAAATCTCCCGTGCAGACACCGGGACCATCGTTAGCCGCAAACGTACCCATAGGGCACCGGTAAAACTGGTGAAATGGCGGACCGTGGGTGAGGCAACCACCTATAAGTCTTAATACCCTCGCGGGCATTTATGGTTTTGGACGTTCTCGCGCTCAGGCACATCGAAGGCTTATCCAGACTTCGTACTGAGTACGGGGTATGGCACTGGCGCGGGGTTATGCGGCTGGAACTGCCGGCATTCGTTTTATCCGTTCTTCGAAGGCATCAGCGAAAACGCCTACAGCCAGGCCGAACTGGACAGCTACGCGAATAAGACCGTTACCTATAACGGGCAGGAGATCCCGATCTACGACGCCACCCAGATGCAGCGCGGGATTGAGCGCAAGATACGCTTGTGGAAGCGCAAAGAAGGCGCGTTGGACGCGGCCGGGCTGGATAACGACGCTGAGGCTGAGAAGGTGAAAGAATGGCAGTCCAGAATGCGCGATTTCATCAAGCAAACGGGACTGCAGAGGCAGGGTGTGAGGGAGCGGGTTATAATGCCAGGTGGAATATCGCCTATTTCACCGGTTTTAAAAACTCCGGCGTTCATGAAATCCTATCCAGGAACTTCAATAAAACTTAGCGGAAACAGCAAAATAAGAAAAGTTGTAAAATATGCGCTCGATGAGTTAGAAAAACAAGGTTATTCTTTTCCCGCGACTATTAAGACCGATTATAAATTTTTTGAGAAATATAAGGTTTTGAAAACAAGCCCTTGTGCTTATATGAATGACGTTCTTTATATAAATAATCGACATAATATGTGGAAAAATCCTAAAGGCTGGATGAAGGAAGAATATGCTGACGGCTGGCTGAGCACTGATAAACCGGAAGGCGCAATATGGCATGAAGTTGGGCATTTCTTGCATGAAAAATCAAATACAGGAATATATAATAAATATATCCTCACTGGATTTCCGAATTCTGGTGATGAGGTTATTGCTTTGCAAGTTAGTAAGTATGCGAAAGAAAACGCTAACGAATTTATTGCCGAGGTTTTTGCTGCTCATGTGGCTGGGATGGATTCAGGTTTTTCGCTTGATGTATTTATTTTATTTAATTCGCTCGGAGGTGTAAAGTGATGAGAGAATCGCAGTGTTCGTATTGTAAGCACTTAGTTAGGAAACCCAGAGAGGAAATGCTGAAGAGTTGGGAATGTGCCGCATTCCCAGAAGGTATTCCAAAGGATCTGATATATTCAGATAAAATACACAATGCGCCTTATCCAGGCGATCATGGAATTACGTTTGAGCAAAACCCGAAAAAATCTTTTTTTAATATAGAAGAATTTGCAGAAAACATGAAAGGTGAATATCCGAAATAACCCCCAACTCCCCACCTCGGGGAGTTTTTTCGATGTGTAAAAGAGTGTAATGCACGAAGGCTTGAAAATAATTGTGTAATAAATAAATTACAAAAAAGTTACTTTTGTACAAGTATGTATGGATTATGTATAGAATGTATAGATAAAGTGAAACTTCCCTTAAGAGAATTTATTATTAAAAAAAGGGCATGGTTCAGAAACCCGGAAAGTTAGATTGACACTTTGATTTACACTTCCGAAAATTTTTTGCCGAAATCTGGCGAAAACGGCTCATTCGTAGCAAATTTTGCTCCATATTGGGGCATTCGCGCCGAAAAATTGTCAATCATGATTTTAGAAGTGTCAATCTAACCTGAACCATGCCAAAAAAAGTTTCACTTTTAGTATACATAACTGTACATGGAATTTATTTCAGACCACCAACCCAGATTACCGGGAAGGTGGTTTGTTTATCGGGAAAAACACCGCTTACTCAGTATGGGCAACAGCCTGAATTAAACGCAAAAGGCCGGGCTACCTTTGAGGAAGCTACCCGACCTTCTGCGAACCGGAGAAACGATATGAAAATCATGGAACCTGGACACAAAGATTTTACCAAAAGTTGCACATTATGACAATATACAAAGCTCGAAAAATGCAATATCCTCAACACAAATGAGTAAAGTGACAATATACAAAGCATAAACAAGTTGATATGCTCATATAAATCTCGTTAGCCGCAAACGTAAAAGGGCGGGAGATAGGTGATGCAACCACCTACAAAGCGTAATCTCGGCCAAAAAGGAACAGGGTAACCATGAAACGTGAAGATTTGAAGAAACTCGGCATCGAAGACAGTCTGGTAGATAGCATCATGGCTTTGCATGGCACTGACATCGAAAAGCACAAGACCGACCTTGCCACTGCCCAGACCGAACTGGGGTCATTCAAGACCCAGCTTACCGAAGCAGGCGCCACCATCGAAGGCTTTAAGAAGCTGGACGTGGACGGCATCAAGGCTGCTGCGGACGAATGGAAGACCAAGGCCGAAAAGGCTGCCAGTGATGGCGCTGCTACGATTGCGTCACTCAAGTTCGATCATGCGCTTGAGAAAGCGCTGGCAGATGCCAAAGTAAAAGACAGCGTGGCTGTTCGCGCCCACCTGAAACCCGATATGCTCAAGCTGGGCGAAGACGGTGCATTCATTGGTCTGAAAGAGCAGCTTGATCCACTCAAATCTTCAAAAGATTACCTGTTCGAAAGTGACACTCCCACCCCCAAAATCATTACCGGGGGAAACTCGAAATCCATTCTCGGCGATCCGATGGCTGACGCAATGCGCAAAGCCGCCGGTCTGCCAATGTCCGGAGAAAAATAAATCATGGCTAACTCAATCGCACTGGCTGAAAAGTTCCAGCCCATTCTCGACGAAATTTGTCTTAATACCCTCGCGGGCATTTATGGTTTTATACAGATATGGACGAAAATATATACTTAATATTCCCAGAACCCCCAAGCAAGAATGTCGACAATATTGACAAAGCCAAACGGCTGCAACAAGCCCGGTTGTACGCCGCTCAAAATAATGTCTAAAAGTATGACAACATCTTTCAGGACACTTTCTTCTGTGTTATTCGCTTTTTCCGTAGAACGAATATTGCATTGCGGAACTGGAACCTGAAGCGGCGGTGACTCTTCGGAGGGAATAGTCCCGACGATCATTCCACCGGCGGTAATTATCCATATTCTTTGAGACAATCCGCAGCGGCTGCTTGATTTGTTTCAATGTAATCCAGCAAGGCTATATTTTTCATTGTTTACCTCTCGCCTCCATCCGTGGGGCTTTTTTGTTTCCGTGACAGAACAGACAGGTAGTTACCGACATGCTTTTGGCACAGCGGCTTTATATTGCTTTTCCTGGTCTGCAAGTGCCTCGCTTAGGGCATTTTGGGCTTGGGCCAAACTGGATTGATCTTGAGTTAAAGACAGAGCATCGCGGTTTGCAATATCCCTTTCAACCCAACTCTGATACATACTTATTGGTGGACCGTAATAAGCATTTGAAAAATTGACATTGCTTCGATATTGGGCCTTCGCATCGGCATAAATACTGCAATTGGTTTGCTGGATCACTGGTGAGTTCGATGGCGAGTTTGCGGCCGGTGGTTGCGCTGGCGGTTGACTCCTTACAATGCTGGTCGGCATCTTGATCGGCGCGATTGGCGATGCTGTTGGATATGGGGTTATGGTTGCGCGCTGAGTTGGCGGTGGATATGGAGTTCTGCTTGGAATAATATTTGAAGTATGCCGGGTTACTTCAACAACAATAGTAATAATAATGGCGCTGGACTGGTCTGGTGTTGGCGTTGGCAAAACGCACGCCTGAAATAAAAACATTGCGACAGAAAAGATAATAGCCAGGTTGATGCCAGGTTTATTCGTTTTCATTTTTATCCTCCTGAGGTCTTAACGCCCTCGC
>JAPLGT010000124.1:0-9252 GCA_026390035.1 Chloroflexota bacterium
GAAACCACTCACTTCTTTCTCTTTCCTTGTCATTGAGCACCTCCAGCTAATTTAGGATGCTCAATTATCCGCACATATCGCTACTCAGTTTAGATTCCCTTGGGGTTGATTTTAATCTTCTCTACTGCTTCGAAATCCCAGTAGGTTCCAGGCTTGTTTAATTACTTCTCGTGAAGTAAAATAGCCTCGAAAGTTTCGTTCTTTTACAACTAAGTTCCAGGGTAATCCTGTCCCCCCAAATTTACTTCGGTACCCACCCCATCCCCGTCGGGGCCGCCATGAGTAATTTTGGTGGCACAGAACTCCCGAGATGACTAAAATCATCTCGGGAGTTCTTGTATTATGTGACTTTTTGTTGTTTTTGTACCAAAAAGAGTGCCGCGCGTTGGGCACTTTTTGTTTTTAAGCACCCATTTTGGTCAAAAAGTGGATCGCGGCCTCGACAGGTACGCACATTTGGCGGCCGCGATTTCAGGCATAATAGGATTGAACAGGGTTGAGGGCATCAATTTACCCGGAAATATCACATTGAGGGAGATCATATGCCATTGCCAGTTAAGAATTATCCCCGCTCGAAACTTCTTCCCGGATTGCCGACTTCCATGCAGTTTTATACGATTGCGGAAGTAGCAATTATTTTGGAGACCAAGGTTGGCTCGGTTCACGAATGGATCCAGGTTGGCATGCTTCCAAAGGTATGCAATCGATATTCTGTCACTTCTACTTTGATTGGCGGAATTTCTGCCACCTGATGACGATATGGGTGGGAGTCTTCTCCACTCAAATTCTCGCCGCAGTAGCGGCAGGTCGTTGGTTTGACATCATACTCAGCCTTGAGGTCTTCCGCAGCTACTAATTTCCGGTTTGTTCCCGGGTGGCCCGCTTGCCCACCACGGTTCGCCGGCTATGTTTCTTCTTTTTGGGCGGCTTGACTACGCCTGGGCCATCACCGGATGGCGGTTGTGATGAATTACCTGAATTCCGATTGACCTGTTCGCGTAAACGAGCCACTTCTATTTCCAGCACCTGTATGCGGGTCAATAACCCAATCACCAGAGCCTGGACTGATTTTGGCGTTTGGGCCAATCTTCTGCAGACACTGGCAACACTTCAAGCAAGTTTGCGGGTAGTATTTCGTCAATCGGTGGCATGGTTCGAGCATGCAACAATTTTATCGAAATTTCTTTATCGTTTCATCAGAGATTGCTCAGAATCATCCAGGGCACACCCCATGAACGATTACAACTTTTTTTATAAACTCATCGTACCGAAGGTTTGTACGAACGCAATAGCGCTCGGGGCATCCTTCGGTACGATTTTTTATTCAAGATACCACGAGCGATGGTTTGTTCTGCTATCAATCCCCTAAGAGTGCTATGAAAAACCCCTATTCTGGAAAATCCCGTGAAAATATTTCCCACAACAGGCCAAGAAAGTGGCCATATTTTGGGATGATGACCGCAGATATGGCATTAATATCGATAAAATCACCCACTTCCCGAAAACTTCCCGAAAATTTGTTTTTCAAAAGGGGACTTTTTCAGCAGGCTCCTAAAGGGAGTTATCCGCCGTGCGGATAACTCCCTTTTTACCCAATTTACGCGCTGCCTTGCGGTTCACCTGTTATAAAGCTCTCCAGACCGTAGATCTCCATGCTTGTCGAAGTGTGTCGCCAGTGCTTGATATAGCCCATCCACTCATCATCCGAAAGCGCAGTCGAAATGATCATTAACCTGTTGAATAATTCCGGCGGCAGTTCAGACTTTAAAATATCCACAGATGCCTTTTCCACCAGGATTAAATCTGTGGCTGTGCGTATGCCATATTTACGCAGAAACTGCCGAGTCTCAAGCAGTTCTTCCGGCTTTAAACCCAGGTGCAAATACAGGATGGCCTGGTCAAAGAGATCCACAATGCGCGGAGTGTGGATGTGGGTTTTAACCAGGAGTTCCAACAAGTTGTGATGGGCCAGGTTCTCGATATTTTCAATGCCTTGCTCCAGCAAATTCGCCCGGTCATACAGGTTAATGCCTTCCAGGTTGGTCAATGGGTGATCTTCGCCCAGCGATTTTACTCTTCCTCCCAAGGCCTTCCGATAAATATCCTGGAGGATCGCCAGGCCGGTCTCCGGCACGATTCCTATAAAAAAGGCCAGCACTAGAGTCCCCACCCTGGTTAGGGTGCCATCGCCACCCAGGAGGGTCAAGAGTGAGCCAGTCACCCAGACCAGGATGGCCGTTACCACCAGGCGGATGGTGATCATGGTATAGGTTTTTGTAGTGATATCCGACCGAACATACCGTCGGAAAATTAAATCGACAGTAAAGAAATATGCCCCCAGGAAGCCAAAATTAAGGGTTGTAATATGTGGTGTCAGCATTTCGACCAGGCTCTTGCTTTCGTTGGGAACCGATTGCCCGATCGGCAGCAGGGTCATGATCCATCCCAGCGTTATCAGGATCGTGCTGAAAAATATCGGGATGGAATCGAGCGGCGTCTTATCGGCGTGAACGCTGTCAAACAAAGGGTTGTACTTGGTCCTTGCCTCCGAGACTGTCTGTACATTCGGATCCAACATCATCACTTCACGGATGAAGTTGGTGTGTAGCTTATCAAGTTGCTGCCGCGAAAACAGGTAATACATCAAGGCCGGCAGAGTGGATGCAATGAATATAAACCCCAGCTGGAGAATACGCCCAAGCCACAGCAGGCTGGCAGGTTCGTTTTTTGATAACAATTCCGCCCCGCCGCCAAAGAAATACCCAACCCCCACCGGCATTCCCAGCCCGATGGACACAACCAGGATCAGGCTCGGCAGCAGTAAAAACCATTGGAAATATTGCTTAATCGATAATTTTGTCGTTTCATCTGCTCTTTTTACCCAAAATTGAATACCAACAATCAGAATAGATAATAACAGAATCCCGGTAATAATCCAAAATGCCGTTGAGCCCCAGGAAACCGCCCAAACCAACTCCGAAAAGCGAATAATGATCAGGCTGAAGAAATAGGCCATAAACCCCAGGCAGCCAAATCCCAGGCTGTAGTCATCTTCCTTTGTATTGGCTGGCACTGGTTGGTTGGTGACAAGGTTGCGTTGTTCCCAGGTTTTCAGCTCCGGGTATTTTTCCAGCGCATTTTCATCTAGGATAATCGAGCCAAACGAAGGGATGATCAGGGAACCATCGACTCCTCCCTTGATACTGATACGTCTCGCGGTCATATTCGAGATGATCTTTTGGACCGGAGCAGGTTGCGGGAGAACTATAGGAGGTTCTTTCGGATCAATCGGATCGACCTCGCTTAACGCTGCCTGTTTCCCGGGGTCAACTTCTCCTTGATTATCTTTTCCTTTCTCCTTTATTCCATTTACTTCCATATCGGTCTCCTTATACGCTTTTTTCATTGTGGTAGAAAGATCAATTAGAAATTGCCCTAAGAGCCTGCTGAAAAAGTCCCCTTTTGAAAAACAAATTTTCGGGAAGTGGGTGATTTTATCGATATTAATGCCATATCTGCGGTCATCATCCCAAAATATGGCCACTTTCTTGGCCTGTTGTGGGAAATATTTTCACGGGAAAATATTTTCACGGGATTTTCCAGAATAGGGGTTTTTCATAGCACTCCTAATGAGAATTTCTGCTCTTTTGATTTATCCGGTTCTTCCATAAAATCTTCTCGCTTTCACAAGTAACTCCGGCTACCAAGACCTAAACCGATCGGCGCAACCCGTTTGGGTTCTTCAAATTCTGCCCGGTATCCTGCCGGATGTGTACAGTTTCTAAATAACCGCCAACTCTACTTTAACAGCGGCATCAGGTTATTTTGGAGAACTTTAATCTGCGCATACGTATTAAGCGTCGACGAACAAGGTATACGAAGGCCGTTCAGGGATCCGATTGAATTACTCTCGCCATCAGAAAATGAAATCCGCGCCAGCAGGACACAGCAGTCATTAAATTGAGTCGGGCAGTCAGGGATTTTCGGGAAAACAGAAATGGAATCTAGATCTGCAAATATACTTCGTGCTTCAACGTAAGATTCTGGTTTTTTATCCAGGCAAACAAGCCGGTAACCTTCACGCACGCGCGCATATTCGCTGCCGGCTTCACCGCAGCCGCAGTCGCAGCCGGCAGGGTGCAGCCGCACCGGCCGGGAATAGTTCTCCGCATAGCACACACCCAGGTAAATCCTATTCCCGGCAGAAGGCTTTGCCAGCTCCATGGGCGAGCAGCTTGAGGAAAATATAGCTGGGTCGGGTGAAGTATAACTGGCCAGATCCAGGGAAATATCCTCCGAAATACAGATTTCATCGCCTTGCGGTGTAATCGCAACCCCTTTCCCAATGGTCACCACCCAGTTTTTCTCCTGTTTTACCTCGCAGCCGCATACCACCCCCCAGCCATGCAGCATGCGGTTATGCCGGCGCAGCTTCTCGCGGAAATATTCCCGCTCGGCGCGCATGTCATCGGCAGTTATTAGCTGGCGCGGAAAATAATTGACGTATTCCAGCCCATTATCGTAAAACTTTGCATTGATTTCAGGTGAAGTTATCGCCATAAGAGACTCCTTTTCTTCGATTCCTTTCGATTGAGGCAGGCGGATCCGCTCAATCTGTCAGATGGTCTTCAGGATTTGGTGCGGTGAACGATGCTCTTTGAAATCATCAAGCGCTATGGAAGGAGAGAGAACATCGCAGAATCTTGAACAGTGTGGTTTGGGTCTTTTTCTGGGGTGCCTGTCACGCCAATGGAAACATCGAGACTCCCCTGGTCCAGGTCATCCTGAGTTATCTGATATGACCAGGAAAGATATACGCTGTCACCCGGCGCAAGTTTGGTTTGTTTGCTTTGATCTTGCCACGTCCAAACATTAGGACTGGCAAGCAGGTTTAACAGGTTTGTCTTTCCACTGTTTTTTACAATAGCAGAAAAATAAAGTGAATTTCCAATACCACCCATGCTCGATGGTGGGTTGTCAAAATAAACGCTGATCGGTCTCTGCTTTATGGTAGTTCTTACCGGCTTGGAAACCGAGCTGATGGTGCTCCCATCGGCCGGATTCGTAACCGCTGCCGTCAATTTCATGGCCAGGAAACCAGCATCCAATTCAGGTTGGTTAATCGGATGACTGAGCACGAAAGGCGCGCTGGATGCCCCGGCCACCAGGTCAAAGGCGGCTGGTAAATCTAATAAATGGCTGCCAGGGTTTGATGAGAGAAGGATGTTTGCCAGGTCAAGGCTGCCGTTATTCTTAACACTGACCGTATAATGGATCACATCATCATATTTATAGTCAACCTGAGAATCTGCTTGGACCTTGATTACCAGGGTAGTTTTGGGTGTGCCGGATGAACCCGCACTCGTTCCCTGGCCGATCCTATCCGCGAGGCAAAGGATCATCTCTAGGAGTGCTATGAAAAACCCCTATTCTGGAAAATCCAGTGAAAATATTTCCCACAACAGGCCAAGAAAGTGGCCATATTTTGGGATGATGACCGCAGATATGGCATTAATATCGATAAAATCACCCACTTCCCGAAAATAAATTTGTTTTTCAAAAGGGGACTTTTTCAGCAGGCTCCTAGCAGTTGTGCATTGCTGTATAGAATGGTGCGATCGCTGGATGTGTCAATCATTCCAGTCTGGCCATCCCCTGTCAGCTCAACCATGCCCAGCGCAACGCCGTCATTGGTGGGAGGCGCGGGCCATTCGCGCGGTACAGCAGCATACAGGTTCTGGCGGCGTTCAGCCAGATCTGCGGCGTTTCCGGTCAGGGCTGAACACAACGCTTCATTCTCGCTGGGACTATTGAAGACTTGCGTGTTAACCACTTCCAGACAGTAATTTTCAACAATCGTATCAGGCGCGCTCTGCTCGCTGCTGTCACAGTCGCCGGCTGTGTAAAGCGCGTAATCCGCCTGGGTCTCGTGGTAATGAAGGCGGACTTCCACAGTGCCGGAATCGGCGGACGGGATGGTGCTGATGACCATTCCAGCACTGTCGGTGACCTGGCGCGGATCTAAGCTGGTTTCCGCGGGAACAATAATCAAGCGCCCGAAAGGATCCACCGCCATGCCGGGCGAAAGCACAACATGACTGCCATCCGCTGCTGGGGTAATCTCCAACCCGCACAATACCCCGCTGCCCAGCGCCAGCCGGTTGAGCAGCCTTTGCATGTTGGTAAAATAATCCTGCTCCTTGAAGAGTTTGAGCTCGTCGAGCAGTTGTCCAAAATAATAATTGCTTCGCCTGGGGGCAAACAGCTTGCCTAATTGCGGCCGGTCCGTGGTTTCACTCATCATCCATCTCCTCTTCAAAACCTTAAGCGGGTTTCTCTTTTGATTTACCTGCCACGAGCGTATCGATTCCCAGGCTGGCCTGGTAGCCCACGCGCATGCGCGCATCGACAAAACACAGCCGGTAATCCGTGTGAGCCGGCTTCTCCAATTCTATGATCCGGCGCAGAAGTTGGCGCTGGGCAACTTTGGGCAGCGCCCGCGCCGGGATGCTCACGGTAAAAAAGTACGCTGTGTCACTGTAAAGCGGCATGCCAAAATCATCCTTTTCCAGCGGACCGCTCTCACCGATCACCGTTTCTCCGATCAGAAAATCCGTGGTCCCGCTTTCTCCAGGAACTGGAAATGCGTTGACCTGGCTGGTGCGCGCATCTCCTTCCACGAACAGGCATTCGGTCGGGATGATCTGCTTTGCCTGACTCGCGCTGGACCAGGAAAGCTGAACGCTGGCCTCCCCGCCGTTTTCGTAATATTCCAGTTCGATGGTGTAACTCCGCCCGGCCGTTAGAGCCAGCGGAATGGTTGAGCTGAACTCGGTGGCGGGATGGTCGTTCCATTGGTCAATGATCAACTGCCCATCCACAAATAGCCGGGCGCCACCATCTGAACTGACGAAAAAGGTGTAATTTTCAGAAAAGCGCGGGTTAACCTGGCCTGTCCAACGCGCAGAGAAGTTGTCAATCGGAACGCTCGGATCCGGGGAGCCTGTGCCCCAATCGAAATCCACTTGCGGATCGATCCGCGTTAACATCCTTCCGACCAGGTCAATTCCGCTGAAATATTCGCCGAGCAGCCCGGGTTGGTGGGGCCAGGAATACAAATTTCCATTGGCACCTGGTATAAAACCGGCCTGTCTTTCGAGTACGCTTAACTCGATTTGTGCATTCGGGTCGCGCACGGAATACAACCTTTCGCGTGGAATGATCTCTTTTACCTGGCTGCGGCTGGACCAGGATAACTGCACACTGGCCTTTCCCCAGTTTTCGTAATATTCCAATTCGATGGAGTACCAGCGCCCGGCTTCAAGCTCCATAGGGAAAAGTTCCGATGAATATTCGGTCGCGGGTTGATCCACCCAATGGTCGATCAGCAGCACCCCATCCACATACAATCGGGCGCCATCGTCCGACCGCACATGGAAACTTATTGATTGTTGAAGATGAACAGATTGTCGCATTGGATATCCAGGGCAGCCTGGAGAATGCCGGTTATGCTGTGGTCGGGCTGGCGGATCGCGGCGAGATGGCCCTTCAGAAAGCCCAGCTTCTGCGGCCAGACCTGCTGATGATGGATATTGGCCTGAAGGGCGAGATGGATGGCATCGAAGCCGCCATTCAGATTCGAGCGCGGTTCGGCCTGCCGGTCATCTTTCTGACCGCGTTTGCCAACCAATCCACGCTCGAACGCGCCCGGCTGGCCGAACCGTACGGCTACCTGCTCAAACCCTTTGACGAGCAGGAATTGCTCATCACCATCGAAATGGCGCTCTACAAGCACGGCATGGAAAAGAAACTGCGTGAAAGCGAGGCGCGCTATCGAGGCCTGGTCGAAGGCATGCCCGGCATTGTCTACCGCTACTCGAATAAATGCGGCGGCCTGCTCTACTCAGCGCAGGTAAGTGAAATTCTTGGTTTTTCACCCGAGCAATTGTGTGCTGAGCCCATGCTCTGGCATAATTCAATCCATCCGGACGATTTGCCGCGCGTCGATCAATCCATTCGCGAGATGGTTCTCGGCAAAGCCTTCCAAATCGAATACCGCATCCGTGCTGAAAACGGCAACTGGCTCTGGTTTGAGGATCACTCCCTGGGATATAAAATTGACCAGGACGAGATTATTCTTGAAGGCGTTGCATTGGATATCACCAGGCGCAAGCAGGCCGAATCTGCAGCGCTTGAGACACGCTATCAACTTGAGGCCACGCTGGATGCGATCCCGGACTTGCTGTTTGAACTGGGGCTGGATGGCACCTACCTGGCCTACCATTCCCCGCGCACCGAATTACTGGCCGCGCCCCCCGAAGTCTTCCTGGGTAAAACGATACCCGAAATCCTTCCGGCCGCTGTCGCGCAAATCGTCATGGATGCTTTGCAAGAGGCACATCAGCAGGGCCACTCCGCCGGCAAGCAGTTCGAATTACACGTTCCACTTGGCAAGTTGTGGTTCGAACTTTCCATTTCCCGCAAACCTGTCATTCCCGGGCGGGAGCCAAGTTTCATTGTCCTGACGCGCGAGATCAGCCACCGCAAAGCACTCGAGGCCGCCGAGCTCGCCCAGCGCCAGCTGGCCGAGGCTCTGCGCGACAGCGCCATGACCCTCAACAGCTCGCTCAAATTGGAAGAGGTTCTCGACCGTATTCTCGAAAACCTGGGAACCATTGCAGCCTGCGATTCTTCGATTATTTTATTACTGGAAGGCCGGCAGGCGCGCATCGCACGCCAGCGGCTTGTCCCAGGCCGGCAAACCTTGCCACATGCGCCCGGGTTGAAGTTCAATCCGGCGGACCTGCCAATCCTTGCCTCCGTCATCGAAAACAGGCAGGCCTGTTTCATTTCAGATACGCAGGTTGAACCGCGTTGGGCAGCCGCACACTCTGAGACGGGATGGATTATTTCTTTTGCCTGCATTCCAATTTTGATCCGTGACAAGGTGGCAGGGGTCATCAACCTGGCCAGCGCCACGCCAGATTTTTTCACCCGCCAGAAAAGCGAACATTTGCTGACTTTCGCCAACCAGGCAGCCCTGGCCATCGAGAAAGCGCAGTTATTTGAGCAAACCTATTTTCTTTCGCTGACCGACCCGTTGACCGAATTAACTTGGCTTTAGAGTTCACTTATTGTCGAGCACGAAAGCAAAAACGGACGTTTTTGCTAAAACGCAGATGGATAGGCAAATTTACAAGTTTCAAACAGCTTTACGTGGTTGCTGAAGAGCTTTTGGGGCCATTTAGACCC
>JAPLGT010000127.1:0-8105 GCA_026390035.1 Chloroflexota bacterium
CCCAAAAGAATTTGAATAAGCAAGTTATGCTCCACTGCATATTTACCATTGCGGGAGAGGGAGAAAGTTCTTAACCGGGGTGGAATGATGGGCTGCCGCCTCCGCCAGGATCATGCGGAGCGAGAGCGGCCCATTCCACCCTGGACCCCTCATTTTCCTGCCGGGCAACGCATATTTTCTGTGGGAAACCCCTTTGAAAGACGTCAGATACAAATCCTGATATTTTCCGAAACTTTGCACCGCACTCTGTAGCAGGGCTGTGGTGCAAAGTTGCGGAATAAGAATTTCAGGCATGGAATTCCGCCCAATAGCCCGGTTTTTTCAGCGCCGGAGTCAATCGACTCATCATTTTTCTGCTGTGGGCGAATGAAAAACTTGGTAGAATAAGCTCGGAAAATGGTAGACAAGTCGCTTTGCCAAACCTGTGCCCGGTCTTTTGATGGAGCTTCATGATGCGAGCCAAAGCAGGTTGATAGATGAAAAGGGTTTTATGATGTCCTCTGAGAAAACCAGATTACGAAGAAGGCTGCTTTGGATGTTCCCGCTGTTTGTGGCCTGGGCTTTGTTGGGGTGTCGCCTGGTAAATTTGATTTCCTCGCCCACGCCTGAACCAACCTTCGCGCCTTTACCCCGATCTACGACCCCGTTAGAATTTTCGCCCGAGAAGCTTCCTGAGGCCCAGGCTGGCCAGGTTTACACTGCCATTATCACAATTGCGGGCAATGAAACGCCGGTCTATATTGCCTCGATCCAATCGGGAGAACTGCCACCAGGATTGGTGCTACAAGAAGTCAGGCAAGGTCATACGCTGGAAATCAGTGGTACGCCCCAACAGCCGGGTGAGTATATCTTTACATTGTCCGTCGGCTGTTTCGGCACCATGGTGAGTGGGCAGGAAGGGCAGCACGAATACAGGTTGGTGGTCAAAAAGTAGGTTTTTACTCACGGATGGAAGGTACACCCATTGGCTGCCGGTCAGCACTCGCCACGCGCCAAAAATCTACACGCTGAAAAGCAAACCAGGGGCAGCCATGCGGTAATGCGTTCAATGCATCGAAAAAAATGTTTATTCTGGCATCAACTAAGTAGCTGCAACTGTCTTTTTCAACATGTGGCCCGCACAAGTCATTCTTCGACAAAACCGGGCAACCCCAAATGCGAACAGGCTGCCGGCAATTGTGCGGGGTTTATGCCAGCAGCTGACTTTAAGCAGTGTGTTTGGTAACCAGCCCGGCAAAGTCTGATGTTTTGGTGGAAGCGTGGGGTATTTTTCACTAGATTTTTAGATGCTGTGTAGATATTTTCCTGTATAATACAACCCAAATGTCTGTTCAATGTCGAAACTGTAACTTCGTTAATCCGGATAATATGCGCTTCTGCGGTAACTGCGGATTGCGCCTGTTAGCGACTGGCATGCTGCCTGCATTGGATCACCTGCCGGAGTCCGAACCAGCCCACCGGCTTGGTGCGCTGATCGGTGCGGATTTGCTCGATCGCTTCCGGCAAGCCGGGCTTGAAGCCGCCGGACAGCGCCGCCAGGTGACTGTCTTGTTCGTGGATCTTTCAGGCTACACTCATCTCTCTCAAAAAATTGACAGCGAAGAGCTCTACGATCTTGTTCAACAATGTTCCCAAACCTTTGCCAACGATGTTTACAAATACGATGGCATGGTCGATAAATTTACTGGTGACGGTCTGATGGCTTTGTTTGGCGCGCCGATCGCACACGAGAACAATGCTGAGCTTGCCATCCGGGCCGCGCTTGATATGCAAACCGATCTGGCTGTCCTGAGCGCCTCACTCAAAGAGAAACTCGGCTCGGAGATCACAGCCCATATTGGTCTGAACTCTGGCAGTGTGATCGTGGGTGGAATTGGTTCGAATATGATGATGAACTACACCGCGATTGGCGATGTGGTCAATATTGCCAGCCGGATCGAATCTGCTGCCAGCTCGGGAGATATCCTGGTGAGTGATGTTGTCTATCGCCAGGTACGCAGCCTCTTCGATTTTGAGGCGCTTGCGCCTTTGCAGCTGAAGGGCGTCAGTCAGCCCGTTCAGACTTACCGGGTTAAGGGCACAAAAACCAAGCCAGGCTCGGTGCGCGGTATCGAGGGCCTTTATGCGCCGATGATTGGCCGCGATGGCGAACTTGAGCGTTTGCACCAAACCATCAACGCCATGATCAGTGAAAAGATTGGGCGCTTTGTGTCTGTCCACGGCGAGGCCGGGATTGGCAAAAGCCGCTTGATTTCCGAATTCAAATCTTTCCTTTCGCAGCTGCCCGTGCAGGTGGAAGAAGGTTACAGCCTGGTATACCGAAAAGGGGTTTCCTACTGGATCTTTCAGGATGCCCTGATGCGCTTGCTTGAGCTGGATTCTGAAACCCCCAAACTGGAATGTCAGATCCGCTTGCGTGCACACGTCACACGCGCGCTTCCGGAGCGTGTTGATGACGTGCTGCCTTATCTTGAACACCTGCTTTCAATTCCGCTTTCCGATCCGAATGCAGCCCGGCGGATCGAATTTCTGGCAGCGGACCAGCTGCGCCAGCAAATTTTCCTTTCGGTTCGCGATCTGCTGTTTGCGGATGCTCAACGCAAACCGGTTGTATTGATTTTGGAAGACTTGCACTGGGCGGACGATGGCTCGCTTGAGTTGATTGACTACCTGTTGGATCTGTTGGTCAAGAACCAGATTGTGATCGTGGCTGTTTCCCGCTCCTTTACAGATGGCAAACTGGCCGATATTACCCGGCGCGCCTCCGAGCAGCTGCGGCTGCGTTTTACCGATCTGGCATTGAGAAGTCTCTCTCCTGACCAGGCCGATCGATTGTTATCACAATTGACCTCGATCCACAATATGCCCGAAAGCTTGCGGAATGATATCGTTCAGCGCGCCTCGGGTATTCCCCTCTATCTTGAAGAAATCCTGCGTATGCTGATGGATCGCCAGCTTCTGCAGCGTGAAGATGGTCACTGGATGCTGGCTGATTCAGTTGATCTGAAAGAATTGGGCGTGCCCAACACGCTTGAAGGCCTGATCCTGACCCGTTTTGATCACCTTGAACCAGTTCAGCGCCATGTAATGAAGGTGGCAAGCGTGATTGGCCGCACCTTTACTCGGCTACTGTTGGTTGGATGCCTGCCGGTACTATCAGATGAAGAAGCTGGCTATTCAATTGAGGTCCTGCTGGAACGCGAATTCATCCTGCCGGATCCTTCCCCCGGCGGCGAATATATGTTCAAGCATGTGCTGGTTTCGGATACCATTTACAGCACCCTGCTCAAACGTGAGCGCAAGGATCTGCATGGTGTAGTAGCAGATACCATCGAAAAGCTCTCGGTTGGCCATCTCGAAAACCAGATCGACGTGCTGGCACGGCACTATTTCTGGAGTGATTACAAAGACCGCGCCCTGCATTACCTGATCCTGGCGGGCCAAAAGGCCGGCCGAAACCATAACACCAGCCAGTCTCAAAGTTATTTTGAAGACGCGCTCAGCCTGCTTCCTGAAGTACAGCATACTGCGCTGCAGGCCGTTCAGGTCCACAGCGGACTGGGCGATGCCCTGGCCCTGGCGGGCGATTATCCCGCCACCCGTGCAGCCTATGAGTTGGCACTCCAGGCGATTGCCGGCGAGCAGAATATTAATGTTGAAATTGTCTGTGAGCTGCAGCGCAAGATTGGGGTTACCTATGAGCGCCAGGGTGATTATGACCAGGCGCTTGACTGCCTTGACCAGGCTACTAATATCCTGTTGCAGGCTGGGGTGGATTCACCCGCTGAACTTTCGCAAATTTTAAACGATACCGGCTGGGTCAACTTCCGTCGCGGGCGCCTGGATGAGGCCGAAAGCTACCTGATCCAGGCCCAGAACCTGGCTGAGAAGACCACCCGGCTCGATATTGTTTCTTCGATCTACAATCGTATTGGCGGGGTTTATTTCCAAAAGGACCGCCTGAAGGAAGCCAGTGATTTCGTTGGCAAAAGCCTGGCCTTGCGTCAGGAGATTGGCGATATCCCTGGGGTAGCGCGTTCTTATAACAACCTGGGATTGCTGGGCTGGAAACGCGGCTTTTGGGATGAGGCCTTGCTTAATTTCAAGCGCAGCGCCGAGTACCAGGCCAAATTGGGTGATGCCGAAGGCATTGTTGAATTGAATAGCAATCTGGGGATGCTTGAGATCGATCGCGGGTATATGGATGAAGCTCGCAAGTACCTGGAAGAAGCCTGGAACAGGGCCCAACAGATTGGTCACAGCTATAACATTGCTGTAAACACACACTACCTGAGTAAGTTCTACGTGGCACTGGGTGATTGGGACAATGCTTTGGATTATTGTCTGCGCAGCGAACGGCTTCAAAAGGACCGGGGCGATGGAGAATACCTGGTGGATGTTTACGTCAATCTGGGCATTATCTACCTGGCTAAAAATGATCTTGCCAAAGCATCTCAATATGCCCAAACAGGTCTGGATTTGCTCAAAGAATTAGCCGCTGAAGAGCAAACAGAGGACAAGGGCCGCAACCTGCGGTTGCTGGGTGATATCGCCCTGGTTTCCATGGACTATCCGCGCGCCAGAGATTTTTACCAGCAAGCCGAAGAGATCTTTACGGCTGACGGTAATCGCCTGGAACGCGGACGCCTGCTGGTCAGTCTTTCGCGCCTGGCAAAGGCTCAATCCAACTTCAAGCTGGCCCAATCCTGCCGGCTGTTGGCCCAGAAATTATTTGAAGAGCTTGGAGCCCGTCTAGATCTGCTCAAGCTCCAAGCGCTCAAAGAAGAAAAATAACAGCCGCAGGTCTTGCTGGCAAACCCAGCTGATCCGTATCCAAAAACAGACCCTTGCATTCAGGGGTCTGTTTTTTACATGTTATTGATGTTTACAAAAATCTCTGATAGAAACGGTAGAGTGGGGATTTCTGTGCTCATCCGGAGAATCAGACTGGAGCGGCTGACTGCCGCTCCAGTCTGATTCTTTTGAGGTTTAGACTGGCTTTCGTTAGTTCAATTTGAAATTACTTACGGCTGCCTGTAATGAACGAGCCATTTTGGCCAACAGCTCAGCGGCAGTTGTGACTTCATCCACCTGGGCGCTCATCTGCTCGGCTGCGGCGCTGACTTCTTCGATGGCCGCACTATTTTCTTCTGAGACGGCCGCGATATTCTCAATCGCCTTTGTCACTTCCGAAGTGCCGGCTGCCATCTCTTCCGTTGCGGCCGTATTTTCTTCCACCACCGCGCTGACGCCATCTACCGCAGCCACCAACTGGTTGGAGGCTGTGCTCATCTGCGCAGTGCCTTTGCCGGCTTCTTCAGCCTGCCGGTAGACCGATTCGGCAGCTTTCAAGATGGCTGCCAGTGCTTCCCCGGATTCATTGGCCAGGCGCACACCATTTTCGACTTCTTTGCCACCTTCGTCCATGGCTTTGACAGCTTCTGAGACCGTCTTCTGAATGCCCTTGATCAATCCACCGATTTCTTTCGTGGCGCCGCCGGCTCGCTCAGCCAGTTTGCGGACTTCGTCTGCCACCACTGCAAAGCCCTTGCCGTGCTCACCAGCCCGGGCCGCTTCGATGGCTGCATTCAGGGCCAGCAGGTTGGTCTGGCTGGCGATATCTTCGATTGTCTCTACAATCGTTCCGATCTGATCTGAGCGTGTGCCCATCTCGGTCACAGCCTGGGCTGACAGGCTCACTTTTTGTTTGATGCGTTCCATGCCCTTGACCGTTTCAGAAACCGTTCTGGCTCCCAGGCGGGCTGCTTCAGCCGCCTCAGCCGAGTCTTTGGTGACTGATTGGGCATTCCCGGTCACCTGTTCAATAGTTTTGCTGATGCCGCTGGTGATTTCTGCTGCTCTTGTGACCGAAGCAGTTTGATCCTGCGCGCCGCGGGCAACACCGTCGATGGCTCGTGACATTTGTTCGACCGATGAAGCTGTGCGAGTGATTGATTCGGTCTCCTGGGTGATACCCCTGGCCACCTGTTGAACCGTTGTGGCGATCTGCGCGGTAGCTCGCCCGGCTTGAGAGGCAGTCTGGACAAGCCTGGAACTGGATGCGCCGACTTCATTCGCATTGCTCTTCACATCCAGTAAGACATTTCTGAAGTTGGTTGTCATTTTTTGGAACGAATTGCTGACGTTATTCAGGTTGCCGATAATGCCATCCAGAGCCTGGGCCATTTGCCCAACTTCATCTTCAGATTTAAAGTTCAGCTTGCCGGTATTGATCAGGGCTGAACGGGTCAGGTCACCCTGCGCGATCAGGTCGATCTCGCTTGAAAAGGCGCGCAGGTCCACTTCAGCAAGATTCTTGGAAGCCAGCACGACTGTCTTGAGCCTGTTTACAACTTGCCGTTGGATGATGACATACGCCAAGACCAACATGGCGCTGAAAACAATCAGCAGTGCGATGATGAACCAGAGCAGGACCGTCGAGCGCTGTTCAAACATGCTGACATTCTCGGCTGTGCGCGCTTCAAACAATATATAGAAATCATCGATCGGTTTCATGATGTTGGCTTTGTTCTTGTGGTACGTCTCATCAAATACCAGTTTGAGCGCCATCTCACGATCGGGTGCTTTTTTGACTGTGAAATTCCCGTTCCCATCATCATACAGCCCTTTGACTGCGTTCATCGCGATCGTTTCTGCCACAACCAGGCCGTCTGAATTTTTCTGGGCTTCGGTCAGCTTGGCAAATTCTGCATCAGTAAAACCTTCCTTCTTCATCAGGTCCTGCAGGGAAATGGTTTCTCCATCTGGGCGCGGTTTCTGCCCGGTGGCTGCGACGAAATCCCAGTAGATGCGGTTGTAAGCCACCGGGCGCGGCGCTTTACCGTTACGGATATCCAGGATCGCAAAGTATTCGCGTTCATACTCCGGATTGCCCGTAGCGACATATGCCCGTCCCAGGCGGGTCAGGTCGTCAGAGCTTTGGCGCAGTTCATCTGCCAGCATATAGGATTGGAATTGAACATTCCGGCTTTTATTCAAGTTGCTTTCATTCTGGAATAAAAGGTAGGTCAATATTCCCATGCCGATCGCTAAAACGAACTGGACGCCAAAAATGATCAGGAAAAGTTTTTTCAGGGACATAATACTCCAACGAACCTTAAAACAATAGAAAAACGGAAAATGCAGGAGTTCTCTTCAATCGCGCAACCTGTTTTCGAATAATTAAAACGGCGCTCGATATTAGCGGCAACCTGTTCACCGGGGTCAGTATTTGAACGTATTTACTCACGGGGTGCCAGTTTGGGCTTGCCCCGATAACCCATCCCCCTGCCCCCTTCCCAAAAACGGGAAGGGGGTGAAAGAGCCCACTGGCGGGGCAAACCATCGATTTTTAATCGCCCGAGCAGCAGAACCAGGATGGTTCAGTGCCAAAACGAAGAGCTTGTGAGTAAATACTTTTGAACTGTGTGCCAATAAAAATCTTCGGGCAATTCATCTTGAGATCAGCATTTCTGCAACTGTTCGTGTTGCAAAAATGCTGATCTGAGAATGCTCTTTCGATCAGCCAGCAGGACCTGGGTAAATTCAGTTTTGCAAAACCCAGGGCCTTACCGGGGGAAGCCTACTTCAGGTGGTACTGCGCCACGATCTGCTGCAGGTTCTTGGCCATTTCCATCATCGAGGCGGCCGAAGCTGAGACCTCTTCAACCTGGGCCGAGACCTGCTCGGTGGAAGCCGAGACTTCTTCGACGGCGGCGCTGTTCTCTTCGCTGACACTGGCGATGTTTTCAATTGCCTGGGTCAATTCAGTTGAATTAGCGGCCATCTGCTCGGTAGCGGCAGTGTTCTCTTCGATCACGGCTGAGACTGAGTCGACTGCGCCGACCAGCTCGCCGGCGGCCACACTGACCCTGGCTGCGGCACTGCCGGCATCTTCGGCTTGCTTGTAGACCGATTCAGCAGCTTCCAGGATGTTGTTGAGGACTTCGCCGGCCGAATTGGCGCGGATGACGCCCGACTCGACTTCTGTGGCGGATTCTTTCATGGCGCTGACGGCTTCGCTGACCGTCTTCTGAATACCCTTGATCAGGGTGGCAATTTCCTTGGTGGCCAGGCTGGAGCGCTCGGCCAACTTGCGGACTTCA
>JAPLGT010000261.1:0-19153 GCA_026390035.1 Chloroflexota bacterium
GTGCTGAAATCGTATAAACTGTCATGGCAGGTAGCCTCTGTTCGAAAAGGATTTTGTTCGCAAACTCTATCTTATCCGTTCAGTGGCTGCCTGTCTCTCAGCAATTTGTAAATGTACAATTATTTAGTTTTGAACCGTGCCAAAAATTTGCTATTGACGAGATGATCAGAGTTGCCAGACCGGGGGCGCGCATCATCATCGCGGACCAGACCGAAAAAGGATCTCTGGTCTACGAGAAATTTATTCCCGGGTTCATTAAAAAATCAGCTGGCGCAAAACGTCAGATAATCTACCCGCCGGTTGACCTGGTGCCAGCTGAAATGTTGGACCTTAATGTAAGTGATGTTTGGAAGGGATGGTTGTATTGTATAGAATTCAGGAAACCATTTATCGAGCAACCCAGATGAATTTAGAGTGTATCTTGTTGCAGAAAGATGATTTATATGTGCCAGGGTGCCAATATGATGATCGAGCAAATTAAAGAGATATCAGATCAGCGGCTGGAAGGATCCGCCCGAATGCTTGCCCGGTCTTTTCAGGATGATCCAATATTTCAGCATGCTATGCCTGACAAAACTTTTCGTCAGAATTGTCTACCTGATCTTTTTATGCTCAACCTTAAGTATGGTGCCAGGTTTGGCGAACTTTTTTTTATTCCCCACCAGGGACTTGCCATCTGGCTGCCTCCCGGAAAAAGTACGATCACTGTAATCAGGGCTTTGCAGGCGGGAATGTGGCTGACCCCATTTAAAATCGGGCTAAGCGCAGTCTCGCGTCTGGCCCGATTGAATACGGTTTCTGAAAAGTTTCACGAACAGATTGCACCTGATCCACATTGGTATCTGTTCATATTGGGCGTTGATCCGCTCTGCCAGGGTCGTGGGCTGGGTGGTGCGCTGCTTCAACCCGGCCTTGCCAGAGCAGACGATGACCACTTGCCCTGCTATCTTGAGACTAATAACCCTTTAGCGGTTGGCTTTTATCAAAAGCATGGTTTTGGCCTGATTGCTACGCATCAGACTTCGCATTCTGGCTTGTGTTTATGGTCTATGCGCCGTGAAAGCAGATAACTGGAATGCGATACCCGGTTAAGCTGCACGGTCGTTTTTGTCCTTTGGTCCTGTAAAAAATCCCATGCACTATAAGTTACATTCTGGGCAAATCTCCGGGTCAAGAACCCTGGCTATTCAGCCTGAAATGATTTCAGAATTGAATACCTGAGGTTAACAATTTCCTCAGTTGATTTCGTATAGCCAGCACGACGATGCGCACGCTCACATATAATTCGAGCAGGCCTGGTTTATGCAATTAAGAACGTTGAATTGCCCCAAAGACCCGGTTGAGGCGGTTTCTGGCTTCTTTGGCGACTGTGTCCAGGGCTGGGTCTTGAATGAATTCCGTCATCATAAGTGGGTCGATGATGTTGACGATTGTGCCATCGCCATCTTCGTATACGATCACATTGCAGGGCAAAAGCAGCCCAACATCTGGACGGGCGCTGAGCGCCTGAAGAGCCAGAGGAGGGTTGCAGACTCCCAGGATGGTGTATTTTCGGAAATCGACGTCCAGTTTCTTTTTCATGGTTTCTTTGACATCAATACTTGTCAAGACACCAAACCCTTCCGCTTTAAGCGCTTCAGTTACATCCACTAGACTCGTTTCGTAAGGACTGTTTAGCCGGGTTGCAAATCCTAATTCGGTCATTTGTCGTTCCTTTTACCTGAGCTGAGTTCTTATTCTTCCGCAATTATTTCAAAAGCGGTGGTAATTTCGGCAGTAGCCCTGATTGTGGCGGCAACTGAGCAATATTTTTCTTCAGAAAGCTGGATAGCCTGGGCTACAGCCTTTTCTGTCAGACCTTTTCCGCCCAGTTTAAAATTCATATGGATTTTCCTGAACGTCCAGGGGGGATCCTGGTCTTGTTCGCCAGTGGCGCTGATATCCAGGCGAGTCAAAATCATGCGTTTTTTCGTCAGGATTTCTACAATATCAACAGCTGAGCAGGATGCGACTGCGATCAGGAGTAGGTCGGACGGTTTAATGCCAATCCCTTCATCCGGGGTGGAAAGAACCACAGAGTGTTGGGTTGAGTCTATCCCGATAAATTGCTTTCCTTCGATCCATTTTACGGTTGCTGTACCCATGATGCTCCTTTTTTGAAAGTTCTGTATCCAGAAAGAGAGCTATGTCTCATCCCAAATCTGTTTGACTTGATTGTGACCTATCCCTAAGAGTGCTATGAAAAACCCCTATTCTGGAAAATCCCGTGAAAATATTTCCCACAACAGGCCAAGAAAGTGGCCATATTTTGGGATGATGACCGCAGATATGGCATTAATATCGATAAAATCACCCACTTCCCGAAACACGCGAACCACAATTGCTGGCAGAGCTTACGTTTCCGGAATTGGATGTGCTCCCAAACGCTGCGACAGTGGACATTTTCTTGTGGGTGTTCGGGTTGGCGCATTTTGGACAATGAGGAATCTGGTTGCTTTCAGAAAATCGAAGCATGATTTCAAAGACCTCACCACATTCGTTACAGCGATATTCATACAGGGGCATGGTTCTATTCCTTATAAAACTATTGGAGATTTTTGTTTGGATTTTATTAGCAGCAGATCAATGCAGGCGTTCTGGATGGTTATCGATCACTCCAGATAGGTAGGCTGCCACTGCTGCTTCAATATCAACAATGTCTGTGATGATTGGCTGAATGTCGTGCTCTTGCAAACTAGAGTGAGCAGCTCGGCCCATTCCGCGGGTCAACAGCGCCTCGCAATCTGCGATCGGTGCGATCATGGCGTTGTGATCATGCTGGTGGGGATGTTCCCCCATGGGCTCAATTTGTTCGCCGGGTTTAATCAACAACGGGTTGGATTTCGGCAAGGTTTCATGTGATGTGACCTTGCCTGTTTCAAGCGTGAAGACTTCGTAGTAGGTTGCTCGCCCAAAGTGCGCTGAAATTGTCTTGTGGTCGTCGCTTACAAAAGCGATTTTCATGGTTTTCTCCAATAATTTGAATGCAGTCGGTCAGGATATTTTCTTTCAGGAAATGACATGACCGCTGGCTTTCCTTTTGTATGGTTCAGTCTCGAAAAATTTAAAAGGGAAGGGTCGATTTGTTGAAATAACTAATCCATGTTGCTCGCAATCTGGAATACAATTGCTGATTGGCTTTTCGCTGGATTGAATTAAGAGCTGGTCCGGCAAATGGAGAAAATCATGAATGGATTTATCGAACCACCGCAAAAAATATCTTTCCTTCTGCGAATTGGGATTTGGGCTGCCGAGAGAGTGACTGGTCGGAAAATGCTTCCTGCACGGCTTCTGGCGTGGTATCCAAAAGCTGCAATGGGCTCCGGGGTGCTCGAGTCTTTGGTGGCACATCAAGATCGAAAGTTGAATGGGCGTATCTTGAAGTTGGTAAGGATGGCGGCTTCATTTGCGGCTGCCTGTCCATTTTGTGTAGACATGAATTCATACGAGCATGAATCGCTGGGCATCACTGCGGACGAGGTTCTGGCGTTGAGGGGGCTAACAGAGCTGGTTGAAGTTAGCTCTTTTTCAACGCGGGAGCGGCTGGCAATTGAGTATGCTCGTTTGATTTCTCAGACGCCGCTCAAGTTTTACCCGGAATTTGTGGAACAGGTCAAAACGCATTTTGATGAACGCGAAATGGTGATTCTGGCTTCCACGGCGGCACAGGTTAATTATTGGGCCAGGCTGATCCAAGCTTTGGGTATTCCACCGGCTGGATATTCTGAATAAAGATCATGCCTTGAGAGTCATCTTTTTTAGCTGGGCTGTCAGGGCGCGCCAGATTGGGCAGCGATCGTAGATGGCACTGAATATGATCGCGCCACCCAAAACCAGTTGGAATTGGATGTATATGCAATCCCGGCAATTGCCAGGCCGACGCCAATCCGGAAAAAGCGTTCACCACCTGACATCCCTGTTTGTGGTTGGATGTTACCACCGGTGGCAAGTGTTTCAAAAAGAGTTTTTAACGACCCTGCGGATTTTGCGCCCACGAGCCGTTGGATTTCTTTTCCATTGTCAAAAATCAACAGAGTTGGAATACCATAAATGCCGAGTTCGTGTAGTAACTCTTGATTATCATCGGCATTGATTTGCCATAGGTCAACACGCCCTGTATACTCTTGTTTAAGTTTTTCCAGGATGGGTTTGACCATTTTGCAAGGACCGCACCACGGAGCCCAGAAATCGACAATAACTGGGAATGGGCTGTGCTCAAGTTTTTCGAAAAATAATTTTTTATCCATTTGGTTCAAAAAGGCGCGGCTGCCAAGAGCCGCGCTTTTGCTCCTTGCCGCAAAATTTATTTCTTCAGCGTGCTGAAATTGATAAGTGCATAAATCGGGCAAAAACCAATTGCGGCCGTGAGCAGTAAGATTGCACCCAGGGCATCTGCAACCAGTGCCAAAGCGCCACCCAGAACACCGCCAAAACCGAGATAAAGTAAGACAACGCCAGCAATGGCACGAATAATACGGTCAATGTTTGATTCGTTCAATTTCATAGTAGCCTCCTGTGGCCAGTAACGATAGAATTTTGCCTACCATGATTTGATGTAAGTGTTCCAAAAAAGTTGCATAATATTTCGGAAAACCTTTTAAATTGTGTAAACCAGCAGAAGCGGTTGGTTTACTGCAGTATTCGATTGAGCTAGATACAACTAATGGGGCGAAGGGATTACCAGCGGTCAGTTCAGCTTAGCATGAGCCAGAAGGTTAGAAAAAAAATGACTATTCCACAGAATATACCCGCCAAAACATCCAATATATAGTGTTGTTTTGTGAACAATGTAGATAGTGCGATTAGGATGGCCCAAAGCAGGCTGAGGCTGCCAATGCCTACGCCGCCGACGAGAAAGTTGGCAGCGACCACCGGTACGGAAAGACCGACGTGCATACTGGGGAAATTGCCGTAGGGTTTGCAAGTCTTTTGAAACTGTCCAAGCAACCAGCCTGATAGGTTGCCAGTATCAAGATTATCCCTGCGCTCAATTTTACTGGGAACAAGGGCGTGAATTAAGCTGGCGATGATGGAGATGGATGCAAAACTTGCCAGCATCCAATAAAATTGATTCGCTTTCGATAATATGATAAATGGTTGAACCACAAAAATATAGGTGGAGAAATAGATCAGGGCAAATTGCGGCACAAACGGGATCTTCCGATCGAAGGCTGTGCCCAAATCCAACCGATCTTGCGATTTGACTTTGAGTCGGTTAACGAAAAAATAGATAATAAGCCATCCGAGAAACGTAAGCCCCAATATTTCAAGACGGAAGGGTAGCGTTAGAATATGATCCATGTTTGCTCCGGTTGTTCTGTTGTGTCACCATTGTATCAGGCCGGGAGTCGGGCAGGTGTTGCGTACTCCAACTTGATTCCGGGGTTTTTCGCATGGTTGACAAAGAAGTGCATCCGGTTGAAGAAATTTACTTCGCTGACGCCTGCGTCTGCGTCCAGAAATAATAGATTGAGTTGATTATATTTTTCTTGCAGACGTTTTTGTACACCCTTGGCAATGACATGATTGGCAATGCACCCGAACGGTTGCAGGCAAAGTACGTTCTGAACTCCATCCTGAGCCAGCGAGGCAACTTCACCGGCAATAAGCCAGCCTTCTCCATATTGATGGTTGAGACTCAATATTTCTTGAGCCAGCTTGGCGACATCTCGAATGGAGTGACGGGGGCGATAATGGCGATAGCCTTGCATGATAGCATCAAACTGATTTAAAAAATGTGTAACCAATTTTTGCCCCAGGATTGTATAAAGCCAGTACGCATCCCGTTTGCGGACATGAGTTTTTACACCATGATCCTCACTGATCAGCCCGCCATCAAAGAACTCGAAAAAGCTCGGCATGACCACCTCTATACCCTGCTCCATCAACCATTTTGCAACGTGATTATTTGAAAAAGCGTTGTACTTGACATAAATTTCGCCTACAATCCCAACGCGCGGGTAATCTCCTTGTTCGGTGTCGACTGCATTAAAATCCTGGACAGCACGCTCAAGCGCTTCGAGCAAATCAGTTTTTGTGAGTCGGATTGTTCCATCCATAAACCAGTTTAAGTACTTATCGGCGATGGCCTGTGTGTCCCCTTTGTGTTTCTCTCGAACGATTGTGGAGTGGTACATGTCTGAGAGCGCATCGCTGAACATCATACCGATGACGGCTTTGTATATATAGTCCCTGGTGTTGAATTTAAAGCCGGGTTGGTCGTTAAAGACGTTAGTGCTGGTTGAAAGCGTGACGACTGGCACATTCTCAAACCCTGCTGCAACCAGGGCTTTCTTGATCATGGATGGGTAACTGGTCGCCCGGCATTGTCCCCCGGTTTGCGAAAAGCCAATAGCTGTGCTCGACAAATCGTATTTTCCTGATTGTAGGGCTTTTATAAGATCACCGAGTGTGATGATACCCGGGTAGCAGATTTCGTTGTTTGTATATTTGAGTCCCACCTCCACCGTTTCATTATTTGGAGATGGAAGTTGAATAATCTGGTAACCCAGGTCAATGAAAGGGCGCACGATCGGTGGGGAACAGAAGGGCGAAAAGTCAGGCACGATCAGCGTGCGAATGCGATCTTCAGGTTGGTATGGTCTGGTTGTTTTGCGCGGAATAGGCTCATGAGCAGTGACTTTTCCGGTTTGTCGCAGGGATTCCATCATTGAGCGCAAGCGTAGCTTTGTAGACCCGGCACTTTCGATTTCATCGATCCGAATGACAGTTGGACGTTTGCCGTATTCCATAAGTATGGAACGGACTTCATCAAGGATGAACGGATCGGGACCACACCCAAACGAATTGAGTTGTACGAGTTCCACAGTTTCCTGAGTCCCAACCCAATGTGCGGCATGGAAATAGCGATTGAGATATTCCCATTGGGTCATGACGTAGCGGTTGGCGAGGGTTGCTCCACTCATTGGAATACAATCTTCAGTGATGACATCCACCCCGAAATCGGTTAGAAGCTCAGGGACGTTGTGATTGATGAGTGGATCTATATGATAGGGTCTTCCCATCAATAGGATTAGTGGGCGCCCACTGGCTTTAGAGTCCTTGATTATTTGTGCACCCATCGTCACGACTTGTGCTTTGAAAGTTTCCTGCGCTTTTTTCGCCTTTTGGATGGCTTTCCCGATAGTCTTGGATGGAATTCCCAATTCGCTCAGATAGATCCGGCAGGCTTTTTCCAGCAGGTCATCATCTTTGAAGGAAATGGCCGGCGTATCGAACGGGATGCCATGTCTGCGCTGCGGGTCGATTGAACTGCGGATGACATCCGGGTAACCAGAGACTACTGGGCAATTGTAGGTATTGTTAGCGTCGGTAAATTCGCTTTTTTCATAAAAAACCATCGGGTAAAAAATCCGGTCGACACCTGACTTGATTAAATCCATGATATGCCCGCTGACCAGTTTCCCAGGAAAGCATAGGTTATCGGACATAATGTGTGCAGCGCCATCCTGGTAGAGTGTGTTGCTGGAAGCTGAAGAAAGTTGAATCTTGATATTGCATTCCAAAAATAATTTATTCCAAAATGGATAATTTTCAAATAAGTTCAGTACCCGTGGAATGCCAATCGTCATGATGGGCTTCGCTTGCGGGGTGGTCTCACGATCAAAGATGAGACTATATTTCAACGCTGGCAAGCTGATTCCTTTCCGTTCTGCCCAACCGCCATTTGAATAGATTTTTTCACAACGATTTCCAGAAAAAAAACTATTGCCGTTTGGAAAGCCAAGTTTTGTAACGGTACACTTGTTCTCACAACCTTTACAGCGAATGACCCGCCGAACGTATTCACCCGATGTATCCATGTTTTGCAGACCGATGAATTTACTCTCTGGGAGATCATGATTCTGAAAACTGTCGCGGGCAGTCAGTGCCGCACCATAAGCGCCCATTAACTCTGCCATGTCCGGGCATATAACCGGTTTTTGGATCAATATTTCAAGCGCCTTTTGAACTGCGGGATTGCGAAATGTGCCACCCTGGACCAGGATGTGTTCGCCAAGGATCTCGGTGTTGGTGATTTTTAAAACTTTATGCAGGGCGTTTTTGATGACAGAGTATGCCAACCCGGCTGAAATATCATTGATTTTTGCCCCTTCGCGCTGGGCTTGTTTGACCTTTGAGTTCATAAACACGGTGCAGCGTGTTCCCAGGTTATAAGGCGATTCGCCCGAACAAGCCAGTTCCGCAAAATCTGCCACACCATAACCCAAATTGCGTGCAAAAGACTCAATGAACGACCCGCAGCCCGATGAGCAGGCTTCGTTTATTTCGATATTTTGGATTTGGCCAGCTTTGATATAGATCGCTTTCATATCCTGACCGCCAATATCCAGGATAAAAGTGACATCAGGGTCAAAAGCTTTTGCGGCGCGAAAGTGAGCCAGGGTTTCAACCATGCCGTCATCCATGCCAAAGGCTGCGCGGATCAGGTCTTCGCCGTAGCCAGTCACCATGCTGCGTACCACCCGGGGTAAAAAATCACGTTCAGCGAATGCTTCACGGATAAGCCCGAGTCCTTTTTGGACTGCATTAATCGAGTTGCCGCCGTTACTGGCGTAATGACTGAAAGCAACTCTTCCTTTTGTATCAATGAGAACAATTTTGGTTGTGGTTGAACCTGAATCAATGCCAAGAAAATAATCAGCATCAAGGCAGTCTTGAACCTTGATGCGCTCAATTTGATATTTCTTTTGTTTTTCCTTCCAGATCTTAAATTGCTCATCCGATTCAAACAGTGCTTCCTGCCTGTTTTGATGTGACTGGGCATGCTGGCGCTTAAGTGCAAGGATGTCTACCAACTCATGCAGTGTATAAGTCTTTCGCTCGGCGCTTAAAGCTATTGCGGCACCCAAAGCTGGTAGCAACTCCGGCGAGTCTGCGCTGACTACGTCAGCTGCGGTCAAGTTCAGGACTTCAAGAAAAGTATCTTTTAGTGCTGGCATAAATGTAAAAGGTCCGCCGCTGAAGAGTATGGTTGGCCGCACTTCCCGGCCACGCGCCAGGGTAGCCAAAGTCTGTAATACTACTGAGTGAAATACAGACGCGGCAATATCTTCCTTGGGTGCCTGGAGGCTGAGAAGATTTTGTAGATCTGTTTTAGCAAAGACCCCGCAGCGAGAAGCCATCGGATAAATGGTTGTATGTAAATTTGCCAGATTGTTCAGCTCAGAAATTGATACATTCAAAAGTGTCGCCATTTCATCGATAAATGCCCCTGTGCCGCCCGCGCAAGAACCGTTCATGCGGATATCGGAACGGGATTGTTCATCAAAAAAGATGATCTTGGCATCTTCACCCCCTATATCGATTAAGGTCTTTACCTCTGGGTAGTATTGGTGAATTACTTCAGCCGAAGCAACAACTTCCTGGATGAATGGCAGGTCGTATTTTTCGGCAATGCCCAATCCGGCAGAGCCTGTTACCAGCAATCCAACGGTGGGATTGCCGAGTTTCTCGCGAGCTTCGCATAGGATGGATTGCATCGTAGTCAGTGTGTCGGCGTTGTGCCGGCGGTATGCCGAGAAAACCATTTGCCCTGTGGGGTTCAGTACGACTACTTTGGCTGTAGTGGAACCAACATCAATTCCCAACCGATATAAATTCGTGGTCATGGTTGCTCCGTTATTAGACTGTCAGTTTGGAGTGCTGCCAGACTACTGGTGGCAGCCTTCCGTAAAAAGCAAAGAACTGGGGTGAGCTTTTGGATTTGGTCTTTTGGAAATGCGTATCACTGAGCGCTGCTTTGTCAGCTGCTCTAAAAATTACAATATCAACAGATTATTTGAGATTATCACTGCCGTGTTATTAAGCGTTGGTAAATTTGTAAATAGCTGTTAATGTGGAGTAAGTTATCCGAATTTATCAACAGATTGTCGATTATTAAGTATATTAAAGTTTGCTTTAATAGTCAACGAACAAATTCCGAGAAAGTGATGGCTAGACAACACTTTCTCGGAATTTGTTTATTACTGGGTGAAGAACATGGCTTGGATAATTTTGAGCAGGTAATAATTTTCGAACACGCTTTCGTCCGAATGAGTTTCGAAAATAGACCCCGAAGCGATAGAGCGATCTGTCGTTATTGTTGTTGAGTTTAGCCAGTACTCATTGATACGTAGCCGGTGGACCGAATTGGTCCATCCCAGGATAACTTGGAGAGGATGACCGCCATCTCCTTTGGCGATTCCAGACAGCCTTTTTTTAGCCAGGTTTGAATTACACCAAAATGAGCCGAAACTGCATAGGAAATAAGATATTCACTCGGAACTAGAAAATTACGTGCTTTTATGCCGGCTAAGAAACCAAGTTTGAGATTTCTTTCAATGGTGATCTGAACGCGTGTTAGAAAATCAAAATCACCCTCCAAACCCAGGATGGCATGCATTAAAGCTGTATTCTCCTGCAGATATTCAAACATGGCAACCACAATGGGTAATGGTTTGTCTGTGCTGTTAAAATCCGCAAGATTCAGCGAGTTGGCTTGCAGGATGATGTTTTCAATATCTTGAATGATCCCGGTCTCGGTTTGCTCTAGCAGATCGTACTTATCCCGATAGTGTAAGTAAAAGGTAGCGCGATTGATATTTGCCCGGGAGGTGAGGTCGCTGACGGACAGGCTGTCAAAGCCCTTTTCCGAGATCAATGCAATCAATGCTTCACGTATTGCAAGCTTTGTGCGGACAATACGTCGATCAATGCTTATTTCGGAATTCATAATTCAGGCTCCTTTTCAACCTGTGAATATAGACATCGTAGTCCATTTCCTGAATAACCAATTAGCCAATGATCTACTCGCGGCTGTGATTGCCTTGCCTTGGCCAAACAATATCCCAATAAACGAGCAGATCTCATCGAATAAGGGACATCATTTAGCCGGAGATTGCTTCAGGTGGTAGAGCATCGCCTAAGCTTTGATACGATTGGAGCGTTCATCATCTCAATGGTGTGTAACCTTACTATTGGGGAACAACTCTATTATATAAATTTCAAGATAATATTCAACATGTTGAAGAAAGATGAGTCGTTTTCGATCCAGACTGGGCTTGAATTCATTAAGTTTCTCAACCTCGAAGAAAGGATCGATTGGGAAACTTAGCATAAACCAGAGTAGTATGGGCATCCCTACTTTGCCGCCATGGTGAGCGAAAAAATTCAGGTTTTGTATCGCAATACAATCAACTGGTTTGGGAAATGTTCTTCCCAGTCATGACCACCCTTGAGTAGTCATTTCAATCGTTTGGTCGAACTGGATAAAATGATAGGTTTGAATAATTTATTGGTTGTGTTCTTGTTTGGCCAAAAATTTGCGCTATCATTTTTACTGGAAAAAAGCGTGTGGGGGCTATAATAGTCCCATTCTAAAAATCCATAGATTTTTAATATTACCGAGGGTTGCTTGAGAAAAATTTGGCCATTTGCTTTCTATTTTTGTCAATATGCTGGAGTGGCATTTATGATGCCATTTATGGTGCTTTTTTATCAGCAACAGGGTTTTAGTGGTGGCCAGATCGGTTTTTTGACTGGTCTGGCACCTTTGATCACGTTGTTTTGCGCGCCCCTTTGGACTGGGGTTGCAGATGCAACCAGGCGCCACCGGTTGGTCATGGGCATCAGTCTGGTAGGTGGGAGCCTGGCGGTCTTTTTCATTCCCTTATTTGCGGCTTTTATACCGATTTTGTTAATCGGGATACTGTCCAACATATTTCTAGCGCCCGTTTCATCGTTGGCTGATAGCGCAACGATGTCGATGTTGGCTGATGAAAAGGATATGTACGGACGATTACGCCTTGGTGGTACGATTGGTTTCGCGATCGCCGCTCCCATCTCCGGACAGCTCGTACAAAGCTTTGGGTTGAAGATGGCTTTCTGGGGCTGCGCCGTAATGTATTTTCTGGCTTACCTCACCAGCCAGAAATTTGTATATTTTTCGGGGCAAGTATTTACCAAACAAAAAACTTCTCTGGCAGGTGGTATCCGGGTTATGAGCAGAAATCCTCGCTGGTTGCTTTTTTTAACGGGAGCACTTGTCGGTGGTTTTGCCATGGCGGTTACTAATAATTATTTTTTCTCTTACATGAAAGAGCTGGGTGCCAAAGAAGCTACCATGGGTCTGGCACTAACCCTGGGAACTGTTTGTGAGGTGCCGGTTATGTTTTTCGGGAATCGCCTGCTTAAATATTTTAAAGCTTACCCACTTTTCATTCTAGCGCTTGTCATTACCGGGATTCGCTTGTTGTTATTTTCAATTGCCAGTTCCCCCACACAAGCAATGATTTTTCAATTACTTAATGGTCTGGCATTCCCAGCCATGTGGATGGCTGGTGTTTCTTACGTTGATGAGAATGCGCCAGCTGGAATGAGCGCCACGGCACAGGGAATTTTCGGGGCCACCGTGTTTGGTGTTGGGACTGCTTTGGGTGGTTTCGTGGGTGGGGCTGTATTGGAGAGCCTGGGTGCGCGTGGGTTGTGTCTTGTTTTTGGCGCAATAACTTTACTTGTCGTAGCTATTATTCTTTTGGTTGGTAGGCTGTTGCCATCCACGCATGTTCAATCTGTAGCTTGAAATTTTATCAATTACTAAAAACACATGCCAGTCATTCTTGAAACTCCACGCCTGATTCTGCGCCCGTTTCGCGATTCGGATATTGGATCGTTTCTAGCATATCGCAATGATCCAAATGTGTACCGGTATCAAGGTTGGAAAACCCCATTTTTGCGCGCAGATGCACTTGAGTTCATTGATAAGATGAAAAGTGTTGCGCCTGGTACGCCAGGGGAATGGTATCAACTTGCTATTGAGTGTCGCGATGCGACCGACTCCGGAGCAGAATCCATGATCGGCGATGTTGCTTTTCATATCACCAGGTCTAACCCTAGAATGGCATATATTGGTTACAGCCTCGCCCAATCTGCCTGGAAGCACGGATATGCCAGTGAGGCTGTTCGTAAGTTGCTCGATTATATGTTTCGTGTGCAGGATCTTCACAGAGTGGTTGCAGATTGTGATGTCGATAATCTTGCATCGATTAACTTACTGGAGCGACTTGGGTTTCGACGGGAAGCTCATTACATCGAAAGTTTTTGGATGAGCAATACGGGAACCTGGGGAAGCGAATATTTGTTTGCATTATTGCAGAGAGAGTGGATCTTGAGATGAATATAACCTGCACAAATTGTAGACGGTTATACCCGGATGAAGGCGCACCTTATAAATGTCCAAAATGTGGCGGGTTGTTTGATATTTCCGACCTGGAATACGATCCGACACAGGTGGATAGATCTGCAAGAGGGTTGTGGCGTTATCGTCACACATTTGTTGGCTTACCCGCTGATTATCCACCTGTTTCTTTGGGCGAAGGTAATACGCCACTTATCTGGGCTGAGGCTTTTGGGCGCCAGGTCGCTTTTAAATGCGAATTCATGAACCCAACCGGATCTTTTAAGGACCGGGGCACTACTTTGATCACGACGTTTATTAAATCCAGGGCAGTGACGACTGCCGTAGAAGATTCATCTGGCAATGCCGGGGCCTCTTTTGCCGCTTATGCCGCACGCGCTGGCATAAAGGCTGGAATCTATATTCCTGCGGCCGCCAGTGGGCCGAAGCGTCGCCAAATTGAATTTTATGGGGCCGAACTTCACCCAATTGAAGGATCGCGTTCTGATGTGACAACAGCGCTCGAATCAATGGTGGAATCATCTCCAGCTGTTTATGCGAGCCACGCATATTTGCCGGTGAACATCCCAGGTTATGCCACGACCGCATACGAAATATTTGAGCAGTTGGGTTGTGCCCCGGGCGGAGTGCTGGTGCCTGCCGGTCAGGGCGGTCTGCTGCTTGGGCTCTTTCGAGGTTTTGGCGCTCTTATGCGGGCTGGTTTGATCAGTGCAATGCCTTACTTTATCGGCGTACAGGCACGCGCCTGCTCGCCTCTCTGGGTGCTTTCTACTGCGGGGTTGTCTGCGATGGGTTTCATCACCGAAGGGCCGACTCTGGCAGAAGGTATCCGAGTTAGGCACCCCCTCAGGGCTGGCGCGTTACTGCAGATTGTTGCCTCCAAGCATGGCGAGTTTTTCCCCGTGGATGAGGTAGACATCTTGAGTGGACGTGACGAACTGGCGAGACGGGGGTTATATGTTGAGCCGACATCCGCAATTACCTGGGCAGCACTTGGCCAAACGCTAAAACGGTTGCCTGATCCGGTAGTGGTAGTGCTGACAGGGTCGGGGTATAAATATAATCAGTAGACTTGGAGACCTAATGGAAAAGATTGTGATCACTGGTATGGGGACAGTAAACCCACTCGGATTGAATGTGCCGGAATCCTGGAAAAGCGTGACAAACGGAATTTCTGGCGTTGGCCCAATTACCCTATTTGATTCCACCGGTTGGAATGTCAGAATTGCGTGTGAATTAAAGGGGTTTGACCCGGCAAACTATATGGATGCAAAGGAAGCCCGCCGGCGTGACCGGTTTGAGCAGATGGGCGTTGCTGCTTCCAAGGAAGCCCTGGCGCAATCCGGGCTGGAGATTACAGATGCCAATCGGGCCCGGGTTGGCGTAATAGTGTCATCCGCGATCGGTGGTATGAAATCGCTGCAAGATGCGGTTATTACCATGAAGGATGAAGGACCTCGTCGGGTCAGCCCGTTCTTGATCCCAATGTTGATGCCGAATGGCGCTTCCGGCTTGATTGCTATTGATAATGGCATTCAAGGTCCTTGTTTTTCAGTGGTTTCTGCCTGCGCTTCTGGTGCTGACGGTATAGGCATGGCCTGGATGATGCTGCGGGCTGGGATTATTGATGCGGCTGTGACCGGAGCAACTGAAGCGACGATATGCGAGATTGGTGTGGGTGCTTTTGATCGCATTGGTGCAATGTCGCGCCACAATGATGATTATTCGAGGACACCTGCGCCATTTGATAAAAACCGTGATGGTTTGGTGATGGGTGAGGGCGCTGGCATACTTGTGCTGGAGCGTGAGAGCAGCGCTAAGGCCCGTGGCGCTAATATTTTGGCTGAATTGGCAGGGTATGCGGCAACGGCAGATGCTTATCACGTTACTGCTCCTGATTCTAATGGTGTGGGTGGGGCGGCCGCCATTCGCGGTGCGCTGGCTGTAGCCGGTGTTAATCACGATGAGGTTGGTTATGTCAGTGCGCATGGTACTGGGACCCCACTTAATGATGCTGCAGAGACAAAGGCTATTAAGGCTGCATTTGGTGACCAGGCTTATAAATTGTCTATTTCATCCACCAAGTCAATGACTGGCCACATGATGGGTGCCACCGGAGCCCTTGAAGCCATTTTCTGCACACAAGCAATTCGGGAAGGTGTCCTGCCTCCTACGCTTCACTATGAAACCCCCGACCCTGATTGTGACCTGGATTACATTCCCAAGCAGGCCCGTGAGAAGAAGATTGATATTGCCATTTCAAATGCCTTTGGTTTTGGTGGGCATAATGCGGTATTGGTGGTTCGGCGATATTAAAGATGAAAACAGCTGGTAAAGTGAGAGTATTCTTTCCTGAATATTCATGGCTGGATAAATTAAAAATGGTCTGTACTTTCAGGACACTAATGGTATAATACTGTCCGCTCAGGTGGTGACGCCTGCACTGGAGAGGTCGCGTAGCTGGCTTAGCGCGCACGCTTGGAAAGCGTGTATACCGCAAGGTATCGGGGGTTCAAATCCCCCTCTCTCCGCTATCAAAAACGCCTGCTTATGCAGGCGTTTTTGATTCTTGGCCCTCATTGGTGTGATATTTAATGTCAATAATGTTTACGAAAATCTCTGTGAAAAATAGTAGAGCAAGGTTATTTTATGGTTATTTTCCTGATGATTATTTGTGGAAATAGTTCCTGCAGGTAAAGCCACCTGCAAGTGTCGTAAGCGAGCACAATCCAATCCAGCCGTGACCTTTAATTTCCTTACCTCGATTTTCACTCTGCGTTGCGGCAAAAATGATCTGGGGTTTCTCTACAAAAAACGCCAGCCACTCTTCCAACAGTTGACTCGCCAATAGGTAAATATCCTTTTTTTATTCTTGGGCTGAGTCAATTATAATATTTGCCTTGTTGCCAAATGAGCCTTTTTAGAAAACGATTGGGCGTGGAGGAGTATCGTCATGAAAAACAATGTCTTCGATGTCATCCTGGTTGGGGGTGGAGTGATGAGCTGCGCCAGCGCCTTTTACTTGTTAAAAGCTGATAAAAAACTCAAGGTGTGCATTGTCGAAAAGGATCCCACCTATACCTATGCGTCCACACCCCTTTCAGACGGAAACACTCGTATTCAGTTTAATCTGAAGGAGAACATCCAGATATCTTTGTTTGGGCTGGATGTTCTGGCAAGTTTTGCCGAAGATATGGCTGTTAATGGGCAAAAACTCGATATTGCTTTCCGCCGGCAGGGGAATCTATTTTTGGTGGATGAAGACGTACGTGTGGAAGCTGAAATAGGTCTGGTTTTACAGCAGAGTTTGGGGTGTGATGTGAAATGGATGACACCCGCTGAAATACGGCAGATCTATCCCCTTTGTGAACCTGGTGGTTGTAACGGTGCCACTTTTGGTGCGCAAGACGGGACCATGAATCCATGGGCTGTGTTGGTTGCGTACAAGAACAAGGCTTTAGCCTTGGGTGCTGAGTATATGCATGCTGAAGCAGAAACTATTTTGAGCGAAGAAAACCGGGTAACTGGCATCCGGCTGGTTGGTGGCGAGACATTATTCGCGCCGATTGTGTTGAATGGTGCGGGAGCATGGGGAGCGCAGCTGGCTCTGACTTGTGGAGTCAGTTTGCCAATCCTTCCGGTTATGCGTCAAGTCTTTGTGGTCGAAACTAATGTCCGGCCGAAGGGTATCTTGCCTGGGATTTTCTTTCCAAGCGGTTTATATTGCTTCCATGAGCGTAACGGTCAATTTATGATCGGGAAGTCTTTGGCCGATGATCCGGTCGGTTTCGATTTCCGTCCTAATAAGCAGGCATTTACAGATCAGATCTGGCCAGAACTGGTGGAATACCTACCTGAATTTGACCGTTTGAAAGTGACCAGAAGTTGGGCAGGGCTGTATGATGTTAACACATTGGACGGAAATGCTGTACTTGGTGAGTGGCCCACATTAAAAGGATTCTACCTGGCAAATGGGTTCTCAGGACACGGGTTTCAGCAATGCCACGCGGTGGGTAGATACATCGCTGAGCAAATGTTAGGGATGCAGCCTGTACTCGATCTATCAAAATTTTCCCCTGAACGAATTTTGGAAAACAAACCTGTTGCTGAGAGTAAAGCAAGGTTGATCTGAAGATTTATGCAGCATTATCTTTATACTATGTTGGTAGTAAAACATACTTTCTGCCGATGGTTGAAGCAATCAAGGTCCTGGCTGTGAGTGTGACAAGAATTAAACATCAAATTGATGATTGAGATAAATATCAATCACCTGCGGTGATTATTTTCGTTGCCATTTTGTTTGTAGCGACTATTGCTTATCGCTTGTTATCGGAGCGTGGATGATGAATGCATTTTTGGACAGGTGGTAAAAGGGTTTCCAGTCAATTAAGGGCTGCTGATCAGTCTGACCTTAATTGACTGGCGGGTATTTTGTCGAATTATTTCAGGTGTTTGAGGACGAGTTCCTGGGCCCCGCTGGCGCTGCAGCCGATGGTCAGAACCTTGTTGCGGGAGAGGTTGAATGTGCCTTTCTGGATACCACAGGGGGTGAAGGCAAAGTAGGAGAAGTTACCCTGAGGAATACTCACGCTGGTTGTGTCTTTTTTTGTGAAGCTGAAATAATACGGATTGCCGATTGAATCGGTCAGGCTGATTGAAATGCTGCCACCGGTTTGGTTGCGAACGGTTACTTTGACGGAAGGCTGGGGCTTCGCGGCCAGGGCAGTGCTGGTTGGGAGCATTGAGAACAGCAGGGTCAGGACTGTGAGCATAACAACGAATGTTCTTTTCATGGTAAGTCTCCTAAATATGAAAGCGGTTTTGGTAATGCGTTTGATCAATTTTCGAAGAGCTGATCAGGTTTTCCCTTGGCTCTCCATCAGACAGGAGCACCGGGGGACAGACTGGGGTTATTTGAGGTGTTTGAGGACGAGTTCCTGGGCTCCGCTGGCGCTGCAGCCGATGGTCAGAACCTTGTTGCGGGAGAGGTTGAATGTGCCTTTCTGAATACCACAAGGGGTGAAGGCAAAGTATGAGAAATTACCTTGGGGAATACTCACGCTGGTTGTGTCTTTTTTGGTAAAGCTGAAATAATACGGATTGCCGATTGAATCGGTCAGGCTGATTGAAATGCTGCCACCGGTTTGGTTGCGAACGGTTACTTTGACGGAGGGCTGGGGCTTCGCGGCCAGAGCAGCGCTGGTTGGGAGCATTGAGAACAGCAGGGTCAGGACTGTGAGCATAACAACGAATGTTCTTTTCATGGTAAGTCTCCTTGGAAATTGAAATTACTGGGTTGGCCGTTTGGCAACCAATTTTTGAAGAATAGGGAATGATTTGTTCAGTAGTCGCGACTACCATAAGTTCATAAGCTTGAAATAATAATAACAATAACCAGTTGGTTACATATGGTTGTATTGTTTGTTTTTTCGTCAACAAGTGTTGAATAATTACTAATCGAAAGTTTAGCGAATCGTAAGCTATTGCTTAGATTTGTTTAGATTGAGATTCCGCACGATTTTCTTTATGCTAAATCGCAGATCGATATGTTAGGCCTGGCTGGCAGTCTAATTGGTTTGGGCTGCTTCGGTCTGCAATCCACAGATCATTCTGGGCTGGTGGTTAAATATTGAATCTCAATTGCAAGGCTGGCTTGGCAGGGATTTTTACGCCTGGGCTGGAAAGATATAGACCTCGGTGAACTTTACCAGCATCCCTGGCTCCCCTTGCAAGGTTAGCCCTTAATTCCCCCGCAAGCACCCCTGGCAGGGGATTTTCGCAGTACCGCATAACTTGCTTTTGACTTGAAAAAAAGGGGAACTCATGGCAAACTTATTTTTGACAAAAGGAGCGCGCCATGAGAACCCATCGAGAATTGTACTCGGAAAAGAAATTTGTGTATGAGTGTGAATGGGG
>JAPLGT010000115.1:0-23226 GCA_026390035.1 Chloroflexota bacterium
AGAGTGATGCGTTTTACAGGGCTTGTAATAATAGCCTTTTCTTTGGTACACTGTCGTTGAGGCATTTTAGCGATTCTCTTGGTGGAGTTTTTGCTAATTTTGCCTCATTTTTGTCAAAACCACAAATTCAATTAGAACCAGCAATATTCTGACCCGCATACATTTGTTCGAGTGGATTGGTGATAATGACAAACTTCATATCTGGAGGCGTCATTTCATTTAGATTACGAGGATCGCAAAAATACTGCCAGACAAGTTCACGCGGCGCCGGGATAATCTGTTCCCTGTGTAAGATGTGGACGCTCATGGCTGGACCTGGGTGGGGAGATATGGCATGTTTGGCCCTGCCACCCCGAGGTAATCTGCCAATGCTGCACGCATAGCGATACGATCGTCCCATGCATATTCGATCGTTCCAAAACACATCGACTGTTCATGACCTTTCCCAAATGAAATCACCACATCGCCGGGTCGAGCCATCTTCAAAGCCAATTTTATTGCCTCGCCGCGATCCTTCACCCGCCAAAAAGACTGCTGCTCCACCCCACCCTGATCTCGTGCTCCCCTGGCCATTTCTTCCAGGATTTCATCCAAAGACTCAGTCCGTGGATCTTCGGCGGTAAATATACTGATGTCTGCCAATTCGGTGGAAACCTCAGCCATCATACGGCGCTTTTCCTTGTCGCGCAAACCTGCAGACCCAAATACCGCGATCAAACGTCCATTGTTTTGCAGGTGCTCTGGAATGGGTTTTGCGAGCATCTGCCGGGCGGTCTCCAATGCGACCTTGAGTGCATTTGGCGTATGTGCAAAATCGACAATTGCGCTAAAATTTTGGCCCAGAGTAATCTTCTCCATCCGACCAGGTACCCCTGCTAAATTTGCGATACCCCTGATAACAGCCTGCGGCTCAATCTTTATGCCCACCACCGCAGCAGTAATGGCCGCCAGGCAATTTATTACATTAAAATCCCCATATAAGCCCGAGACAATCTCAAAACGAAATCCACTTCCACAAACCGTGAAACAGTTACCTTCACGCGTACGCTTGATATCCTCTGCCCAAACATCCGCAGATGAAGTCAATCCATAACTGGCGGTCCAACCTCGGGTTACTCCCATTAAATATTCATACGACGAATCATCATGATTGAGCACAGCCAGTCCGATATTTCCGTTTATTTTTGGAAGAGTATCCGCCAGCCCTGTGAATAGACGCGCTTTCGCAGCCCGGTAGTTTTGATAAGAACCGTGATAATCGAGATGCTCATGCGTTATATTCGTGACAATCCCAATATCAAACTCACAAGCATCCACCCTATTCTGCGCCCAACCATGTGATGTTGTTTCAAGAATAACATGTGTCAATCCGGCCTCAACCATTTTAGCCAGATAGCTCTGAACTTCGGGCGCATCGGGTGTAGTGACATGAAAGCCTGTATCAAGGATTTCATTCCCGATCACCGCGTTAACAGTCGAAATCATGCCTGTCTTATATCCAGCTGCGAGCAAAATCTGGTACAGAATATTACTTGTAGTAGTTTTGCCATCTGTCCCTGTCACACCAATCATGGTCATTTTTCGCGCAGGCTGACCAAAAAAAGCTGCTGCCAGCCACGCCAGGGCTTTGCGGGTACTTTCGACACGGATATACGGCACCGCAAGGCCTGAGATGGGCTGCTCTCCGAGCACTGCCGCGGCACCTTTGGAAATCGCGACCGGAATATATTGATGTCCATCCACCTGTCCACCACTCATGGCAACAAATAGGCCGCCGGGCTGCACCAGGCGCGAATCAGCCGTAATTGATGTAATTTGCAGATCCAGATTGGATTCCGTGGCGTTTACGAACGTGATATCAGTGAGAAGTCGAGACAAAAGGGAAGAAGGCATGATTTCAATTTACCATAAATAATAAAGACCCGACAGGTTCTGTAGAACCTGCCAGGTCTTTGAATGAAAACAAACTTTAACGCAGGTTTGTTCGCAGGCTCTCAAGTTTCCCAGAGACTGAACCATCCAGAATTTTGTCACCAACTTTGATGACCAGCCCTCCAAGAATAGCAGGATCTACATGGAAAACCACGGCCTGAGCACCGGTTTTCGCCAGAAGATCTTTCTTGACAGTTTCCTGTTCATCGGACGTCAAGGGCAGGGCGCTGGTAATTTCCGCTGAGGTTCCAACAAGCTTGGCGTCTTCCATCATGACGATTTTGCCTGATTTCACCCCAGAGAAGAATTCTTCGATCAAGATACGTTGGCGTTTGTCATCAAGCGCTTCACCAACCAGCTTCTGTGTGGCTGCGATCGATAAAGCAGCCACCTGACCACGAAGATCACCAAGAATTCGATTGCGCTCTTCAGCAACTTCGGTCAGAGCTTTTTCACGTGCCTTGCCAGCTTCGGCTTCAGCAGCGGTTTTCACGTCGCGGCCTACAGATTCTGCCCGCTCAGTCGCTTCTCGAACGACCATGCTGGCTTTTGTCTGTGCATCGGCAATGATTTTTTGAGCTTCTTTTTCGGCATTCGCGCGAGCTTCAGCAGCCACACGAGCGTCTTCCAGACCATTGGCGATTGTCTCGCGGCGTTTTTCGAGCATGCCGGTAATCGGCGTGACAATCCACTTGCTCACCACCACATAAACAATGATGAGGTTTACGATTTGTACAAGTAGAAACGATCCATTAATACCCAGTGCTTCCAAAGTAGCCTCCCTATCTTCTTTTAGAAGACGAACAGGATCAAGAGAGCGACGACCAGGCAGTAAATGGCGACCGCTTCAGCGAACGCGATACCAAGAATCATGTTGGTCTGAATTGTGCCAGTGGCATCTGGGTTACGTCCCATCGCCTGAACAGCACCGCTGGCAACAATACCAATACCAGCACCGGCACCAATTGCACCGATCATGGCCAAACCAGCGCCAATCAATTTCGCAGCTGCAGCATCCATAACTTAATATCCTCCGTATGATTTTCGGGCGGCGCGATTTGCTTATGCAAATCGCGCCAAATGAAATGTAGTCTTTACCCGGGCGAAGTCGCCCGAAGAATTATGCGTGTGCTTCTTCGTGGTGCTCGCCACCATGTCCCTGGGTTGCCTGCGCCATGAAAGTCATAGCTAACAGCCCAAACACAAAAGCCTGGATGGCACCTACAAAGAATTCCAATAGATAAAAGATCGACTGTGCAAACACTGGCACAAGCGAACCGATGACGAACAAGAGCACCGAACCCGCAAAAATATTACCAAAAAGACGGAAGGCAAACGAGAGCACTTTGGAGAATTCGGATACTATTTCCAAAAGACCCACACCAAAGTCAATCACGCCAAAAATCGGTTTGGAAAACACAGTGCCGGTATTCCAGAATTTGGAGAAATAAGCCCCACCCTGGGCTCGAATACCAAATACCTGGATCATTGTAACGGCCACCAATGCCAATGCAACCGTGAAGTTCAGATCGGTGGAGACTACGCGCACAAAGGGTATGAGAAGATACTCCCCATGTCCCTCTTCAGCCTTGACAATCGACTGAAACGGACCCACCTGCTGGACAGCATATTCACCATGCGCTGATTTTTCCAGCAGACCAATGGTTTCAACACCTGGGATAAGTTCCGTCCAGTTCGCTATCATTACAATCAATGTAATCGTCGCAAACCAGGGGAAAATTGCCTTGGTCCACTTGCCAGCTGTCCCTTCAGTCATGCCATGCAGCATTTCAAGCAAGGCTTCAACTCCGCCGGTGATGCCGGTCAGAATCAAATTGCCTTTTTTGACACCAGAGCTAATGGCAATTGCCAGAGCAATGATGAGAACATCGGCAAATAACAAGGCGATCAAGGTTCCGCTGATAAAGAACGGGCCGAACGGCGTTTGGATTGGCTCCGTTAGTGCCTCCGGGGGTAAAACTACTGACGGCATAACAACCTTGATACCCAATCCCAGGCCAAAAAAGCCCGTGAAAAGGAACAAACCAAGGATGAATGCCGCTAGCACAACCCAACGGCCCCACACTTTTTGTTTTGGAGTCTCAGTCACGATTCATTACCTCCTTCAAGATTTTCGTGGTTCTTCTTGTCCAATACTGGCCGGATTCGTTTGGTTGCACCTTGCACCACTCGAAACATAACATAAAGCGTAACCGGCATACTGGCAATCATAAACAACATGGTAAAAAGCGGTTTTGTCGCAAATGAGCGATCCAACCAGAGCCCACCAATTAGGGCAGCAAAGATGATAACCAGTGTCAGGCAACCTACCTGGCCGGCAACGGCCGCCATCGTCAGGTTGTATACATATTGTTGGCGGTCCTTGTTATGGTCTTTTGGCTCACTCATGGTTGCGGATTATATCACAAAGGTTTTTTATCAGTAAAGCCGATATATCGTTCTGGCCTCATCCAATAGAAGTTTACTGGATGAGGCCAGCGGCTTAGAAAAGGCTCATGGCTGCATCAGTCGCGAACCCAAACCAGGGTGCAAAGATTGAACCTATCAGCACAATACCCAGGGTCAAAACGACAATGGCAATCACAAACGGTCGTGAAACTGGGATCGGATGGCTTTCTTCGTTCTCGCCATCCATACGGTACAGGTAAATATATTTCAGAACCGTCAGGTAGTAGTATAGACCGATAATGGAGTTGAGCACTCCAACAAAAACCAACCAATACCATCCAGCCTGAATAGCTCCGGCAAACACCAACATTTTAGCCATGAAACCGCCAAAAGGCGGCATCCCTGAGAGGGATAAGAAGGCCACCAGCATAGCCAATCCCAGGTAAGGCGAACGCCGGCTCATTCCATCGTAAGCGCGAATCTCATCAGAACCGGTCACCCGACCAACAGCCATGATGATCCCGAAAGCGGCCAGATTCGTCAGGACGTAAGCCATCAAATAATAGATCAAACCAGTAACGCCGAGCGCATTATTCGCTACCAGACCGATCAGAGCGTAACCTGCATGCGCTATGCTTGAATAGGCTAACAACCGTTTGATGTTAGTTTGAGCAAGCGCAACCAGATTGCCCAATGTCATGGTCAATACAGCCAGGATTGCCAGAAGCATCTGCCAATCAGCCGCAACTTGAGGAAAAGCGGTCAGGAAGAGCCGTAGCAACACTGCAAAACCAGCAGCTTTGGATGCAGTCGAAAGGAACCCCGCAACAGGAGTTGGTGAACCTTCATAGGTATCTGGAGCCCAAAAATGGAAAGGAACCAACGAAATCTTGAAACCTATGCCGACCACCACCAGAAACAACACTCCCAGCGAAACCGGATTAAGACTGGTGAAGTAGCCACTCATGCTTGCAAATTGGGTAGTGCCAGAAAAGCCATAGACAAGCGAAAGACCGTATAAAAATATCGCCGAAGTCATCGCACCAAAGAGCAGGTATTTAAAGCCCGCCTCGGTTGATTTCTTATCGTCCAACAAAAAGCCTGCCAATACATACATTGGAATGGAAGTTGTCTCGATCGCAAGGTAGAGCATGACCAGGTCAGCAGAGGATGCCATCAAATTCATGCCAATTGTGGCAGCCACCAATAACAGGTAGGCTTCGGCACGCTTGCCGACTTTTTCCACATCCATCATGAACATTGCTGTGATCGCAGCTCCAAAAATGAATATCATTTTGAAGACAAAGGCCAGCCAATCGTAACGGACCATGCCGCCAAAAGCCAGGGAAGACTGAGCCGGGCGATCCAACAAAAGACTCACAAACATGGTGGCAATTAGACCACCGGCTGTTAACCAACCTAGATTTGTTCGGCGGTTCTCGTCCTTCCAAAATGGATCAAGGACAAGCACCAGCATAGCTACCGCGAGGAGAAGTATTTCAGGCAGGATTGCCAGCATATTGATGCTCATTTATGCACCTCCCAGCAGGCGCAGCACATTCTGGACGCCTTGCGAGACCATCGGCACCATGACATTAGGGAGAACACCCAGCGTGATCATGATGAGACACAGGGTCACAAGGGCAACTTTATCCAGAACAGAAATTGCACCGATATGACCTTCCAATTGCGCCGGAACTTCGCCGAAAAAGGCCCGCCGGATCGCAAGCAGCACATAAGCCGCAGTGATGACGATCGAAATAGATGCTATCACCGCCGCCAACCAGTGAGTTTTCCAAACACCCATAAAGATTGGGAACTCAGCTACAAAACCGGAGAAACCCGGCATCCCCATCGATACGAGACCGCCGATGATAAAAGCGATCGCCACCCATGGTAAAGGCTTTGACATGCCGCCCAATTCGGGAATCTGGCGGGTATGTGCGCGATCGTAAACCATACCTACTGCAGCGAAGAATAGAGCCGTCATAACACCATGCGAGAACATTTGAAGGCTGGCTCCAGTCATCCCTTCACGAGTGAGGGTCGCAAAGCCGAGCGAAACCAAACCCATATGACTAACCGAGCTAAAACCGATCACATATTTCAGGTCAGTCTGGATCATGGCGATGAAAGCGCCATAGACCACGTTGACCATTGCAAGCCCAAAGATCAGCCAGGCCCACTGTTTTGCACCTTCGGGCAGGAGCATAATACCAACCCGCAGAGCCGCGAAAGCACCCAGCTTCATTAGTACACCAGCATGGAACATGGAGACTGCCGTCGGAGCTGCCACGTGACCATCGGGCGACCAGTTGTGAAACGGGAAGATACCGCCCAGAATTGCAAAGCCCATGAATACTGGCATAAACCACAGGTATTGGAAGTTGGAGGAGAAACCAGCCTTTTCCAATTCCAACATATCAAAGGTCAGGACGCCATGCATCTGGTAATTTGTGAAATACATCGCCAGCCCACCGACCAGTGCAAACACTGACCCGATGAATAAATACAGCGTCAGTTTCATGGCGGCATATTCGCGTGTGACCTTCCAACCCCAAATGGCGATTAGCAGGTACATCGGGAACACGGCGATTTCATAGAAGAAAAACAACATGAACAAATCGAGCGAAACAAAAACCCCGAATACGCCACCAGCCAACAAGAACAGGAAGGCGAAAAATTCGCGCGGGCGATCGTCGATGCCCCAGGAGATCAGCACGCCAGTAAACATGACGATACCGGTCAATAAGAGCAATGGGGTGCTGATGCCATCCACGCCAACGTGGTATGAAATACCCAACGCAGGCAGCCAGCTGTATTTTTCGACAAACTGGTATTCCAAGGATGGATGAATGTATACCTGGTAATAAACCCAGGCTGAAAGGGTCAGATCAAAAACTGCTGCCGCCAGTGCGGTAACACGGATCTCAGTTTTGCGCTCCGGTTTCATTAGGAGCAAAAGAACCGCAACAACCAGCGGGGCAAAAACGATAAGGCTCAGGATCGGAAATTGCATTTGCGCACCTCGCTCTAGTGGAACAGCATGACCATGGCTTTGTTGATCACATCCAGCAAGCCCATTGGCCAAATGCCAAGGACCAGGATCATGACCATGAGCGGAGCCATAACCAGGATCTCGCGCGTGTTGATTTCGGTCAGGCGGTGTTCACCGTGAGCCCATTGCTCATTCAGCGGACCATGCAGGACCTTGCGGATGCCCTTGAGAATATAAGCGCCAGTAAACAGCAGACCAATCATGCTGATGGCTGTGAACACCGGCAAGAGCGGGAAAGAACCCCGCACCACCAGAAATTCGGACACGAAACCATTCAGGCCTGGCAAACCCAACGAAGCCATGCTGGTAAATATTAGAATGCCACCATAGACCGGAACCAGGGGGAACAGCCCGCCAAAATCTTCCAGGTTGCGAGTATGCGTGCGTTCATAAATTACTCCAACAAGGAAGAACATTCCGGCAGCCGAAAGACCGTGATTAAACATCTGCAACACGGCACCGTTCAATGCGATGGTTGCATCCGTGGTGCCAATCGCAGTTGCAGCCGCAGCGATACCGAGCAGCACGAAACCCATGTGGTTTATGCTGCTGTATGCAACGAGGCGCTTGAAGTCTGTCTGTCCATAGGAAGCAAAAGCGCCAAAGACAATTGCCATGGTGGCCAGAAAGGCCAACCAACCGGCATACTGATGAGCCTGCTCTGGATAGAGGGGCAGCACCAGGCGCAGGAAGCCATACGCACCTAATTTGAGTAAGACACCCGCCAGGATCATGGAACCAGCCGTGGGCGCTTCAGTATGAGCATCAGGAAGCCAGGTGTGGAAGGGCCAGACAGGTACCTTCAGAGCAAAAGCGATCACGAAGGCCCAGAATGCAACCGCTTTGACCGTGGCAACACTCATTCCAAGCATCGCCCCGTCAGACGGAAGCGCATTCCATTGTTTGTAGAGATAGGCCAGATCATAATTTTGGAACAACACACCCAGCATCTGGATGGCCAGGAGCAGCCCAAGCGATCCAGCCATGGTATAGATCATAAACTTGAGCGAAGCATAGTTACGGGCTGAAACCTTCATACCGCCCCACAACTCGCGTTCACCTTTGGGACTGCCCCATTGGTTGATGAGGAAATACATCGGTACCAGACCAATCTCCCAGAAAACAAAGAAGATCAGTAAATCCAACGCCATAAAAACGCCAAGCATGCCGGCTTCCAGAAACAGGAACAGCATCATGTAGGCTTTTACTTTATCTGTAATATTGAATGACGCCAGCAAACACAATGGAGTGAGCAAAGTCGTCAACAATACCATTGCCAATGAGAGCCCATCAACACCGATATGAAAGGTGGAATGGATCGCTTCGTACCATGGATATTGTTCTTGAAATTGGAAACCTGCCGCGGTCGGATCAAACCGGAACCACATCCAGACCGTCAGCCCCAGAGGAACCAGGCTAGCAAGCAGGGCCGCCCAACGGATGGCTTTGACCTGGTCCGAAGGTAGGAACAGGATTACCAGCGCCGCAATGACGGGGAAAAACAGGATGGTTGTCAGCAGGTGAGTGCTAATATAGTCCATTTGTCCACTCCCCTTAAAGGAAATAGTACAGCAAAGCGGCTATTACGATCAGCACGCCAACTGAACCGATCAGATAGGATTGGATACGGCCGGTTTGCAGGTAACGAATATTCTGACCTTGCCAGAATATATTGGCCGTTCCATCGCCGATTAATTCATTAATAATCGGCTTATCAAAATAATTACGCAGCACATGACCAATGAACATGGACAGGCGCGCAACACTGTGCAAAATACCATCGATCACTGTGCGATCCATCCAGGGGGTAAAGACCTCTGAGATCCAGTTCATGGGTTTTACGACAAAATACGCATAAAGTTCGTCGAAATACCACTTGTTCTTAAGTACAGGGTAAAGCTTGCCTAGCGGTTTCTCGAGCGGGTCAGATTGACCTGATTTCACATCTTTATAAACAAACCAGCCCAGGGTCAGACCACCCAGCGCAACAACCAGTGAAGTCAACAAAGGCCAATAATTAAACGCCAGAGCTTCTGGCTCTTCGAGCAGAGTTGCGCCCACGAAACCATGAAACCAGTTTGGCAGCAAACCGCCCAGAAGCGGGAATTGCTCAGGGATACCCACCCAACCATAGCCAATCGCAAATACTGAAAGAACTACAAGTGGGGTCGTCATGGTCCAGGGTGTTTCTGAAGCGTGCTCAGCTTCCTCGGTACGGGCTTCACCCAGGAAGGTCAAAGTTATCTGGCGCATGGTGTAAAAAGCAGTCATCAAAGCCGCGATAGCCAGTGTGGCAAAGACGACCCAATGACCATGGCCAAATGCATCCGCCAGGATTTCATCTTTTGACCAGAAACCTGCTGTGATCAATGGAAAACCGGAAAGTGCAAAACCACCGATCAGGAAAGTCCAGAAAGTAATCGGCATTTTCTTGCGCAAACCACCCATATTCCACATGTCCTGTGGATCAAGATGGTGGTTGCCTGTGTGCAGCACACCGTGTTCCATGCCATGAATGACCGATCCCGAACCCAGGAACAAAAGCGCCTTGAAGAAAGCGTGGGTAACCAGGTGGAAAGCCGCCGCTACATATGCGCCGATCCCCAGGGCCGCAATCATGAAACCCAGCTGCGAAATAGTTGAATAAGCCAGCACCTTTTTAATATCGTTCTGCGCCACGGCGATTGTCGCCGCAAACAGAGCAGTGAAGGCACCGATGAAAGCAATGATACTCATGGTGGTCGTCAGGCCATGACCGGTATAATCCGCGGTGAAGAGTGGGAAGATTCGGATGACCATATATACACCGGCAGAAACCATCGTCGCCGCATGGATCATGGCGCTGACAGGTGTGGGACCTTCCATTGCATCTGGCAGCCAGATATGCAACGGCCACTGTGCAGATTTACCGACCGTACCGATGAACAATAGCAAACCAATCAGTCCGGCAGCCGTCAGTCCAAAGATTGGGGTGGCAGTAGTCGCCAGAACGTGCAGAACTTCTTCGTTATAGAAAATTGCGCGGTAGTTCAAAGTGCCGGTGGCTGAATACAAGTAGGCCAGACCGAGCAGCATAAAGACATCGCCCACGCGTGTCGTCATGAAGGCTTTGACTGCCGCATTTCGGGCCGACGGTTTGGCATACCAGAAACCAATCAACAGGTACGAACATAAGCCCATGATTTCCCAGCCCACAAACAGGGTCAGCAAATTATCAGAGACCACCAGGGTGTACATGCCGAATGCGAATAAGCCCAGAAAAGCAAAGAACCGCGAATACATCGGCTCAACCGAGAGAACAGCGTGCTGGTGTCCATGCTCATCCGTGACGGTTGCTCCATGCGGCGGCAGGCCGGGGTGATCATGATCGCCGGCGGGCTGGCCAAAGTTATGATAGCCGACACTGTAAAGGAAGATCATGAAGATCGTGATACTCACAAAAAATAGCACAGCTGCAGAGAGCGGGTCAATCTGGACGCCAACCTGGAAATAAGAATCGCCAGTCGGCAGCCAGTTGATTGCGCTGGCAAAAATATGTTTGCCAAACTCTTCGGTTCCAATTGCGCGCAGGAAAACGATCAAACTGCCCACCCAGGAAAGCGCAGCTGCACCAACACCGATACTATGGCTGAGAGCCTTCGAGCGGTTGGTGAACAAAATAATCAAGAAAAACGCCAACAAAGGTGGCAGGGGGATTAACCAAATGATGGTTTCAGTCGCCATATCGTGTCTCCTACCACTTCAACAGGTCGAGCTCGTCCGCAATGACAGTACCGCGGCGGCGATAAATTGAATAGATCAACGAAAGGCCGACAGCCACTTCCGCGGCAGCAACGGCGAATACGATGATTGCAAAAACCTGCCCGGCCATGGACGCTGTATTACCATAACGCCAAAAAGCCACCAGGTTGATATTGACAGCATTCAGCATCAATTCAACACTCAGCAGGATTGCAACGGCATTACGCCGCACCAGCACGCCAAACAGGCCAATGCTGAAGAGCGCAGCCGAAAGATACAGGTACCAGCTCAAAGGGATCATGCGTGCCTCTTATTTCTTATTCATCGCCACGTACACGGACCCGATCAGCGCCGCTAACAGCAGGACTGAGGCTACTTCGAATGGCAGAACAAAAGCATCCGGTGAGGTGAGCGCCAGGCCTAATTGAGAAAGCAGTGCATCCGACCCGCCTGGGATTGCCACCGGCAGCTTGCCCAGCCCATCCCACTTGGAAAATATCACGAACAATCCGCCGAATGTTAGCAACCCTAAAACTGCCGACAAAGGCCAGGAAGCGTTTACCTGTGGGCCCTTATCGCGCATTTCTTTACGGGTCAGCATTACAGCAAATATGAACATGATTGCGATTGCGCCAATATAAACCACCACCTGCACCACTGCCAGGAAGCCAGCCTCAAGGACTGCGTAAAGGATCGCAACCCCAAATAATGTGGCAATTAGCCACAAAGCAGCGTGGATCAGGTTTCGCGTGGTGACGACCATCAAGGCTGATGCGATGATGAGCGCCGCGCTCAAGATAAAAATGACTTGCGAAGCATCCATACATCAGCTCCCAATTAATGGTGCACAACAGGCTTGGGCGCTTGCGCGGCCAGACGCTGCTTGCGAGTGGATGCACGCAGGATCTCCAGCGTGACCCATCCCAACAATACATTGGAAAAGAACATTCCCAGGAAATATGGCCAGAAACCGGCGCCCTTGAGCAGGGAATGAACGACCGCAGTGACAATCAACAGGGCAAATGCCACCGGCGTTAGGAATTTCCAATTGAAAGCCAGCATGTGGTCAATACGAATACGAGGTACCGTGTATTTGACCCACATGATCAGCCAATAACCAAACATTGCTTTGGCCACAAAATAGAAAGCGCCCAACAACGGATACTGGGCTGCCCACGGCCCGTGCCAGCCGCCGAAAAATAATACTGATAAAAAGCCACCAAAGGTGAAGGCGTGCAACAGCTCACCAGCATAGAACAAACCGAACTTCATACCGGTATATTCAATGTGGTAACCCGAGACAATTTCGGATTCGCCTTCGTTCAGGTCAAACGGTGAACGACCAAGTTCAGCAATCGCAGAGATCAGGAATAACAACGCTCCCAACGGTGAGAAAAGGAAGAACCATTTCCCGCCTGCCTGGAGATCGGTGATAACCTTCAAACTCAAGGAACCTGCCAATACGGTTGGGATCAAAAGCGCCACTACCATCGGGATTTCAAATGAAATCATGGCAGCCACCTGGCGGAAAGCACCCAGCAAAGCATACTTGTTGTTTGATGACCAACCAGCCATGATAATAGAAAGTGTCCCTAAAGCGCCAGCCGCAACCAGGTAAAGCAGGGCGACATTCAAATCCACCCCGTAGATCGTGGAAGCCAGAGGCACAACCGCCCACAGGAAAATTACAGAACCCAAGGAAAGAATCGGAGCCATGTTGTAAACAACTTTATCGGCGCCATCAGGGGTGATATCTTCCTTGATGATCAGCTTGATAATATCGGGGAATGGCTGGAAAAGGCCAAAAGGGCCAACGCGGTTTGGACCGAGTCGCCCTTGAAACCGAGCCACAACCTTGCGTTCCACCCAGACCAGCATGATATCCAACACCATCGCAGCTGTGATCAAAAGCACGATGCCCAGCAGGTTGGCGATCACGTTTGCAGCTGCGCCATCCAGGCCCCAGCCAGTGAAGGTGAGCATCAACCATTTATAAATAACATTGATCGGATCTGTCCAAAAGCTCATGGAGTACTCCTCATAATACCAACGAAAAGGCTGACAGGAATTTCCCTCTCAGCCTTTCTAAATTGGTCTGGACCTTACACCCATTCAAGCATCCCTTTGCGCCAGGCGAAGGACAAGCCGGCCATCAAGATGAGAATAAAAAGGACACCTTCTGCCACAGCAAAAAAAGGTAGGGCATTCAGTGCCAGGGCCCATGGAAACAGAAAGACAGTTTCCACATCAAAAATCAGGAAAACCAACGCAAAAATATAATACTGCGCTTTGAATTGCACCCAGTTTTCCCCTACGGTTTCAATACCGCACTCATACGTACTTTGCTTGATGGGATTGGGCTTTTTGGGAGCCACCAATGCCGAAAAAGCAATCGGTATGATCGGGATAATAATCCCAACAAGAAGAAATAGGCCAATGTACATCCAGGAATTTTGCATAAAAGCTCCTTCAGGCGATTGGGGCATTTATCACAAGATATGCCGTCGTCATTCTATCACACGGGTGCCATGCTGAAAACTTACCCATGTAAGGAATCGGTATGATATTTGTCATATATCGAAAATACTCAGCGACAACGCCAAATATAGTGACATCCAGTGATGAAAATTCAGCTTTCAATCCCAACCTGGTATTCGAGGCTGATAGATCAACATCAACGGGCGCGCAATCTATTCCAAAGCCACTTTAGAATAGTCTCTAAAAACGGGAAACCCAGAACAGTACTCAGGAATGTCCCCGCAATGCCCAACCAACGCGCCGGGTTCGCCCTTAGACCCAGGAATGAAGTCGCCTCAATCTCGATCGGCTGCGCTGATAGCGCCTGCCGGCTCTCGACTCCGCTCGTCTTTGGGACAAAATGCAAGTAAAACCAAACTGTACCTTTAAAGCGACCAACATCTGCTGGCAGTACGCTCCAATAAAACGTTGCTTTCTGTCCCGGCAACAAAGTCTCGCTGACGGTCTCAGGCGGGCGAATATCAACACCAGCCATATCCAGGCGAGCTTCTGCCAGAACATTGTGGGTATCATAAAGGTTGGGAATAATAACGACCTGTCCGCGGATGGCATTGCCTGTAACGGAAACGGTTGCAGTCAGGTTCCCAGATTCATCCACTTCCAAAATTAAGCGGACTACATCAGAATCGCCAGCCCGGATTTTGGGCGGAAATTCGAGTGTGAGCATGCGCATTTCGGGAATTGCCGGTGGAAGCTGAATCTGTTGGGCTTCAGTAGACACGGCCACGCGTGTTGCCAGCACATCCAGCGGGCGCTGAGGTGCAGCTGCGCTCAACCCGCAAGCCAGCTGTCCAACAGACAAAATGACAAAAACAAACACTAAAACGATGGCAAGTTGCCGGACAGGTTTCATAATAAACACCATTCCTGCAAGAAAGCGACCGATAAAAATCCAACCTGGATTACCGGTTAACTTCCTCAACTTCGGTATACCAGCGAATACGCGTTCCAACCTGGTTACGAACCTTCCAAAGGAAGGGTTTATTTACCCGGTCAAGAAGACGCCTGATAGCATTGATGCGCGTAAATACTCGCTGAAGTTGTTCCGGATCGAGACCCGGGTTATTATCCAGCAGGATATTCTCTACTTTACTCAAAGTAATCGTGAGCGTCTTGTAGAGACCCCAATCTTTAAGACATAGGCGCGTTATCCGGTCAACATTGATCACGCCATTATCGGTATAACCTACATCATTATCCAGCAGCAGTGAAATGATATCCAGGGCATCTTTATGGTTCAATTCAACAATCTGGGTTTTGGAAAGAAACAATTCTGCCAGAGGCACCGTAACCGGGTGAGCATCCAGGCGATCACCCATGGGAAGTTTGTGACACATTTCGAAATCGCCAACAAAAACATCGATACGACGACCGGTTTTTGTATCGAAAAATATCTGGCGACGATCACCATTCAACAGGTTGAAATTCTTTTCAGGGCTGTAACCCATACCTGCAAAGAAGGCATCCAGCTTGCGTTTGTCACGTTTAGGCACCACCAGATCGATATCCGGGTAGCTGCGTTGGAGTGCGCGATGGCTGGCGGATGGGCTATGAAATTTAATTGCCAGCCCGCCAATTAACCGCAAATGAAGTTTGGCAGCACGTGCCGTTTCTAACAAGCGGTTCATCTCCTCAACAATATCCTCGAATGGGGGCATTCGACTCCTTTTTGGTAGCCTTTCCTGTTCCGGTATCATTTGAAACCGGAACGGGAAAGTTGAGGTATTTATTCGGAAGGGATTTCCTGATGGACCTTGTCTATATCGATACCATTTTTCTTACGATATGCCCGGAAACCATAATAGATTGCCGCTGCCAGGCCATACATGATCACAATGTAGATGACAGATGGGATGTTAGCCAGACTGATACCGTACAACGCCGTACCACCATTCAACCAGGGGTCAAAAAGCCATTCCACCAACAAGAAAACCAAAAAGCCGCCAAAAATCACGCCGGCTACGGTGATAAGTGGAATACCAAAAACATTGTATTTTGCCACAGGCGAGGCTTTGTAGAGATCTGGTTTGCGATAAGGCAGCAAAATGGCCGCGATGGCAGTGCCAAGATAGGTCACCGCAATCACCAGGGTCGAATCCAGGGTTAACGAACGAAAGTTGAAATAATTATATGCAAACAGATACGACACGATAATTGATGGAACAACCATCAACACGAGTGCATATAGTGGAGTACGTGTCCGTGGTTCAATTTCGGCCACTTTTTCTGGCAGCAACCGATCAAAAGCAGCCGCAAAAATTACACGCGTGGAAGATAGAAAGACTGTCCCACTCCAACCGAACCACCACAGGCTCATCAACGCAACCACCACGAACTGCACAATGCGATTGCTGGTCAGAAAGACAGCCAGCAAAACCGGGTACGGCCAAACAGGGAAGGCTGGAGCCGATTTGGTGTAGCCCCAGGTGTAATTCCAGAAGGCACCATTTGCCTGTACATAGAATTCCCAGCCAATAGTTTTTGAAATTGCCAGCAGCACAATGATTGCCATCAAAGTGGTAATACCCAGCGCCCAGGCCATACCGGCAAAATTTCGTTTGAAATCGGTAGCGCCACGCACTTCGCCATAAAGTGTTGCGCCCCAGTTTGGCCACAAATTGAAGAATACCAGGTATGGTAAGGTCAGGAATATCAAACCGATAGAGCCGCCGGTCAATGGTAAAGCCGCAGCAGCTTCGGTCCCAAGCTTGACGGTGGCATCATAAACACCTGGCTGTGCGCCAAATAAAGCAATTGAATTAGCCTCCAGGCCCGCCTTAAAAGCCTCTGGCGAACCGGTAAGAAGCAGGATAACCACCATCAACAGACCAAGCATGCCACCGTAAAAACAGATTTTCTGAATTCGGGCGTAGGTTTTCATGCCAAGGATGATATAAAACGAAACCAGGGACAGGGTAATCAGCGCGGTAACGAACAAGCCCAGCGAGCTTTGCCCAAACCAGAGCGCAGCCTCTTTTGCTCCCAGAATTCCTAACAAGGGCGTGATGACAATATGCCGGAGCATATCACTGTACAAAGGCACCCACAGCCATAAAATAAACCACCAGCCTGTCACAGCCAGTATAAATCCGGTTCCGCCTCCCAGCACCCGGCTTTGCCAAACATAGTCACCACCCGAGCGTGGCATAACCGCGATCAGGGCAGCATAGACGACAACCTCAAAAAGGATGAAAAAAGCGCTGATGAGCAAGGCTGGGATCAAACCACCCTTGAGGGAATACATCTGGCTAAAGCTGTACAAACCCAGGGTGATCAGATTAATCGAGAACAACGCATACACAAATGCGTCGAACACAGACCACGAACGAACCAGACCGGTTGCTTTCCGTACAAATAGGTCAGACATGTAGTACATGCTCCTTTGGATCGAATTTTGAGCGTAAAAACTCTCAAAGTTCCCGGCACGACGCTGGTATTGGCATCCCAGGCCTACCGGAAACTTATTTTTTTACCCATTGGTTAAAACATAACTATCGATCTTATTCTTGCCAAGCTTTACAATTGCGCCCAGCAAAACCCCCTGCTCATACATGGATCCAGGGTTGATGCACAGGGTTTTTCCGATCCGCACAGAACCACGGCCTTCATGAATATGACCATGCAGGCCCAGCAAAGGCTGGTTTTTTTCAATCGCCTTGCGCAAAGCCGTCGAGCCAGTAGGCTTGAGCGCATTCCCGGCATATTTTGGTCTGAGCTGCTCATCAAGTTCGGGAGCTTCATCCAGGTTGGAGTTATAGGGAGGCACATGAATATTAAAAATGGAGTTGCGGGGGTCTTTTAAGCCAGAGATCATTGCATCATAGCGCAGCGCCAACTGGGGTTCATCCTCTTCACGATATGTATTCCAGGGGGTACGGTTTGACCAGCCGGATGTGATCATCTCGTGCTGCTCATCCAGCTGGACCACCTGGCCCTCCGCCAGGGTAATCCAGGGGTTGGCCCGAATAATATCATCCACCTCGAAGCGATCATCATTCCCAGGTGAGACATAAACACGGATACCCGTGCCGGCCAGTTTGCGCGATGCAATCTCCATCCATTGCTCAACCACCTTGAGGGCTTCACTAATAAATAAATTGTAGACTGTATCGGGATTCTGGCTGAGTTCCGAAATCTCTTCCGGAGTGGTTAAGTATGGGTAATAACCACGGCTACGGATTCGTTTGACCATTTCGGCAAGTTCATCCGCGCCTTGCAAATCAAATACCTGCTGAAGCAAAGTGGTTTTGTAAACACCTGTGCTCTCCTCCACGATTGGCACAATCGCTTTGCCAGTCATATCGCCACCCAGGACAAGCACGTCCGCATCGTAAAATTTCCCCGCATTTAAAAACTTATTCCAACAAATATCTGAACCATGTATATCGGTGGCGAAAAAGATCGTGGTCAAACTGAGACTCCTGAAAGGTTAAATTAACAAAGCAAAGCGATCCGCACCATGAATTGCGCGAGTCACTATTTTGTAAGTATTCAGATCTGCCAGAAATCTGTCTGAAGGTTTATAACCTGACGGTGTTGGCAGCTGCATTTCAGTGGGCTGTATTTTTTGACGGCGAACAATGCGAGCACCTGGCAAAAAACTCCAGGCGAGCGCTGCCAGTGAAACCACCAGCATCACCACCGCAAAAACAAGCCTTAAACGAGATTTAACCATGCAACAATTATACCTTTACAGTCGTAAACCATAACCAAAATACCCACCGAGGCGGGTAACCAAAAAAATTGTTTGGAGTTCCATTGGAAAAATATGGGAATTTTACATCAGCCAACAAGAATGAACCGGGAAACTGACCAATACATCATCGCCCGCGCGTGGTAGGGTTGAGCTGCGTTCGTTAAATAAATCAGTCGATAGAAGCAGACCATCCACGTTAATGCGCAGACGCACAACCGCACCCAGGAACATAACCGATTCTACGCTGCCTTTGATCGAATTCCGCCCTTCGCCTGCACCGATCTGCAGTTCTTCCGGGCGAATCGCCAACCTTGGTTTCTCACTCAGCATCCGCTCGGATGAGTGATTGTATTGGAGTGGCTGTCCAGCCAATTTACAGGTGAACGTTGAAAGGTCCACATCCGTAACTGGCAGCAGATTCAATTGACCAACAAACTGGGCTACGAATTCGGTGGTCGGGTTATTATAGATTTCCACCGGCGATCCCACCTGCTCCATGCGACCCTGGCTCATGACCACCACACGATCCGAAAGTGATAGCGCTTCTTCCTGGTCGTGAGTCACATATACAGTGGTGATGTTTGTCGCTTGTTGGATGCGGCGGATTTCCTGGCGTAGTTCAACCCTGATTTTTGCATCCAGGGCTGATAAAGGTTCATCCAGCAGCAACACGCGCGGGCTAATCGCCAGAGCGCGCGCCAAGGCGATACGCTGCTGCTGCCCACCGGAAAGCTGATAGGGATATTTATCGATATGTTTTTCGAGATGGATAAGCGCTAGCATCTCATCCACACGATTTTTGATACGCGCGCTATCTTCTTTGCGCACTTGTAAACCAAAACCTATATTTTGACCAATGGTCAAGTTTGGAAACAATGCATAAGACTGAAAAACCATGCCCACATTACGCTGATTTGGAGATTTATAAGTAATATCTTCACCATCCAGCATAACCGTACCAGCTGTGGGCAGTTCGAACCCGGCAATCATCCGCAACGTGGTCGTCTTTCCACATCCGGAAGGTCCCAGAAAAGAAACAAACTCCCCCTTTTCAACCTCCAGGTTGAAATCTTCAACTGCAACCGCCGAACCAAATACTTTGGAAACATTTGAAAGCGATAAAAAAGCCATGATTCACCGTTTTAAAAAAGATATGTCATTGGCATCAGGAAGTTAACGCGCCCCTGCCAAACTGCCATCAGACTTTCCACGATTAAGCAGCTGCATCAAACCTAAAAATGCCCAGGTCAACAAAAAGCTGATGATTGCCAGAGAAGAAGACTCATACGTTTTATTCTGTCCGACCAATGACATATATGGCCCGAAAGCATTGATCCCCACCAGGAAGCTGGCAATCGTAAATTCACCCACAACTGTAGCAAGGGTCAAGAAAGCACCGCCCAGAATGGCTACGCGCAAATTCGGGAAGATCACTTTGAACAGGATCGTTCCCCAACCTGCACCCAGGCTCTGGGCTGCCTCTGTCAGTGATCGGACATCAATGGCCGCCAAGCCTGTATCCACCGAGCGAAACATATATGGCAAAGTCAGGACTATATAACCGGCCACCAACAGGGTATTTGTGCCAAAGCTCGTATTCGTCAGATAGAACGGCCCACCACTAAAGACACGGATCAAACCAAAAACCAACACAATCGCCGGAATGACAAAAGGCAGCATGGTTATAAAATCAACCATCACGCGCAGCTGCGGCAATCGTAATCGAATCCAGAATGCCGTTGGAACCACCAACAAAATACTGAAAACAATCGTCAACAATGCGATTTCGATTGAAAATGTAAATGTATTCCAAAAAGCTGGATCTTTAAAAACCCGCTCGTAAGCCAGGAAGGTGAGTACGCCTTTCTTTGCACGCAACGAAAAATCGAAAGTCGCGATCAATGGCACAAAGAAATACAAAACACCCATCGTTACCCAAACCCACGACCAGAATGTATTGCGCTTCATTTAGCCAGCCACCTTTCGCTCCTGCGGCGCAGGAGATAATAAGCCGTCATCGTCACAACCATCACGAGCACCATGCCCATCGCCAATGCATACCCAAGGCCCGGGTTATGTAAAACATCACCCTTGATTTGCGCACCAATCACGATTGTCACCAGATTAATAAAGCCGCCGGTCAGGGAAAGTGCCGTTGCATATGCGCCAAAAGCATTACCAAACAATAAAATCATCGTCCCCAGAATGGATGGCAGCAAAATGGGCAGACCCACCCGAGTCCAATACTGGAAAGGCGTGGCGCCCAAGTTTTCAGCGGCCTCGCGCCATTCTTTCTTCAGACCATCCAACGCCGGAGTAATCACCAGCGCCATCAGGGGAAATTGGAAATACATATACGTTAACGTGAGCCCCCAGAAGCTGTAGAGGCTAAAACCCTGGTCATATAAATTAAGACCGAATAATAATTTCAAAATCACAGTAACCATGCCAGTACGTCCCAGCGTGGCAATAAAGGCAAAGGCCAGCGGCACACCCGCAAAATTTGACGCCACTCCAGAAAAAGTAGTCAGCGCAGTCCGCATCCAGCGGGGTAGTCCACCCAGGGTCACGGCGTAGATCATAAAAAATCCCAGTAATCCACCACCCAGGGCTGTTACCACACTGATCCGGATCGTGACCCAGTATGAAGCCAAAATAGAAGGTTCAAGCAGCCCGACGAAATTCATCAGTGTAAATTTGCCATCCGGGCTCTGAAAAGCTCCCATTAAAAGTGACGCAGATGGCAAAAAAATGAACAGAAAAGCAAATAGAAAAAACGGGATTACCGCAAGCCAGTTGCGCCATCCCGAAAGAGCGGGGCGCGCTTTAGGCGCGTCCCGCTTGGAATTATTTTCAGTGGAAATTGGGTTACTTGACATCGGCGCCGACAGAAGTCATCCAGTTGTCTGCGATAACTTTCTTGGCGTTGTTGATCTGGTCAATGCTGGGGAAGGCAATCGGCCCATCGAACTTGGGCAGCTTGGCAACCAGGTCAGCAGGAATTACACCGCGGGTCTGCATATCCTTGAAGCGAACCGGGTGGCAGTAACCCTTGAGCCAGACGTTCTGACCTTCGTCACTGTAGAGGTATTCCATCCACAACTTGGCGGCATTGGGGTGCGGGGCATAAGCTGAAATTGCCTGGATGTAGATACCAGCGATGGTGCCACTCTTGGGATAGACAACTTCGATGTTCGGGTTACCAGCCAGGGCATCCTTGTCAGCCAGTGCGCCGTAATCCCAGCGCATGATGACGGGGGTTTCACCCTTGGCAACGGTCGCCTGCTTGGCAATGACGGGCACAAAGTTACCGGCATCATTGACTTTCTTGAAGAAGTCAAGGCCAGCCTGGGTATTATCAAGCGAACCGCCATTATAGAGCGCAGCCGCAAACACGGTCATCTGGGCCTGAGCCGATAGGCGTGGGTCACCGGCGAGAGCAAATTGACCCTTGTATTCGGGCTTGAGCAAGTCAGCCCAATCTTGGGGGACGTTTTTGACGGCGTCTTTGTTGACTTCAAGAGCCATCACACCATAATAGTCACCATACCAGTAGCCATCCGGGTCCTTCGAATCAGCGGGGATGGATGCCCAGGTGGAAACTTTATAGGGCTGAACGAGCTTCTCGGCAACCAACTGTGGGCCAAAACCATAACCAACGTCGATGACATCGGGGGCTTGTGGGCCTTTGTTATCTTTATTGGCCTTGATGGCTTCAATTTCATCACCAGAACCACCATCAGGATTCAACTCGTTGATCTTGATCCCGTACTTGGTATTGAAGGCCGTAATAGCTTCACCATAATTGCACCAGTCATGCGGAAGGGCGATAACGGTTAATTCGCCTTCTTTTTTGGCGGCTGAAACCAGGTCACCACCACCGGCGGCCGGTGCAGCACCACCGCAACCTGTCAGAATTGCGGCAACCACGAGCAAAGCGAAAATCTGGAAGATCCAACTCTTTGTACGCATTTCCTTCTCCTTTTTTTGGACGAACAAAAATAAATTTGGTGACTGAAAATTTCCACCACCAAATTTTCAGGACATTTGAAAAATTTAGAACAGCCCCAGCGAAATAGCCACTTTCCTATCAAATCGGGAAAATATCGGCCCCGTTTGATCGTTCAATGAGAATTTCTACCCGGAAGATACACCTATAAACCTTTCATTCCTGTAAAGAAATTATACACGCGAAAGACAAAGCATGCTACACTTTTGGCAGTCATTAACCCAACGATAACATAACAAGGAGTCAATATGCCCCAATACTCACCTGAGCCATTTCGCATCAAAGTTGTTGAACCTATCCGTCTGATCTCGCCCCAGGCCCGTCAGGCGGCCATTCAGGCCGCTGGATATAACCCATTTTCACTCAAGGCCGAGGATATTTTTATCGACTTGCTGACGGACTCAGGCACCGGGGCAATGAGCCAACACCAATGGTCTGCGATTATGGAAGGTGATGAATCTTATGCAGGCGCGCGTTCATACTTTCGTCTGAAAAGCGCCGTCGAAGATATTTTTGGTTTCAAGCATTTTGTTCCAACCCACCAGGGCCGGGCGGCAGAAAATATTCTCTCTGCAGTGCTTGTCAAACCTGGTTGCCATGTGCCATCAAACATGCATTTCGATACCACCGATGCCAATATCCGTGCACGTGGTGGGCGTCCCGTAAATCTTGTCATTGAAGAAGCCTTTGACCCGGCAAATCCCCACCCTTTCAAGGGCAATATGGATCTTGTCAAGTTAAAAACTTATATAGACGAAACCGGCGCTCAAAATATCCCGATGGGCATGATCACTGTCACTAACAACGCCGGGGGCGGCCAGCCTGTCTCGATGGAAAACATCC
>JAPLGT010000225.1:0-1870 GCA_026390035.1 Chloroflexota bacterium
GGCAAAACAACTGCCTCGTTCGCAGGATCTGGGCAGCGCGTGTTCTTCTGGGATTCGATCTCCGTCGCTGTTCCAGATGGGGCGCAGTTGGGCGCTGAAGTTCTGAAATTTTCCCAGGTGCAAGCCGGTGCTTCAACGGTTGCGCTTGAGCCGCGCGGATTATTTACCCTGGCTTTCCCGAAGGATGCTTCAACTTTTATCACCGGCGAGTTATACAACCCATCCGACCAGCCGTTCGCTGCCCGCGGGGCAGTGGCGCTCTGGTATAACGCTGCCGATGTGCTTGTACATGTTTCCAGCGTAGACCTGATCGGACATTACGTCGCAGCGGGCCAGGCTGTTCCGTTTCGTATTGATGCTGCTTTTAAGATCACGAAAACAGATGCTGGCGTGCGAGCTTCCGATTTAAAGCGCTACGAATTGATCGTCAACTCAGCGCCTCTTGAAATCTTTCCAGAACCGATCACTTTTCAGTTTGCTTCCACCCCGTTTTTGGTAAAAGCAGATAAGAGTATGATCGCCTTCGCCGAAGCCACAAACACCACAGATCAGTGGCAGGATGTCAATGCCTATTGGGCCGGGTATAACCAGGCCGGGCAGGTGCTTGGCATGTTTAAAACCAGCATGCTTGGAAGTGTGCTCGCACCGGGAGAAACGCGCCCGATCCAATTTACCCTGATCCTACCGGGCGGGCTGAAACTTGACCAGGCCTGGGCCAGTCAGGTCACACGTGCCGTGATGTTTGATAACTACAGCCAATCCACCGAACCGCTGCTGACATTGGATGTCCGCGAGACCAAAGTGGTAGCCAAAGGCAAGGGATTCACTGCCTCCATGCAGGTACAGAACAATAACACGGTTGATGTGTCTGAGACCAGCATCGTCGTATCGGTCAGGGAGCGGGCGACCGGCAAATTGGTGATGGTTAGAGAAGGGCGCATTGTCAAAGGTGATAATTCGGATGTAGTCTATGCCAAACCATTGGCTGCCGGGCAAAGTTGGCCGGTGCAGAGTTACTTTGAGTTGCCGATCGGTATCACACTTGACATGGTGGATATTACGTACAGCGCTCGTGGCAAATGAGGTGCACAGGCGCAGCAGCGCGGCTGCATTGGTATCTGGTCAAATCGTTCAAGCCTGACCAGTTGCTGATGGAAGATTAAACCTGAACCATACGGGCAAGCTTTAGATGTTTGCAATTCAAGAACATGCGTGCTATATTAGTAGCATGATGACATTACTCAGCCATGTCGAGCCATATGGTGTCCGTCCAGGCTACATTATTTCATCCCTGCGCAGTCATCATTGCGTGGGGGCGGCGAGATAACGACTTCCAGCAGTGGCGAGTGATCCCCGTGGAATCCAGGGCGCAGGCCGACCAGGTGGCCGCCAAAATCGTAGAACGTAAAATCAGGCGGGGATACCTGGTATATTCAGATCAACAACAGTAAGGAAGGCGTTTTCTAGGGATGAGATTTTTTAATGAGCATTATTACTCTTCATCAATCGGAACTTCGTGGGTGGTTTCCCAATTCGAACAGTAATGTTCGTGGTACGCGATGACGCCAATCTGCCAAAATTCTTCACCATCTGCCCCCAGCGAGAAGCAGATTTCCTTCAATGCAAGCGCACCAGTCAGAACACGTGATGACCAAACATTGATTCCCTTCATTTCCTTATCACCCAACGAAGTCAGACCTGAATGCACATTTTCAATAGGGCTGTTCCTGAAACATAAAGCGGTAAGTGCATTTCCTTCAAGCCGAGTACTGAAAGGCATATCTGTGAAATTGCTGAATGCAAGAGCGCTTACAAGATTCATCATCGCCCAGCTTGCGACTGTTGTATCTGGGTGTTGGCTAAATTGAAG
>JAPLGT010000335.1:0-1958 GCA_026390035.1 Chloroflexota bacterium
TCCTGATTGGCTACTTCGGTCCACTTGACGCCTTTATCGTTCAGCGCTTTGCGGAAGCCATCACCACGTCGTTTGCAGGCTTCAAAACGGTCGCACTGCAAAATGCCAATATTAACTTCTTTACCAGCCATGTTCTTGGCCAGCCAACCCACCAGGTATTCACCAGTCTGGAGACCCAGCGAAGTCTGGTCGGTCTCATAGAAAGCAGAAACATACTTGGCAGCATCGGCCTTATTGATACAGGTATTGAAACAAATGATCTTGATGCCCGCATCAAAAGCCTGCTTGATGGCTGCCACCGAGGCGTCTTCTGACTCGGGAGTGATCAGAATGGCATTCACCTTGCGTGCAATATAATCTTCGATGAAGGTGGTCTCTTTGCTGATGTCGTGATCATGAACACTGACCAACAACTCAACACCGGCATCCTTGGCGGCCATTTCCATACCGGTCTGGATGTTCTCGAAGAAACTATCGCGGCCAAAAAGCACTGCACCAATCACGACCTTTTCGACCGCCGCTACGGCAGGAGCCGCGGTTGGCGCTTGAGCTGCAGGGCTTGCGCAAGACGATACCGCTATGGCTATAAAAAGCAGCCAGGAAAGCCAGGTAAAGCGATTTTTAAACATTAGTCAATTCTCCTTTGGATATTCAAACAGGTTCATCAGAATAAAGGGCATGCTAGAGTTTCCCAACCAAGCGTATTCTTTATTTTTTGGCCAATAAAGACCTTTTTTCTGGTTCCTCCTTCCAATTTTCGTTCCCAAATGGTTTCAGCGAATTATTCAAAATTTATAAACAAGATTTCGCCATCTGGCACCAATTTCTGGATGAGTTCGGGGGAGCGGATAACCACCACCAAATGCTCAATCACAACCGCTTCCTATACTCTTCCATCCGGATCTCAAAACCGCAAATACCGCAGATTAACTATATTTTCTTTGGCAATTGAGCCTCATGCTGATAGGTGGGATCCACTTTTTGCAGGCGTAATATCGCAATAATCTCTTTCCATGTCTGAATCAGGCCTACCGGACAATCAGGAAGGTCAGATTTTATCTGTTCATGCAATTTTTCCAGGTTATAGCAGGGCACCGCGGCGTACATGTGGTGCTCGGTATGGTAATTCATGCGCCAATAGACAAAGCTAATAAATGGATTCAGAATAATCGTTCGGCAGCAAAGGCGGTAATCAGATACATTGTCCTGGAGACCGATATGCTGGGTATTATTAATCAGAAAATAGAGCGCCCCGCCATAAAAAGGAGCCAGTGTGATTAAAACAGGTATCATCCACAGACCGAAATAAAGAGAAACAACAGCGATCAGTGCATGGCCGATCAAGTGAAAGCGAGTCCAATTAAAAAGGTTCTTTCGTAAGACGGTAGCACTTGCTGGGAAAAGCGCATTCTCCCACTCGCCTTCCAATCTGCCGAAACTTAATCGAATGTAATTCTTTAGCCTGCCGATAAAGTCCCATGGATTGATAAAAGCGGCTTGTAGGAAAAGACCTGCTGTCATCGGAACTGGCAAGACCACTTCGAGATCATCTGGTGGGTTAAGGGTGTACTTATGATGTTCCTGATGGCTTGCCCAAAAGAAGACAGGGTTATACCAGCTCAAAAAGCTGACCAGGTATAAGAAAAATACTCCCAAGCGCTTCGATCGAAATACCGTTTTATGGCAGAGCTCATGAAAACCATTCGAAAGAAAAGCGTAAAAAGTCCCATGAATATACAGGATAAATAATAATACCCAGACTGGCAGCCGGCCTGCAGCATATGCCGCACTGATACCGGTCAACGCGAGCAATCCCAGATGTCCAAGTGTCTGAGCCAACCCTTTCCAGTCATCCCGTTGATTTAACTCCACCTGCGCTTCGCGTTTCACCGGGGATCGATACCAATTTATTTTTCGCTCGTTCATTGAAACTCCAAATATCGCTAAACCGAAATTAA
>JAPLGT010000041.1:0-15184 GCA_026390035.1 Chloroflexota bacterium
ACCAGGCGCAATTCTGATCAACTCGGCACGCGGACCAATCGTCAATGAAGCTGACTTGATCAGCGCACTGCAATCAAACCAATTGGGTGGGGCCGCGCTGGACGTTTTTGAAGTCGAACCACTGCCATTCGACAGCCCGCTCCTGCAAATGGATAATGTCATGCTTGCCCCGCATAACGCCAATTCCAGCCCGGCTGCCTGGGAAAGGGTACACTGGAATACCATAAAAAATCTACTGGACGGGCTAAACATAGAATAATCGTATCTACTCTCGGGTCTTCAGGTTTAGATCTTAATCATCGCATCGATTTCGTGCAAGAGTACGTCGATCGATGGGTTTCCCTGCAGGTGGTGATTTGGCGGTAGGAGCTACCGCCAAATCACCACAAAAAATAATTCTCATCTATCTGGGATGGCTCCATCCATCCATTCGTTAGATTTACTCACGCGGCTACCACGCGGCCAGCCATTCGATTCTCGTTCCATTGAGCATCAAAATCAGGATGTTTTTTGAAAACTGCGAACCTGGTGAGTAGATACGAATAATCCCGGTCTCTTATTGGGATGGAATTCAATCCGGATCCGCTTTCTTAACGTGGAGATGCTGATGCAACCATCAAACAAGACTGTTCTTATCACCGGCGCTGGCGGAGGCATCGGCCGCGCCACAGTTGCGCTCTTTGCCGAAAAAGGCTGGCGCGCTGGCGCGTAATTGGCGTGGACCGCGCGCTCTTTGGCGAGGGCTTCCCGCTCAGCGGAACGTTCATCCAGGCTGACATTTCTGATGCCAGTGAGCTGGAACAAATCTTTTTGCAAACACGCTCATCCACCCCTAGCCTGGACGTGCTCATCAATAATGCCGCGGTCCAGGTGGCTAAACCTCTTATAGATACATCCGTTGAAGAATGGGATGCCGTCATGGCTTCCAACCTGCGCTCGGCCTTCCTATTCATGAAACTGGCCCATCCGCTCTTCAAAGCCGCCGGAGGCGGCGCAATTGTAAACGTGTCATCTGTGCATGCTGTCCAAACCTCGGTCAACATTGCTGCTTACGCTGCAAGCAAAGGCGGGCTGTTAGCCCTCACCCGGGCCATGGCCATCGAGTTCGCCCCGGATAACATCCGTGTCAACGCCATTTTGCCGGGGGCGGTGGATACCCCCATGCTGCGCGCCGGTCTGGGTCGCGGACATGTTGGCCAGGGTGATATGCAATCCCGGCTGGATAATCTGGCCCGCAAAACGGTGAATGGGCGCGTCGGTCAACCATCCGAGATCGCCCATGCCATCTACTTCCTGGCTGATAACGAACAATCATCCTTTATGACCGGTCAGGCCATGGTTGTCGATGGCGGTGCCACCGCGCGTTTAAGCACCGAATGATTTTGCGCCTGCACCTGGCCATTACGAAAAACAAACCTGAATACTCTTCAGGCATTTGGCTTTCAAATTTATGAAAAAAAACCTTAAAGCATCCATCATCTGGCCCATCATTCGCGATACATATATCGGCCTGCGCGACCTGCCGCAGCTGCCCGCAGCCTACCTGCACCCCTGGCGGCGTACCGCCATCAAACGCCTGGCAGCTCTTAAAGACATTCACAAGGGCAAACGCGCCTTTATCATCGGCAATGGACCCAGCCTGAAGCAAACCAACCTGAGCAAGCTCAGTGGTGAGATCAGCTTTGGTTTGAACCGCATCTACCTGATGTTCGCCGAACTGGGCTTTAGCACCACCTATCTCTCAGTGGTCAATGATCTGGTCATCGAACAAACCGCCAGCGATCTGGCCGCGCTCAAAATCCCCAAATTCATAACCTGGCGTTCGCGCAAGTTTTTTGACGCAGCCCAATTTACCGCTTCAAATTACGAAAATTTACCAACCTTTCTGCACACCACCTACGACGCCCCACGCTTCTCCACAGACGTGCGCGGTCGGGTCTGGGAAGGCGCCACTGTGACCTACGTCACCATGCAGCTGGCTTTTCACATGGGTTTTGACGAAGTCATCCTGGTCGGGGTCGACCACAATTACATCACAACCGGGAAACCCAACACTACCATTACATCCCAAGGGGATGATCCCAACCATTTTTCAGGCCAATATTTTGGTAAGGGCTTCCGCTGGCAGCTTCCAGACCTGGAAACATCCGAAATCGCTTACCGCATGGCGCGCAGCGCCTATGAAAACGCAGGACGCCGGATTGTGGATGCCACGGTCGCAGGAAAACTGACTATTTTTGAAAAAGTTGATTATGACAGGCTCTTCTAATATGCTAAACCAACCGATCGAGCCCACCTCTGAAAACATGGCTGCCCGGGCAAGTTTTTCTGCTTTGCAGCGCGCATGGGACGCTAAAAGCCCATTTTGAAGCACACTTCCCGCGACCTGATTAAAGCACCCTGGGTTTTCAGCCTGCTCCTGGTAATTTTGCTCGGATGCGGAGCATTTCTGCGTTTCAATGACCTGTCTGCTCCGCTGTTGGATTTCCACCCCACCCGCCAGCTTTTTGGGGCCATCAAGGCACGCGGCATCTATTACCAGTCCTTGCCAGAAGCATCCACGCCTGAAACCGCCACCAGCACCGCACCTGCCGCATGGCAGAAAGATCTGGCCATGCGCCAATATTCCGGCGAAGCCACGATCGAACCGCCTCTACTCGAATACCTGTCTGCCGGGCTGTACCAAACCTTCGGCGAACAAACCGCCATCCCGCGCGCCATTTCAGCAACCTTCTGGATGTTCGGAGGCTTGTTCTTGTTTTTGTTATCCAAAAACCTGACATCCTCCAACCCGGCAGCCGCCTGCAGCCTGGCCTTCTACCTGCTGCTCCCCTATGCAGTCACTGCCAGCCGCGCCTTCCAGCCCGACCCACTCATGCTGCTGCTGCTGATTATCTTCTGGTGGGCCATGGAAAACTGGGGCCGGCATTCAGCCTCGTGGACCTGGGCACTGATCGCCGGTATCTCTGGCGGGCTGGCAATTTTCGTCAAATTTCCAGCCGCTTTTTTTGTCATCGGGGCCGCGCTCGGCATTATTTTGGCCTATATTGGGCTCAAAAAATCTCTCAAACTCCCCCAAACCTGGGCAATCGTTCTGCTTGGCATGCTGCCACCCGGCGCATACCTATATTACGGCATTTTTATGGGCGGTTTCCTCGACCAACAGTTTGGCGGGCGCTTTTATCCGGAAATGTGGATCAGCCCATTCTTTTACCTGCGCTGGTTTCTAAAACTGGAAATCATCGCCGGTATCCCCTGGTTTGCGCTGGCCTTGCTTGGCTGGCTTGCCTTCAGCAGCAAACCGGCAAAAATCTTTCTCGGGGGCCTGTGGGCTGCCTACCTAATTTTTGGTTTGGTTTTCGCCCACCACATCTCCAGCCACGATTACTACAGCCTGCCAATCATCCCCATCACAGCCCTGTGCCTCGCCCAGCTTGCCCAGGCCGTCTTTCCAATATTCACAAAAAAACTCAAAACAGCGCGCTCTTTACAATTTATTACTATTTCCTTATTATTGAGTTCCATCTTGCTGATCAGCATTGATCAATATATCAAACAGCGCGCAAATGATTACCGCCCACAAGCCGCATTCTGGAGCCAGGTTGGCAACGCGATTGGCCATCAACCGGGTGTGATTGCGCTGACCACAGATTACGGCTACCCACTGGCCTATTACGGCTGGCAAAACTCCACTCCCTGGCCAGCTTCCGTGGATATCGAAATTTTTGATGCAACCTATGCCCGCTTGACCTCCAATAAAGACTATTTTCTCATCACGGATCTCGATGAGTATGATCGCCAGCCAGACTTGCAAAAACAGCTCAACACAAATTACCCGATACTGGTGCAAGACAAAGGTTTTATCCTGTTTGACCTGGGCCACCCCAAACAATGACCAACCAACCTGCCTTGCGCGTCTCAATCGTAACGCCATCCTACAATCAAGCGCGCTTCCTTGAGCAAACCATGCGTTCAGTGCTGGACTCAGCCTATCCAGCACTTGAATATTTCGTCATGGATGGCGGATCCACAGATGCGAGTGTTGAAATAATCAAAAAATACGAGCAGCGCCTGACGGGCTGGGTTTCAGAAAAAGACAAAGGCCAGGCTGACGCCATCAATAAAGGCCTGCGTCAAGCCACCGGAGCTATCGTCGCCTGGCTGAACTCGGATGATTACTATTTACCCGGTGCCATCCAACGCGCCGTCCGGGCCTTTGAAGAAAACCCGCAGGCCGGGTTGGTTTATGGAAACGTACTATCGGTCGACGCGGATAGCCAACCCTTTAACCTGCAGGTATTTCAACCTTTCGACCTGCTTGATCTGATGTCTTTTCGTATCATCAGCCAGCCGGCCGTCTTTATCCGCCAGTCGGTGCTTATGCAGGCCGGCCTGCTTGATCCGAGCTTCCACTGCCTGCTCGATCACCACCTCTGGCTGCGCATGCTGCGACTCGCTCCAAGCGTCTATCTGCCAGAAACATTGGCTGCCGCGCGCTATCACCCCGAAGCCAAAAACCTGGCCCGCACCGCAGATTTTGGACGGGAAGCCTTTCGCGTTGTGGAATGGATGCAATCAACCCCAGAATTTGCCCCCCTTTACCAGCAGAACGAAACCAGCATCCTGGGCGGTGCCAACCGCTTTGATGCGTTTTATCTGCTGGATGGTGGCGAGTATGCTAATTCACTCGCTGCGTATTGGCGGGCTTTCAAGTTCAGACCACTCGTGGTATTAAAAGAGTGGCACCGAGTGGCTTACGCAATTCTGGCCCTGCTCGGATTTAAAAATCTGCGCGGCATTTATATGCGTCTGCGGCATCTAAAAAAAATCTGATCTCAACCCACATACGCACGCATATTAGAATCCAAAACCACACCTGACACCTACCATCCATGACCTGGTTCTTCGGTAATCGCAAATCCCTGATCTTCGCCCTAATCCTGGCATTTACACTCGCCGGCGCTATTCGCCTGTATGATCTAACCGACCTGCCCCTCGATTTTGCACCCACCCGCCAACTGTTCTCGGCCCTTAAAGCGCGCGGAATGTACTACGCCACGCTGCCTGCCAATTCAGAAATCCCTGAGTGGCAGCGCGCAATGGCCGTCAGGCAGTGGAAATCAATCCAGGCAATTGAACCAACCGTGATCGAGACTATCACAGCCCAAACCTACCGCATGGTTGGCGAACACTTGTGGATCGCGCGGGTCTACTCAGCCCTGTTCTGGGTTCTGGCAGGCCTGCTGCTTTTTCTGCTTGCCAGCGAAATATCCGGTCCGGCCGGTGCATTTATTTCCCTGCTCTTTTATTTATTCTTGCCCTATGGTGTGATCGCCAGCCGCACCTTCCAACCAGATCCATTAATGGTCGCTCTGATCGTCAGCGCTGCCTGGGCCAGCTTCCACTGGGCAAACAACCGCGATCTGCCCGGTAGATCATGGAAGTGGGTCATTCTGGCGGGTATCCTGAATGGGCTGGCCATTTTCGTAAAAAATGTAGCCGTTTTTCCGCTCGCTTTCGCAATCGCAGCGCTCACGCTGGAATGCGGCCTGGTTAAATCGCTCAAGGACAAACAAACCTGGGTCCTGGCTGGTCTGTCCATACTACCAACTGCTGCTTATACCATCTACGGCCTGCTGGGTCCCGGTTTTCTCGGCCAACAATTTGCATTCCGCTTCTTTCCCCAGCTCTGGTCTGACCCGGCTTTTTACCTGCGCTGGATCGGACAAATTGATGGAGTCACGGGCTTCGGGGCCCTGGCGGCTGCCATCACTGGGATATTTGTAGCCAGGCGGCGCGCTGCGGCCTTGCTGATTGGGCTCTGGTTGGGTTACTTTGCCTACGGCATGACTTTTGCTTATCACATCAGCACTCATGACTATTACCAACTCCCGCTGATCCCGATCGTAGCGGTATCATTGGCACCGGTGGCAGAAGCACTTTTTGAAACAGCCAACCGGCTTCGTAACCCGCGTATTTCCGGCGATAACCGCTCAGATCCGCGACCAAACCCAAAAAGAAATTGGCCTGATATCTTCGCTCGGGCGGTTTTATCCATTCTGATCCTGCTTGTCGTCTCGATCCAGGTTTGGAACGTTCGCGTGGAATTGATCCGCGATGACTGGCGCCCGGATGCGGAATTTTGGGCCGCCCTGGGCGAAAAGCTCGGTCACGATGGACCGGTGCTGACAATTTCTCAAGATTATGGCTATCGTCTGGCCTACTGGGGCTGGCAGGAAGTTGATTCGTGGTACGATTCTGGCGATTTGGATCTACGCACTCTCGACGGTCGCCAGATCAACCTGATGCAAAGGTTCCAGGAACAGGCTTCCGGAAAGCATTATCTGGTCGTAACCCAGTTGGGCAAACTTGACCAACAACCCGAGATCAAGGCGTATATCTACCAGACTTATCCGGTCTTTGCCGAAGGCAAAGGTTATCTCGTTTTTCGCTTAGACGTGACGAAAATAAAATAATGAACACACCTCTTATCTCAATTATCACCCCATCTTTCAACCAGGTCCGTTACATTGATGCCACCATCCGCTCCGTGCTGGACCAGGACTACCCGGCAATTGAGTACATCATAGTGGATGGTGGCTCCCACGATGGTTCCGTGGATATCATCCAGAGCTATGCCAACAAGCTGGCCTGGTGGATCTCAGAAAAAGACAATGGCCAAACAGACGCCCTGAACAAAGGTTTTTCACAAGCAAAAGGCGAGATCCTGGCATGGATCAACTCGGATGACACCTATGAACCCGGCGCACTGGCCTCAGCCGCCAAGTATCTAACGAACCACCCTGAAACCGGCATGGTTTATGCCAACACCAACTTCATTGATGAAACCGGGCAAAAGATCGGGCGCTTCCCGGCTGCGCAGACAGACTACCGCCGTTTGCGCCAGGGCTACGTCCATATTCCACAACAAGCAGCTTTTTTCCGCGCGGACCTCTGGAAACAAGCCGGCCCGCTCGACCAGGATTTTTACTTTGCAATGGACTATGACCTGTGGGTACGCTTGGCAAAACTCGCACCCCTGGCTTACCTGCCCGAACAGACTTGGGCCAACTTCCGGCTGCACAACAGCGGCAAAACCATCCTGGCCGACGACCGCTGCTGGCCAGAAATGCTCAAAGTCCATTACCGTGATGGTGGTTCCATCTTTGCCCAAATCGTCGCCAAATATTATGTCCGCAAACTTGTCGCACCAATATTAAATTGGCGCCGAAAGCGACAGATGCAAGCCAACCCGAACTCAAGATCAGTGAAGCGCTAACAAAATGAAAACCCTACTCTCCCCGGCTTCTTCCGATGACCTTATCCGCCTGCTGCGTGCCTGGCGCTTCTGGGTGCTTGGCGCTCTGATCGGCAGCCTGGCTGGCATGGCATTTTATTTTATCAATCCGCCCGAATATCGCGCCCGAGCCACGGTAGTGGTCAGTTTCAATATGGAAAAAGCCTGGCCCAATAAGCCTGATAATGAATTGTTCTATTATCTGGAACGCGAGAGCCGCAAAGTCGAAGAACTCGCCTGGGCAGATACAACCCTCCAACTGGTTGCCGCGCAATCAGGTTTGCCCGTCTCAGAACTGCGCTCCCTGGCTGGCAAGCTGGAACTCAGCCAACCCCAGGATGGCGGCTGGCATTTTTACGCCAGTGACCCATCTGCCGATTTGGCCGCCAGGCTGGCAACAGCCTGGGCTGAAGCGTTCACTGCCCAGCTGCAGCAGGGCATTCAAACCGCCGTCACACTGGATGCCTCCCGCAAAGCCCTGGAAAGCCACCCCGCTGACCCTACCTTACAGGCTCAACTCCAAAGCCTGGAATCCAGATCACTCGCAATTACGCCAGAAATACAAGTCTCTTTGGCACAGCGCGCTAGCGAAAATCTACCCGTCACGCGCAAAAGCAGCCTGGCAATCTATGCAGTCTCTGGCGCAGGCTTGTTCTTGGCACTGGCAGGCCTGATCATCCTATTTAGCCCCCTGGCAGGCATCCAAAGATCGGATCGCAAAGACCAGTCTGGGAACCACGAACGTGCGTAAGCTGAGAACTGCCTCCATTTCGCAGGTACTCTGGGGCCTCGTCCTGGTGACGCTGCCTGTCACCAGCTTTCGCTTCATGCCATTTATGGGCGCGGGGACTTATGTTCGTCCATTGGCGCTTTACCCCCTGGCATTATTAATACCGGTTCTATTGATACGCATCAAACGAGGCGAAATCCAGCGCCCCTGGCCTGGGGTGCTGACCATCTTATTGGCATTTTTACTGGTTGCCCTGGCTGCCACCGCTTTTGGAATGACACTTGCGCCGGTGGAACTACGCGGCGTGGATTTTTTCGATCGGGCAATTCGAGCAGTAGTGACCCTGATAATCGGACTATCGTTTTTTGTCGCTGCTATATGGATGAACCAGGACGAGGCAGACCTAAAATTTTCAGTCAAATGCCTGCTCGTCGGGCTCGTCGCGCACCTCATTTGGGGAGCAATCCAGTTCATTGGTCTGAATAACGGTTACCGCAAACAACTCCTGCAAATCCAAAATCTATTTTCGGTACGCGGTCTCGTCAAAAATAAGCGCATATCAGGGTTCGCGTATGAACCTTCCTGGTTGGCCGGCCAGATTGCTGCCCTGTACCTGCCCTGGCTTGTTTCTGCGGTAATAATCCGCTACCGCGCCCTCGCCAATAACGCGCCGCCTTCGGCAAATTGGCTTACAATCTCGCGTTTGCGAACCTTTGTCGAACCACTTCTGTTATTAGCCGCTTTAACTGGCTTAATGATGACATATTCCCGCTCTGGCCTGGCCATCGCCCTGTTGGCAGGCGCAGTTACCTTCACCCTGGCTGGCAAACAAACTTTATTCGCCTTTTGGGGTTGGGTAAGGGCAGGATTCAACCGCCAGAACCGATCAAATCTCTCGACAACGATCAAAACCACTGGCAGCCGTATCCTTTTAGCGGCTGTGAGCCTGTCAGTTTTGGCAGGCGCATCCATTTTTTTAGCAGATAAAGGCTATATCGCTGCATTTTTCCAATCAGACAAGACTGACCTGATCTCATACGCCCAGGACGTCTATCTCGGGCCGCGACTGGCATACGCATCCGCAGCGCTGACCGCCTTCGATGCACACCCTCTCACCGGTGTCGGGCTTGGCGCGAGCGGTTTCTGGATTTATCAAAACATGCCGGATTGGGTCTTATCCGGCGAGCCAGAAATTGCCCGGCAATTGAGCCCGGCTTCCAATCTTTATCCAAACCCAAAAAATCTTTATGTGCGCCTGTTAACCGAAACCGGGCTGATCGGATTCGTGCTATTCCTGGCATTTTATCTGGCCTTGTTTGCAGATTGCATCAACCTGCTGCGCTCTAGCGCGCAGTCCAGCACAGCGCGTTGGCTGGCCACCGCAGGCTTATTTGCGCTGGTTGCGGTGGTTTTCCAGGGCATTTCACAAGATTCATTCGTTACCCCTGAAATGTGGATCAATCTTGGGATCCTGGCAGGAGCGGCAGGCGCTTTTACAATTCAGAATACCGATAAACAAAAGGAATTATCATGATTATTCTTTCTGTAGGCATGCCGCGCGCCGGCTCAGGTTGGCACTATAACCTTGTGCATGACCTGATGGCCACAACAGGCTGCGACGATGCGCGCGATATCAGGACCAGGTTTGGTTTACAAAATATCCTCACAGACGTGAACTGCAACATAGGTGTGCTGAGTGCCCGGCGGCTGATCATGGTAGCCCGGCCGGCACTCGCCGGTCACACCTTTGTCATCAAAGCCCACTCGGGACCAACCATCTGGGCCAGAGCAATGATCCAGGGCGGGCTCATCCGCGCCACCTATATTTACCGCGACCCACGCGATGCAATGCTCTCAGCCTTTGATTACGGCAAACGCGTCCTGGAAAAACAAGGCCGGCCAAACGCCTTTTCCCATCTGACAGATTTCCAAAAAACAATGGACTTTTTTACGGAGTACGTTCAGGACTGGGAAAAATGGATGCAGGTTCCTGGCGTTCTGAAATCACGTTACGAAGACTTGCTGCAAAACTACGACAGCGAGGCCGAAAAACTCGTCCTTTTTCTGGGCGTGCAGCGCACCCCACAGAATGAGGCAGTCAAAGGTGTGGTCGAAAAGTACCGTCCAGCCGGGCAAGTTCAGGGTCAGCAAGGCACACATTTCTTTAAAGGCCAGGTCGGGCGCTTTCGCGAACGCTACTCAAACGATGAACAAAAAATCCTCTCTGAAAAATTTGGCGGCACCCTAAAAAAAATGGGGTACGAAATTTAATACAACGGGTAAAAATACCCCCCCGTTGGATCACAAAACGCTTCTTTTTGCAGTTTTGATATGATTCTTTATCATAAACAGGCCAGATTCGGTTATTATTAGGATATATGAATCGTTCTGACTCCCCTTACCTGGTTGATTGGTATGTAGTTTCACTTCGCTGGGTTATTTTGCTTGGAACAACGGTCTCTCTCTCTCTGGCGGGAGCGCTCATATCACCTGGGAATCTACTGCTGGTTGTACTGGTCATCTGGAACGCGCTCCTGATGTGGTTGGCTGGTCAGAGCCGCCGCCTCAAGTTTCACCGGGAAATCTGTATTGCCATGGATCTTTCCATTGCAGCCCTGTTCTTCTGGGTGGCAGGTGGCTTGATGGGCCCGGCGGCCTGGATCGTTCTGCTGCCACTCTTCAGCAGCAGTCTTTATTACAATTTCAAGGGTGGATTGCTGGCAGCTGCCTTCATGGTGGCCGTCGAAACGGTTGACATTTTATTCCACACCAGCAATATTCTATTAGTCAGCATTGGAGCGGCTGCCACACTCGCCCTGGGCGGCTTATTTGGTTATATCAGCCAGCAAACCTACAACCAGCTGAAATCCGAACGGAAAAAACAACTGACCCAACGCGAAAAACAGCAAATGGTGGATACCGACCGGCTGCGAGCCATCTATAACCTTTCTTCCACGCTAACATCCACTCTCAGCTATAAACGTGTTCTTGATTCGGCCCTTGATTTAAGCGTCAACGCCTTGCATGTCGAAGATACAGATCCAACCCAGGATACCGTCCCGGCTGATCTTGGTTTTGCCAGCGCAGTCTTACTATTTCAGAATGCACAATTGATCGTTGGTTCAGCGCGGCGCTTCACTCAGACCGATTTACGCGCCACCTTTCCGGCCAAAGAAGGCATCCTGGCACAGGTCATCGAAGAAGGCGAACCACTTGTCACCGAAAGCTTATCTAAAGATCCTGAATTAAGCCGCGTGATTGGATTATCGCATTGCAAATCTGTTTATTGCCTGCCCATGCGCAGTGGTTACAATGTTTATGGCGTAATGATCTTTGGGCACCCAACCCCGGGCTACTTTAACCGCGAACGCTGTGATGTTTTAGCCATTGTTGGCCGCCAGGCGATCATCGCCATCCAGAATGCCCGCCTGTACCAGGATCTGGCTGATGAAAAAGAACGCATGGTGGAAGTCCAGGAAGAAGCTCGCAAAAAACTGGCCCGTGATCTGCATGATGGTCCAACCCAATCTGTGGCAGCCATCGCCATGCGCGTCAGCCTGGCACGGCGGATGATCGAACGCGACCCGGCTTCGGCACTGGAAGAACTGGTAAAAATCGAGGAACTGGCCCGGCGCACAACCAAGGAAATCAGGCACATGTTATTCACACTTCGCCCGCTGGTACTCGAATCGCAGGGCCTGATGGCTGCATTACAAGCCAACGCTGACAAAATGCATGAAACCTACAATCAGGAAGTCAGCATCCAGGTGGATGAAAAACTTGCCAGCCTGATTGAAATGGGGAAAAGCGGGGTAATTTTTTATATAGCCGAAGAAGCCGTCAACAATGCCCGCAAACACGCCAAAGCACCTCAAATATGGGTCCGGCTGAATCCGCTGCCCAAGCATCCTGAAATTGCCTTCCTTGAGATTTCCGATAACGGTGTCGGCTTCGATCTGGAAGAAATCAACAAATCTTACGATAAGCGCGGCAGTCTCGGAATGGTAAATTTGCGCGAACGCACCGAACTGGTCAATGGCGTCTTAAATATTCACACATCACCTGGCAAAGGCACCAGGATCCAGGTCTTCATCCCACTCACCGAAGAAGCCTCTGACCTGCTCAACAACGCCCGCGATAAACAGGAAAACCCAAATACCAGTTCATAATAAACACAGCTGCTTACTCACCACCATCCAGGCTCCGGTCTAAGCACCACGCCCATCGAAACCAAAATCAATGGACTGCCCCACGGGTGATTATTTTGTAGAAGAACTTCCCCAAAATAGCCACAAAAAATTGGCTCTCATCAGATTAGCGGAAGACTACTTACCAGGCAAACCTTTTATTACCACACGCAGCGGTCCGCACAGCAAAAATCAGCATGTCCAAAAACAAAACCGATGAGCCGTGAATAAATACAAATACATTTAATGCAGTACCGCATAATTTGCGATCCTATCAGCGCCAGGACACGATTGCTACTCAAACACCCTTTGTCTCCAACGCTTTTCTCTGCCCGTTTTGAAGCAAAAACCTGTAATTTATGGCTGCTTTGCTCCCCCTTCCTGTTTCGGGAAGGGGGCCGGGGGAATAGGTCTGGACACCAATAGCAAGTTACGCAGTCAATTGCCAGTTAATTTTTCTCGTCAAAATCCTATGTTCTTCCTTAAGGAAATATGCCACTTATAACAGGTTTGTACTACTTCGATAACGGCGGTCATTGGGCACGGCCGGCAGTTATTCTGATACATGGTGCCGGCGGCAATCATCTGCACTGGCCCCCTGAAATCCGACGGCTGAAAGATCAGCGTATTTACGCGATTGATCTGCCCGGACATGGAAAATCCGAAGGTATTGGGCGCCAATCCATCGCTGATTATGCCCGCAGTGTGCTTGAATTTATGGAAGCCCTCAAAATCCAGAAAGCTGTCTTTGTTGGCCACTCCATGGGCGGTGCCGTAGCACTCTGGCTGGGCATTCATCATCCCAGCCGGACGCTCGGTTTGGGGCTGATTGGAACCGCCCCACGCCTGCATGTTTCATCCGACTTGCTCTCAAGCTCATCCGTCGCAGCCACGTTACCACTTTGCATCAAATCAATCACAAACCTGGCGTTTGGGCCCCATACCGATCCGCGCACCAAAGAATTGGCCGCCGAGCGCATGGCAGAGATCCGCTACCCGGTCCTTCACGGCGATTTTATGGCCTGCGATGTCTTCGATGAAACCAGCATGCAAGGCCGCATAAAAGCGCCTGCTTTAATCATCTGCGGATCTGAAGACAGGATGACCCCTGTGCGCTACTCTGAGGCCATGCACGGTCGCATTAAAAAATCCATGCTGCATGTCATTGATGGAGCCGGGCATATGGTCATGTTGGAACAGCCCTTGATGGTTGCCAATTCGTTGAATTTATTCCTGAACAGCATTACCTACCAGCCCGGTGGCTCGAATCTGTAAACTTGTTGCGCATGCTCCTGGCGGAGAAAATTAAATATCATGGGGTGCCCCAACATGCTGCCGCTGCCATCAACCCTTTAATAGCATTTGTAAAAGTGGCAGCGCATTTTTCACCGCCAGGGCGCGATGGCTCAAGCGATTTTTCTCATCCATGGATAACTCTGCCATGGTACGGTTTGTTTCGGGAATAAAAAAGATCGGATCATACCCAAAGCCATTATCTCCGCGCTCTTCAGGAATAATCTCTCCAAAACAATTTCCTTCTGCAAAAAGCAGTGGACCATCCAGCCGACTAATCGCGATCGTGGCATGGAAGTGAGCCGTCCAGGGGCGCGGCTTGCCAGACAGGTTTTTTAACATATATGCCCGCCGGTCGGCATCCGTGGCAAGCTTATTTCCTGGCAGTGGTGAATAGCGTGCTGAATACAACCCCGGCGCTCCACCCAGTGCGTCTACTTCCAGACCAGAATCATCCGCAAATGCGATCAATCCGCTGGCCTGGCTGTAAACCAGGGCTTTTTTTCCGGCATTTTCTGCATAGGTTTCGCCATCTTCGAGCACTTCCAAATTCAACCCGACCTCAGCTGGCGTAACCAACTGCACATCCAGGCTTGCAAGCAAGATCTGTAGCTCCTTTACTTTTCCGAGATTTCCTGTTGCGATCAATAATTTTTGCATTAAAAGATGCCTCGACTTTTGTACAAATTAAAAATTTTGTGCTGCCGTCCATCATTAACATCAGAAAGACCGAACTAATTCAACCAATAGCCCTATCTAGAAGTTTTGATGCAATCCTATTTGACCTGAATAACGGTTAACGGTCAAGCCTGATCTGGTTTTATTTGGTGCGGCCCTGGGGACTCAACGCTTACATTTATTTCCGCATTCAACACCGGCGAATAAATCCATGTCAGGGATGGTAGCTATTGAAAAAAGATTTCTTTCAAATCATTCAGAAGTTTACCGGCAAAATCCTTGCCATTTAGACATTTTTTTATGCATTATAATCCGTTAGCCCTTTGTAAATTTTCGGGGTGATGAGGTTTCGAATGCCACAAAACAAGACTTTTATCTTCAACGACAAGATTGTTCTACTCCTTTCGGCCCTGGTTGCGATTATTACTTTTACAATTAGTGGCTTTTTTATTCGATTCCAAGTGACATTAAATGATTTTTGGGGCGTACTTTATTACGCCAAGCACCTGTCAATTTCTGAGCCAGCATCACTTTATAATGGTTTTTTTCCAATCGGTTATCCTTTTCTCTTGCGTTTCATTCCTTACTCGTACGTAACCTATTTCGCTTTTATTCTTAATATTGCCTTTGCCGGACTGTTCGTAGGTTGGATCTCAAGTCTCTTTTTTTTAATGAAGAAATCAACCTGGGGGCTGGTTACCGTAGTACTTGTGACGATCTTTTACCCACTTATCTTCCACTACGCAAACAGCGTCAGCCCAGATATCGGCGCAGCAGCTTTTTCAATTGGTGGCATTTATTTCTTATGGAGAAATGAATTCCAGGATAATGAGACCAATCACCAGACGCGCAACAATATACTAGCCGGCTTACTTTTTGGCTTTTCAGCCTTATTTCGCAGCCACGGAATCATTTCATCAGCGGCCATATTGCTGGCATATACAGCCGTGATGGGCATCCGAAAGATCTGGATGAAAAAAGCAGTTCCCATCACACTTG
>JAPLGT010000332.1:0-3772 GCA_026390035.1 Chloroflexota bacterium
AATCTCAAAGACCATCTTCCCATGATAAATTGTAATGCTGGAACAGCCCCCTTGGAGATGGCATATAGTCACCTTCTGCCGGCTCAAGGATAATGTCAATATCATGAATTTGAAGCTGGATTTGATTGCCTACTGGATTTACCTTTCACCTCGCCGGGTGGGTCAGGCTTTTTTTATCGATGATTGGGACAGGCAATATTTTATTGTTAATTTAGACAGTAATCCGTCCTTCCAAATATGTGACCGCCTGCCCTGAAATTAAAACCCTTTCGCCCAAATCCTGACAGTAGAGTTTTCCAACCCTTTGTGAGACTTGCAAAGCATGCAAAGACGTTTTTCCAAGTTTTTTGCTCCAATATGGAATCAGCGAGCAATGCGCCGAGCCTGTTACTGGGTCTTCAAAGATGCTTGCTTGTGGCGTAAAGTAGCGCGAAACAAAATCCACTTCGTTGCCTTGGGCTGTGACGATAACACCGCCAGGGTCGAGATTTATGTGATTAAGAATGCTTTGATTGGGTTCAATCTGGCGGATTATTTCTTCAGTTTCAAATACAAGCAGATAGTCCCGGGATTTTAGGACTTCAACAGGTTTTTCCTGAAATGCGTCTAAAATTATTTGAGGAACATCACTTGGTTCTGGTTTACGGGATGGAAAGTTGAGAGTCAATAACTCATCTTGAACTATTACCATCAGCTCACCGCTTAATGATTGGAATTTGATCGAAGGCTCGGAGTAGTTGAGATGTCTTGCAATAACGTGCGCTGTTGCCAGGGTTGCGTGTCCGCATAAATCCATCTCAATTTCTGGAGTAAACCAACGAATTTCAAACCCACCATTTATTGGAATAAAAAACGCAGTTTCTGCAACAGAGTTTTCTATCGCGATTCTTTGCATAAGATCATCTGGAAGCCAGTGTTCGAGAGGACAAACTGCTGCCGGATTGCCACCGAATACTTTGTCGGTGAAAGCATCAACCTGGAATAGTTTTAGTTGCACAATGATCCTCGAATAATGAGATGTGTTTGGCGGTTTGGTGTCGATAAGAAGGGTTGCTAAAAGTGGATAAAGCCGAAGCCAACAATTGATTTGTTGAAACCTGGTTATTTAGAGATAGGAATCTGTTTATGAAAACTAACTCACCCTGTTCGCTGGAATAGCGGGTGGTTAACCTCAAGTTGTAGTAAATCCCATCGGTTTCCATATAAATCTTCAAACACAGCAACCAGCCCATACGATTCTTCTTTGGGTGCTCGTATGAACTTTATACCTTTTGAGACCATCTCTTCATAATCTTTCCAGAATTCATCTGTGTTGAGAAATAGAAATACTCTTCCGCCCGTTTGATTTCCTATAAAGGGCTCTTGTTCAGGTTTTGATGCTTTAGCCAAAAGCAGTGTTGTTCCACTAGAGCCTGGAGGAGAAACCACAACCCAGCGTTTATCTTGTTCTGGTTGATTGGTATCTTCAATAAGTGTAAAGTGAAGTTTCTCGGTGTAAAACGCAATGGCTTCATCATAGTCTCTTACCACGAGTGCGATATGTACGATTGACTGTTTCACAATATCTCCAAAGGGGCCAGGCAGTTGGGTATTTTGTGCAAGAATACGGATACTTATCTCCCAGCTAATGCGTCGATTAAATCGAACCGGTCATTTGAATCCTTTTGCATTATAACAATTTGGCAACTATGCGGATTGCGCAACTCTTCGAATTCTTCCACCCTCCAATGAAACCAGCGCATGAGAAATCAACGCATGGTCGATATTTTCGAAGTAACCGGCAGTATCAGCCTCGACCAGACAGTTGTATTTTCCAAACTTCAACTTGACGGTGATTTTGTCCACAGCATCGAGTATTCCACCGACGCTAATAACGGGACTATATCAAGACTTCAGGAAGCGATGATTTCTTTGTGGCCTACGTCGTTGCCTGTGTACGCTTCAATGATGCTGTTCAGTCGCTGATACAAGAATTTTGTGTGCCTGCCTGGCAGGTTCGTTGAAGTTGCTAGTATCCCTGCTCCAAGCCGAGGTTTTCTCTACTGTCGGTAACTTCTCAAACCGACCTGAGCGGCTTCCTTCATCACTGCAACACTCGGTACGATTGGCTGGTTTGGCCTTGTTCGACAGGGTCTTTCACCCTGCAAGAAACGCCAAGCTTCGCTTGGCGCACCAACGGTTTTCGTTAGCCGTGGGTGAAGAGAGCCAACCAACGAAACCAACAATATATATGAGCGCCGATAAGGTTTTTTGGCAGAACCGTAAAATCTGTCGGCTGGACGCGTTGGTAAGTGCTCCGGATTCGATCACACCTGTGTTTCGCCTTATTCATAGTGCAGCGAGAAACTTTAGTACCCGCTTCAACAGGAGCGCGGTTGCCTGGGCATCGAAGGAAGGAAGCGAACTGTCCGCAAAGTAGTGTTGGTCGCCAGGGTAGAGAAAGAGTTCTCCATCTTCCGCTTCTGCGATTAGTGCGCGCGCAGCATCGATGTCCCCCTCGCCCACGAAGATTGGATCGGCATCCATGCCATGTACCTGAACCGGCAACCCCTTCGGCCAGGTCTTCCCAAACTCCGAGACCGGGATACAAGCATAGAAGAAAAGCGCCCCGCGTGCGCCAGGCCGGGTTTGGGCTAACATCTGAGCCGGGACGACACCTAGAGAGAAGCCGGCAAAGACTAACTCTGCAGGCAGTGCTTCTACGGCTCGTTCTCCACGCGCCATTACCTCGTCAAACCCAAGTTCTTTGACAAAACTCATGCCTTTTTCAATGGAGTCGAATGTGCGGCCATCGAAAAGATCCGGCGTGTGGACGGTGTGCCCGGAGTGGCGCAGCTCATCAGCAAACGCTGCAACGCCAGGGGTCAGCCCTTGTGCGTGGTGGAATAACACTACTTCTGCCATTTTCTACTATCCTTTCTCTAATTGCTGTGATAGCATGGCGGATTGGGTGCGCACCTATACTTGGTTTTACACTTATATGTTAGACAAAATTTCTGCTTTCTTAGTATCGAACTCGCCCTGATTTATTAGCCCAGCTTCAAACATTTGCTTGAGTTTCATGAGTCTCTCTAGAGGGTCAACCTGTGTGGATGCCGGGGATGTGGAAGATTTGCCACTATCTTGCCGATTCACTGCTTTTCCAAGTGCATCCTTGAGTCTGTTGGCAGCTTGTCCCGCCGAGCCAATTGCCGCTACTGCCGCGCCACCCATTGCTCCCGCCGTTCTCTCCAGCAAGTTCTTTTCAACTATGACCTGATACTCTTTTGCTCGTTTCTCCACTTGCTCGATATCCAACGAAACGCCCAATCTTTCAGCGGCACTTGTTAGGAATTCGCGCTCCTCATTAGCCAATATGCCGTCATATATTGCCATCAGTGTTAGCAATTCAATCAAGGTTTTTCGTAATTCAACATCTTCTATTTGCGATACGGCTTCAAGAATGCTATGTTCTTCGCTGACGAGCCTGTTGAAATCGGCAGGCGTATTTTCTTCAAAGGACATACGCGAAAGCATGGCCCGATAGAGTTCCTTTTCTTTGGACGACACGGTGCCGTCAACCTGCGCCATAAACATTGCGGCGGCAGGTATAGCTAAATCGTAGATATTTTGCTTTGAAATGACTGCCCGCAATTCGTCAGTCACTTTACCCCTGTTCTTGAAATGGATTTTGGCAATTTTCCCAACGGACTTCGTGGCAATATAGTTGTAGCCACTACCCACAGCGGCTGAAGCAACGGGAACCGCATATTTGATGATTGTCCTTTGCAGA
>JAPLGT010000332.1:3922-4692 GCA_026390035.1 Chloroflexota bacterium
CTCTAGCGTTCCTTTGCTCACCACTTCCTTGATTGCGTTTTTTGCGCCTACCCTCACCGCAACTTGTAAACCTTTGCCAAGCACTTCAGCGGGCGCGACGCCCAGCGCATACCCGAAAATTAGGAGTATATCTTCTGGGTCTCCCGTGTCTAACTGCAAGTCATACAGCACCGACATATCCAGCACAAGCCGCATTTGAATATTGGAAAGGTACAGCATTTCTGCGCCAATGCTCCCAACAAATAACGCGGCTGTCAGACCTACCGAACTTATGGCGACAATTTCATTTGCTGATGCGGCGATCCCTGTAATTGCTCCAGCGATAGTGGCGTACTTTACTGTTACTGAAGTAAGAATATCCGCGATTTCATCCGGGGACAGACCAGGGTACTTTTGTTGGAAATATGTGGATCTTGCATTACGGTCGTAAGCCCTTACGACTTGCTGTAGTAATTTGATAAACCACTCGCCACTCTTAACTTCTTCAAAGTTGAGAGTTTTCGCTAAGGTTTTAGCATCTTCCAGTTCTTTCGAGACTTGTGCTTTTGCATGCTCATCATCGGGTATTGGTGTTGTCATTGACGGACTCCTTTACTCACTGACGCGCTGATTTAGGAGAGTGCACCCAAATATGACTTAATCAGTGCATAGACCGAAAAAGACGTTTTTGGGGTGGTTAGCTAGTACAGGCCAGTTTACAAACCGCTTATGTGGGATGGTTCAATGAGTTGTGAACTGAGAAGAGATATTTGAAAAAAAGGCCAAGCTGC
>JAPLGT010000244.1:0-2954 GCA_026390035.1 Chloroflexota bacterium
AGCGCTTTGGACCCCAGGGCTTGGAATATGGCCGCTTTTCGTTCACCCCACAGCCGCCTCCATAATCTGGAACCGGTGGGAATGGAAACGGCAGCCGTGGAAAGCCTGACCGGGTACATTTCTCGGCTGGCAGGTACGCATGGCGTGACCACGCGCACCCTGATGATCCATGAACTGCTGCCTTTGTTTGGACGAGATTACCTGATTCGACCAGTGAATAGCAGCCTATCCTCATTCTTGGCAACGAGTGCTCGCCCAATAAATGGCACCGGTCATTCCGCCGAGGATATGGTAAGTGCTTTGCAGGCTTTGACCTTACGCCAGGATTTGCGTTTTCTGACTTTGTTAACTTGGAGTTCCGTTTTACCTTCGCGAGGTTTATTACGTCACAGCCAAGTTTGGTGCCCCTTTTGTTTTAACAGTTGGTGGGAAACTGGGCAGGTGATCTACGAACCGCTGCTCTGGTCTTTGAAAGTGGTGACAGTTTGTCCTATTCACCATTGTTATCTGGTTTCTACATGTCCTTACCCAGATTGCCTGAAAACCCAACCAATTCTAGGATCACATGCACAACCTGGGCATTGCTCTCACTGCAACCGGTGGCTTGGGTTTTCTTTACAAAACCTATACCCAGAGAGCAGAGTCGTTCCAAAAGAAGAATGCGCCTGGCAAACCTGGGTGACACAAGAAGTTGGTGCTTTGCTTGCTACTGCACCAGCTATATCAGCAGAACCCACTATTCAAAATGTTTGTAGTACCGTGAATCGATGGGTTGATCTAATGACTGAAGGCCAGGCAAAAACCTTCGCACGTCAGTTGCAGATTTCAGAATCATCAATTGATGGTTGGCGGTTCCGAAAACAGCGACCTCTACTCGGGACACTGCTGCGGCTTTGCCATCTTTTTGGGACATCCTTGAAGGATGTTTTCATCCTCGGCCAAAGCGCAGTGATTGATGCAAACTTCGACAAAGACAGATTGACCATCCAGGTAGATCGTCCGAAGCGTTTACGGAGAACCTTTGATTACGAAAAAGTTCGCAAGGTTTTATTGGATGTTCTCGATAGCAAGGCTGAACCACCTCTACCCATGCGCCAGGTTAGCAAAACATTAGGGTATGAAAACGCGATTATCTACAACCATTTTCCAGACCAGTGCCGGGCTATTTCTGCCCGATTTATGGCTTACCAAAAAGAACGAGGCGAACAACGCACCCAACAATTGTGTGCTGAAGTGCGCCGGGATATTTTGGTTATCCATGAGCAGGGAAAATATCCTAGCGCATATCGAGTTGAGGCGCTTTTGAGCGTTCCTGGGTTTATGCGCCACCCGATGGCAAGGGTGGTTTGGCACGCCACGCTGCGAGAATTGGGTTGGGAGAGTTGAGGTCTTCTAACCAAAACTACATTTGGAAGCATAATCTTGCCAAAGCGGCAAAGTTATGGGTAAAGTCACATTTCGGATCGCGTTCGTAGATTTCGGACCAGTCATACGGACAATTATTAAAGACGAGTCCGACGCTGGCCGGGCTCCATCTGGAGGCCGTCAGGCTGTAGAATGAAGCGGGCAGAACGCGATCCAAAGTTTTCGCGGCTTCCTGTGCGCGGCTGTAGGAGAGCTCGACGCCCCAGGTTTCGATTGGGAACTGCAGCCCGAGGCCATTTGCAAAGCGCCGCAGGGCTTCACCCGTACCGCAGCACGGATCTGCCAGGCGCGCCGGACAGATGGTCTTGAACCAGGTGCCGAGTAGATCAGTCACATGGTTCGGGGTGGGATAATAAAGTAATTTCGATTGTGCTTCCAGGCGTGCCATAATCGCTCCTTGTCGGTGAATCAAAAGAGCGACGTTGAACACGCCGCTCCCTGTGGATGATGAATGTGATGGGAAGGAAAATCCCGTTTGGTCAGTTACAGACTGATCCTGCCTTTTGCGATCCCGGCTTCGAGCACTTCCTTCCAGCCGCTGGAGTTCTTTTGAACGCACAGCGCGGCGGAAAAATCCGGGCCGCTCGTCTCCAGGTGGGTCAGCAAATCCTTTTCAAGACCCGCGGAAAGCAGGTACTCGGCCCATTCCGGCTTTGTTGGCCAGGGGATGGCCAGCGCCAGGCGCTCGCTGAAAACGGATTGCAGATCCTGGCCTTTGGCGACCAGCACATAGAAATGATCGGCAGTCTGCTCCTGTGGGTTGCCCGTCAGCGGGTGCAGGATGGTCAGCACATGCCCCTCCGCGCCCGATTGGGAAAGACCCACCGGAAACGGCTGTGAAACCGCGTCGCGCGTTGTTCAGGTAGTGTGAGACGCCATCGGCTGAAAGGGTCAACCCCTTTTTCGAGTTGGTGGCCAGGGTGGCCGTGATCGCTCTCAGGCTCTGTTGTTCTGGTGAAACTAATGTGGCGGCAACCAGCTGCGTGCCATCCGCATCCCAGGCAGCGCTGGAACAGACCACGGAAACATGGTCGTTCATCAGGCGCATCAGGCGTGGACGGTTCTGAAAGAAGCTGTCTTCCCAGGTCAATTCCCAGGCGGTTGCGCCCAAGGCGTGATCACTGGCCAGATGCTGGTTGACCTTCGTCAGCAGCTCGTAGGCGTTCTTCTCGGCGGTCCAGATTTCATCCAGGGAAAGTCGGGTGCCATCATCGATGGTGACCTTCAGCCCGGTTTCGTGCGCGTGGACAGAAGCCAGGCGCAGAGGCACGAGCGCGACATCCGGCAGAAAGCGAGCCTGGATTTCCCAGGTGGGGATACCCGTTGAGCGTTGAAAGGGACCGAGGTCGGTTTCGAAGCCACCGTACTTACCCGGACGGGCAATACCGTTGATCACTGGCAGCGGGAATTGATCCGCACAGTAGTCGTCGATGGCCAGCAGCATGCCATCCAATTGACGAGCGCGAATGGTCTGGGCTTGTTTCTTGCGATAGGTGTCCGTGTAGTTTTGCATGAAGTTCTCTCCTTAT
>JAPLGT010000243.1:0-9491 GCA_026390035.1 Chloroflexota bacterium
ACGCGCAGGAATGGAATAACCCGGCCATCCTTCTGGATGATGTCGTAATGGATATCGCCGGTCAGGTCGCCTTGCACGGCGACGCGGTTATTTCTTGCCATCGTGCGCCCCCTTTTCGGCCTTTTGGCTGTCCTGGATGACCGCGATGGTAGCGGCCACTTCCGAGAGCTTGCTCATACGGTATTCCAACAGCCTGTCCTGGGCGACGTCCACGTAGAAAACCACCACGGGAATGTCACCGACGAGATCAGGGAAAACGGAATTCTTGGGCAGTAAAGCTTTTTGAGTCATGCTTGCCTTCTCCGATGGGAAATAAAAAAAGCGCTCCCGGGAAGGGAACGCTTTTTGGATCAGACGAGCAATAGATACAGTTATCCCCGGGAACGCAACACTGATGTGAATTATAGCTATATCGAGAAGGTTGTCAACCAGGGCTGTCCGCAAGCGACGGGCGTGGCGTGGATTGGTGTATTAGTTCAAAATCGGTCAGTTATGTCAGGTGTGTGTTTTACATGGGATGAGTTCTGAAAGCTGATGGATAAAACAGCGTGAGATACCTGGTCACAATAAGCATCACCAAATCATTAACGAAAATGTCATCGAAATGCGTACCTTTCAAAATGGTTTTCTTGACAATAGTATCAATAGTGGTATTATTTAACTATGGCAAAAATTAAAGAAATTCTCGCCAGCCTTCGCCAAAATCCTAAAGGGGTAAGCTTCAATGACCTTTGCAAAGTCTGTGATCACTACTTTGGCGAAGCCAGACAAACTGGTAGCAGTCATCGGATTTACAAAACCCCCTGGCAAGGTGATCCGCGCGTCAACATTCAAAATGATAAAGGAATGGCGAAAACTTATCAAGTCAAGCAAGTACTCAAAGCTATAGAGCGATTGGAGGCACAAGATGATGTTGCAGAATGACCATTATACTTATCGTGTCACCTGGTCTGAAGAGGATGGTGAGTATGTTGGCCAGTGTATCGAATTTCCCAGCCTGAGTTGGCTGGCCTCCGAACCCGAAGCATCGCTTCAGGGAATTCGGCAGGTAGTCGCAGAGGTCGTGGTTGACTTACAGGTAAATGGAGAGCATGTTCCTGACCCTCTGGCAGCGAAAAAATACAGCGGACGTTTCATGGTGCGCGTTCCCCCTGAACTTCACCGCAGACTGGCTCTTGAAGCAGCGGAGTCGGGGGTCAGCCTGAATCGGTTGGCCAGCGATAAACTAAGCAGCGCTCACTCGTAAAAAAACAATATCTCTAAAACAGCCGCGCTTTTGCTCGGCTGTTTTCTATTCCAAAGATAGGTTTCACCACGCCCTTTCTCAGTCGCTATTCGCTTGTTCCGTCTGAGCAAAGATAATGAACGACCGTTTGGGCAATTTCATTTTCGCTCTTGAACCCGCCAATCGCCTGCTTGACAAATCCAGATATAGGCAGACAAGACTTTCATAGGCAAATAGAGAGTTTTTACGACAAATTGCCCAAGATATCTCTAAAAATCTATCAGCCCTGTTGTACAACTTCCAACATTTCATGAGCAGAATTAACCATGATTAGGTGGGCAAACACTTTCTCGAATAACCAACTGCGTTGGAAGAATTTGGTGTGACGGCTCAACGGTTGATTCGATTAATTTCACAAGCAAGCTGGCAGCTTGCCGACCTTTTTCAATTGAAGGTTGTGAAACCGTTGTCAAGGCTGGATGTATCAGGCTGGCTAAGGCGATATCATCGAATCCTAGAACCGACAGGTCTTTAGGAACGTTTAACCCAGAAGCTGTCGCCGCCTTAATCACACCAATTGCAATAATATCGCTCATCGCAATAATCGCTGTCGGCTTATTACGAAAACGCCACAAAGCCTTAAAACCCTCCACTCCACCGTCCTCGGTGCTAATACATTCCAACAGGTGGACTGAACGTCCATTGATAGTTAACCCGTATTTATCGAGAGCTGTCAGGTACCCCCGCATGCGTGCGCCCAAGGTGCCTACATATTCCTGATAGCGCGCCTGTTTCCCTGAACGAATGGCCAGTATGACAATATTGCGATGGCCTAATTCCAATAAATACTGCATGGCCTGGTTGGCGCCTCCATTATCATCGACATTGATCGCAGGAATACCTTCAATCGGGTCACTGTCTATTGTCACAAACGGCACCCGGCACTGCCTCACTACTACCATAGTTGCCTTATCTTCCTCCAATCCGAGGGTCAGGAAACCATCAACAGCTGCATTGTCGATCGCCCGACGCATGCTACCCTTAAGCGGGGGGACCAACATCAGTGATAGACCTGAAAGGGTACATACCTCGCCAATTCCCTCTACAAATTCTGGGAAATGAGGATTGCGAACAATTTCATTAATTGGTTGCGGAACCAGTAGGCCAATCGCTCCAGTTCGACCTGTAGACATACTACGCGCCACGGGGTTGGGTGAATAGCCCATTTCCTCGGCGATGGCCAGGATGTGCTTAAGAGTTGTATCTGATAATCGGGTGGGATTGTTAAAAGCAAAAGAAACCGCAGTTTTGGAAATCCCGGCTTTTAGAGCAATGTCTTTTATGTTTACTTTTGGCATGGTTTAGTTTGAATTATTGAGTGAATGGGATGAGCACAAGTCCTTGCCGGGACTGCAATTCTGGCAGGAGTAGTTGTTTCTCATCACTGGTGAAAACAAGTCCGCTTAAAACGTCAATCCAATAGTTAATTGTGTTTGAAGCAGGGAGAGTAATAGTAAGTTGCTTGCGCATATCACGCGGGTTTGTAACAATAATCACCTGATCGTCACCCAGGCTGCGCCGGTAAGCATAAACGCCGTTGAAGGTTAGCAAAGTTTCATAACGTCCGGTACGCAATGCAGGGTGCTCATTACGCAGGTTTGTCAATTTCTTGACCGCATTTCGTATGGTCTCATTCCAATGCCCATCGTCCCAGTCCATGCACCTTCGGCAGTCTGGATCGTTCTCGCCTACCATACCATTTTCATCGCCGTAATATATCATCGGCGCTCCAATGCCAGTGAACATGCAAATAAATGCCAGCACTGCCCGAGAGACATCACCACCACATAAAGTCAGCAAGCGCGCTGTGTCATGACTACCAAGCAAATTCAATTGCATAGGAGCAGCATGGCCGTATATTTCATAGAGACGTGTAACAAAATGATCGAAGTCTTCGGCATCCATTGCGTCGCGTGCGCAATAATCCAATATATAGTCTCGCATAGGGTAGTTCATGACCGCGTCGCAGGTATCACCTTGCAACCAGCGTGAACCATCCCGCCAGGCTTCAGCCACGATGTACGCATCTGGACGAATTTGTTTTACCTTTTGTCTGAACTCGCGCCAAAAGGCTAGTGGCACTTTCCAAGGTACGTCAAGACGCCAACCATCGATATCCGTTTCCTCCATCCAGTAAACTGCCGCATCTAACAGATATTGTTTCACCGAAGGATTGGTGATGTTTAGCTTAGGCAGAAAGCCAGCCCCACCACAGGTTTGATAATTAGGCGGATTCTGGTCGATTGGAAATTTGTCCAATACGAACCAATCACAATAGTGTGAATCCCGCCCTTTTTCGATTACATCTTGAAACGCCCAAAACCCGTCCCCGCAATGGTTGAAGACAGCGTCGAGGATAACGCGAATATTGTTTTCGTGGGCTGTAGTCACTAGCTTTTTAAGCAGCTCCTTGTCACCAAAGATCGGATCCACTTGGAAATAATCGCTTGTATCGTACTTGTGGTTGGATCGTGCTGTGAATACCGGCGTCATATAAATGACGTTAACTCCCAGGTCGCACAGGTATGGCAGGTGATCAAGGACGCCTTGCAGGTCCCCGCCCATGAAGGTTTGCGGTGTCGGCGGCGTACCCCACGGCAAGACCCAGGCAGGATCGTTCTCCGGGTTGCCATTAGCAAATCTCTCAGGGAATATTTGGTAAAATATGGCGTCCTTCACCCATTCAGGTGAGTCTAAATTATCAAACATGGAAACACACTATCCTTTTAAACCTGAACGCGTCATACCCGAAATGAAACTTCGCTGTGCGGCCAGGAAAAAGATCACTGGCAACAGAGTAGCTGTGACGGTTCCTGCCATCATATAGGTCCATTCAGTCTGGTATCGACCAGCAAAGATCTGTAGGCCAACCTGAATGGTGCGCATTTGTTCATTGTTGGCCACGAGTAGGGGCCAAAGAAAATCATTCCACGCAAAAAGAAAAGTAAACAGTGCCATCGTCACTACCGATGAGCTATTCAGCGGGATAACGATGCGCCAGAGCGCCTGCCAGTGTGAGCAGCCGTCCAAGTGGGCGGCATCCAAGTAATCGCGGGGGAGGGAAATAAACGCCTGACGCAGAAGAAAGATTGAAAAAGCGTCCACCATGCGTGGCACTATCAAAGCCTGATACGTATTGAACCAATGTAAATCACGAATAATTAGATAGGAGGGGATAATGGTTGCCTGAAAAGGGATCATCATCGTACCCAAAAATAGCAGGAACAGAATGTTACGACCGGGAAAACGTAGAAATGCAAAAGCATATGCTGCCATGCTTGCAAAAACCACCCGCGCAAGAATCATGGCAGCCGCCACGAATGCGGTATTTAGATAGTAGCGAAGGAATGGCGCTGCCTGCCAGGCTTTGGAGTAATTCTCAAATACGAACACATTTGGAAACAGGTAAGGTGGTAATCCGGTGGTTCCACGAACTTTCAACGAAGTTGTGAACATCCACAAATAGGGAACCAGGATGATGAAAGCCGCAGGGATAAGGACGATGGCCAGTAACGCTGTGATACGGTACTTTCGTCTCAATAAATGCCAGGGAATAAACCTCTGAATGCTGCTCATTCTGATTCCTCCGCAGAACCGAAGCCGACGAAGCGCCATTGCATAATTGTGAACAAAGCCACCACTAGAAACATGACCACAGAGATGGCTGATCCATAACCCAGCTTGAAGAGCGAGAAAGAGTTGGAATACATGAACATGCCAATTACCTCGGTTGCATTGGCGGGACCGCCACGGGTAAGTACTATCACCTGGTCAAAAACCAGGAACGAGTCAATTACTCCCAAAATTACCAGCATAATAGTGGTGGAACGCAACAAGGGAACGGTAATGTAAATAAAACGTTGCAACGAATTAGCCCCATCAATTTCTGCGCTCTCATAATATTCTTTCGATAACGACTGGAGCGCAGCCAGGTACAAAATCAGGGTAAACCCAATACGCTTCCAGATGCCCAATGACATCACCGTGGGTAGCGCCCAGGTTTTATCCGCCAGCCAGTTCAGCCCTTCGATGCCAAAGTATCGTAAGATGACATTGACAAATCCAAAACCCGGATTAAATAATAAAATCCAGACCATCGCCGCTGCAACAGTCGGTGTTACCACGGGTAAGAAAAATATTCCCCGCCAGAATGATTTGCCCATCAGAAAGCCGTTGTTTAGCAAAACAGCAAGGATCAAACCAAGGACAATACTTATTACCGTCACAACCAAGGTATATTCGGCTGTGACCTTTAAAGAATTCCAAAAGCGGTCACTTTGGGCCAGCGTGGCACAATTATCCAGGCCAATGAAGGTCTTTACTTTGGATAGGTTATCCCATTTGAATAGACTTAAGAAGAACACCACTCCAACCGGATAAAAGTTAAAGGCCCCCAATACCACCAGGGATGGCAACAGGAAGAGGATCGCTGTAGGAAGATCGTTACGGCGCGAACGGTTTATCCGATGAACAGAACCTTTTGAACGAAGACCCATAATGTATTTTACCTTGAGATGAATTGACATTGGTTGGGGCAGCGACATTTAGTCGCTGCCCCACAAGGAAAAGAGATTATTGGACTATTTCAAGGCTTCATTTACAGCGGCTTCTGCTGCGGTTAGCGCATCTGCGGGAGACCCATCTCCCAAAAGGGCTTTCTGAATTTCTCTTGAAAAGGCGTCTGATACTGCAAAGTACTTGGCAGTTGCCGGACGAGTGTGGGCAGATGCCATTCCTTGAACAAAGGGCAGCATGCGCGGCTCGGTCTCATTGACCCATTTGAGATAATCGGCATTTTCAGCTACGGATTTACGCACAGGCAGGAAGCCTGTCCTTTGATCCCATTCCAGTTGAATCTCAGAACCGGTGAGATATTGCATAAACTTCCAGGCAGCTTCTTTATTCTTGGTTGCATCAAACATAAAGAGATGCTCTCCACCTATGTTGCTGGCTGTTACGCCACCTGCGGGTGCTGGCACGGCGGCAATACCCCACTTGAAGGGTGCATCTTTGCGGTAACCGAAGAGCCAGGAACCGTCCAATTGCATGCAGGCTTTCTGGTCGCCAAATAAACCCCATGGACCTGGCTGCGAGCCTTTGCCCTTGAGCATATCGGAAACATAAGTCAATGCTTTGAGACCTTCAGGCGTATTGAAAGCGGCCTTGGTGTTATCGTCATTTAGGAATTTACCGCCAGCAGCCCAAAGCCAAACCTGAAACTGCCAGGTGATGCCTTCACCGGTGGGTTGTGTATAGTATTCAAATCCAACCACACCCTTGGCGGGATCCTGGCATTTTTCAGCCATGGTCTGCATTTCATCCCAAGTTGTAGGCGCTTTTTCGGGGTCGAGTCCAGCTTTCGTGAAAAGATCCTTGTTCCAAATCAATTGCATGTTGTTGGTGCTTACGGGCAAGGCATAGCGTTTGCCCTTGATGACATCAAAGTTCGCCAACATGGGGTAAAAATCATCAACTTTGGAGCCTGCGTCTTTGGCAATGAAATCGTCCAAAGATGCCACTGCGCCAGTCTCAACGAGTTGCGGAACCAGAATCAGATCCAGAGCGGCCACATCTGGCGTGGTGCCACCAGCGATAGATGTCTGGTATAGCGTCATGATGTCCGCGTAGGGTTGGAATACCGCTTCCACTTGAATGTCAGGATTTTGCTTGTTAAAGCGATCGATCAGTTCCTTCATAATGTCTCCGTTAGCGCCTTCCCAATTGTGCCAAAAAGTTAACTTGACAGGTTCGGTTTTCGGAGCTTCGGTTGGAACTACAACTTCAGGAACTTGTGTCGGTGCGACAACGGCAGTCGGCTCTGCTTGTGCAGGAGTAGTAGGACTGGCTGCAGGTGAGCACGCCGCAAGAATGCCTGTCAGCATTCCAACGATTACAAGCAGTGTAAGAGTTTTGGTGAGTGTTCTCATAGCGGTCTCCTTAGAGTGGGTTGAGGTTATTAAACCGGTTTACTAAACCGGTTTAATAATAATCCAATTCCTAAGAAGAGTCAAGACTTTTCTTTTTTCTTTTTAAATGTTACTTTCATGGACGAGTTTTTTGATGCTCAGCCTCCTTGGTGATCTCATCCACCAGGGCGCGCACCTGAGCCTTGCCCAAATACTTCACGATCAGAACCGCGAGTTTGCCAGGTTGCATCAGCAAGGCAATCAATGAGTTGTGATCGCGAGGCTCGAAAACCTTCAGGTGGGTGACCCATGGACGGGTCTGGCCTGCGAAAGTCTTCAGCGATCCCTCTGCCAGAGCGGAGAAACCATCCGGGTATTTTTTGAGCTCATCGAAAGCGATTTGTGCCGCCTGGCCGGTCAAGTAGACCGGATGACATTCACCCGCATAAGATGGGCCGCTCAAAAGGGTCGCGACGATATACGGCACTTCGGAGCCGCCGAATTCGATCAACTGCGGAGCGGCGCCCGGTTCAACAGCAAGGATGCCCGAAAGGGAAAAAGCGTTTTGGCTCATAGAAGTTAGTCTTGGGAGAGGTACCTTATTCCTCGATAATGTGAGACTTGGATTTTCACAACTCTGCTTTCCTGGAGATCAGGAAAGCAGATAGTCAGCGTGTGAGCTGGGTTTTCGGACACCTGACACAGCCGGACTTAAGTTGACGTATGCCAGGGAAATAATTCCCCGGGAAATAACCCATGTTCTCAGGGGAGTTCTTTAACTGGGTTAATTCCCTGAATTATTTCCCTGATTGGCGTTGTTCTCAATCATGTCTGCTTCGCGCAGATCGGAAAACTGTGGTTCATGATCGACCCGGTACACGCGCCTGGACACGGTTTGGTAAACGGCATTACACGGCCTTGTACACGGCCTTACACGGTTCTACCCGTTGTACACGGAAGCCCCTGAACAGGTTTAGCCGCCGCTTTCATCCCAAAACATCGCCGGGGCCACCAGTTGAAAGTCTAAATTTCACGTTTACCGCGTGATATTCTTCCAACCCATTCTCCAGCAGCAGGGTTGTTATCACGGAGGTTTATCAAGTTCCATCTCTTTCTTGCATCCCAAACAGGCGCTGCATAAGTTCTTTTTTGACATCCGTTGAGGCTTGTCTGAGAGCCAGGGAATACCCGGACGTTGAAACCAGCCCGCCGTGCAAATCTTTTTCAAGCGCAGCTTTGAATTCTTGGGGCGGAAGCGCTGCCAGGATATTGCAGGTGCCGCCCGCTCCGGTTTTCGGTGAATCTAGTAAACGCGCAATCGCATTGCCGACCGGATCGGTAAGCCTGGCTCCCGCGGGAGTGGCGCTGTAAATCAACCAGGAAACAAAAGCCTGGGCGGAAGCACCACATTTTTTGAGTTCGCGTTGGTTTGCAGTATAAACCGCGTTATTTTGCATCAAAGTATCCAAATCCCAATTAGAAATAGCAGCCACCCCCACCCCTTCTTGAGCATCAAGAGGCTTCTTTGCCGCCGATTTGTCTCTTTTTGCGGGATGGGTGGAGGTCTTTATGTTTAGAGCTGGTTTTAAAGAGTTTAAGAGATTAAAGACTCTGCAAATCGCGCCACTAAAGTGTGAAATTCGCGCCACTGCGATACTGAAAAGTGCGCCATCCGAGACTGAAAAACGCGCCACTCCGATACTGAAATCTGCGCCACTCGACCCTGAAAAGTCCGCCAATCCGAAACTGAAATTTGCGCCACTCAGGCTTGCAATTGAAGCCACCCCGGTATTCGAACCTTCGCCATTCAAACCTGTAAAGTCCGCCACTCCGATACTGAAATTCGCGCCACTCGCCTCTGGCCGGATCTGGTGGCGCAGGCAGGCCTGAACAATCTCTGCGGGCACTTCATCGAGCAGCACATCGAAGCTGCGCGCGGCATCCCATTGGTTGATTTCTGCCTGGCCTGATTGGTTGTAGTGCAAATAGATTTTCAAAATGGGGTCACGCAGCCATTCCCAAACAGTCTTGGCGCGAGCCAGTCCCAACCAACCAGCCATCTCTGCATACCCACCCTGTACCGTTACCTGGGAGCGGGCTCTACCGCTTTTGGGATCCACCCAGCAGCGGTCACGCAAGATCGTTAATAACCAACCGGGACCAGTACCCAGATGTGGCAGGATATACTCCACGAAAAAGAGCGGTAAGACCAGCAAATCCCCGGGCGGCATAATGTGTAAGTACAAACGCTCTGCCAGGGCTTCCAACTCTTTTTCCGGCAAATTGGAGGAGAATAAACC
>JAPLGT010000122.1:0-43295 GCA_026390035.1 Chloroflexota bacterium
GATTTGTCATTGTTATACTGAGTTGGGCTTATCGTTTGTCAAAAAGCCCATTTGGACGCGGACGAGCGCGGATTTTCGCGGATAAGACCTCTTTTTTTATTTTTATTGGAAGCAGACGCATAAAAGTGGCGGAAAATCGCAGGTAAACGACTCAGTATAATCATCGCGAGCGTGGCAATCTTCCCGCAAAATCGGAGATTGGCACGCCGCCAAACCCCACAGGTACCGAAGCTTAAATCGGAGAGCAAAATCGGCGGCTACTACTAATGAATTGGAATGAGTTGTTTTGTCCAACCGTTACCTGACCAATACAAAATTCATCTAAGAAGGTAATTATGCCTGCTTTTGCTGACCTGATTATTACCAATGCCCGTATTTTTACGGCTAATGCTGCCATGCCAGCAGCGGAAGCTGTAGCCGTCAAGGGGAATCGAATTGTGTTTGTAGGCAGTAATTCGGCCATGAGTGATTGGCGCGGACCGGGCACAAAGTTGCTGGACGGAAGCGGAAAGACATTAATGCCTGGTTTTATTGACAGCCATTTCCACATGCTGCATGGCTCGTTAACCCTGGGCGACATTCCCTTTGAGACCTGTTTTTCTTACGCTGATGTTATCCGAGTTATTCAATCTTTTGCCGCCGAAAACCCGGATCGCAAATGGTTATCAGGGTTTGGATTGCGCTACAATCTTGGGCCAGGCAACACAGCGATTAACCGGCATAATCTGGATGCGATCAGTTCAGATCAACCGATAGCGATAACATCATACGATGGTCACACCACTTGGGCCAATACCCTGGCACTCCAACTCGCCGGCATTTTTCATGGGGGTGAATGTCCGACCAACAGCGAAATCGTGTTGGATGAGCACGGAGAGGCGACCGGCGAATTGAAAGAACGGGCTTCTCATGCGGTAGATGTTTTATTGCCCAAACCAGATAGTGACCAAAAACGGTCATTGTTGAAAAAGGGATTGAAAATTGCGTCCCAGGTGGGTGTGACCAGTATCCATAACATGGATGGGGATGCTGAACAGGCTGCCTTATATGCTGCGCTGGAAGATTCTGGCGACCTCAACGTGCGAATTTATATTCCATACAGCATTCGGCCTGAGACACCGCTGGCGGCTATTGAAAAGGAAGCGCTTTACCTTAAGAAAAATTATCAGTCGGACATGGTGCGCGCGGGTTGTGTAAAATTATTTATGGATGGAGTTATCGAAACTTATACCGGCTTAATGGTTGAACCCTACGATGACAATCCCACGACCAAAGGCGCATCAAATTATGACGTTAACGGCTTCAATCAGCTGGTGGTTGAAGCTGACCGGCTTGGGATGCAGATTTTTGTGCATAGCGTGGGCGACCTGGGGGTGCGGCGGGTATTGGATGCCTATGCCCTGGCGCAAAAATCGAACGGAAAACGTGACAGCCGCCACCGCGTGGAGCACATCGAAGTCATTCATCGTGATGATATCCAGCGCTTTAGCCAACTGGGCGTGATTGCATCCATGCAGCCCTTGCATGCACCGCCGAGTGTTGATGGTGGTGAAGTGTGGCAGTGGCGTGTTGGCAAACAACGCTGGCCGCTCAGTTTTGCCTGGTCGACTCTGCGTGAGGCAGGAGCGACCCTGGTCTTTGGTTCTGATTGGCCGGTCGTTAGCCAAAATCCAATGTTGAGCATTCATAATACGCTCAACCGCCTGCCCTGGGCCGAGGGCCTGCCGCATCATCACCAGGACCTAAACGATAGCTTGCTTTCTTATACTCGTGATGCCGCTTATGCCGAATTCCAGGAACATCAGAAAGGCCAGCTAAAAGTTGGCTACCTGGCTGATATGGTCTTACTTTCCGAGGATATCTTTTCAGTTCCAGCAGAGAACATGAAAGATGTGCACCCATTATTGACCATTTCAGATGGACGGATTGTGCACGAGGCCTAGAGATGAGCACTTATGCCCGGCGGTGAATTGCGAAATATAGCGCCCATCTTATGCAGCATGAGGGCGGCTCGTCGTGGTACTTTTTTGGTTTGCTCCAGCAATGGAGCCTCGGCTTGCGCTGAAACGGGCGTGTCTGGCTCTCTTACGGTTCGGTGAATTCCCTGTTTTGTCGACTGCATCATGGCATCCGGTGGTTCTCCGATGATTTCCTGCAGGTCAGGAACAGGTATTTTTCTTCGTGTTGCCTTTGTAATTCAGATTACACACCTGTGGGGAAATATGTCAAGGTGTTGGATATAAAAAACATCTAACTAAACTGAATAATGGACAAGGATTTGTGGCATGGTGATCACGGTTTCGCGGATGTTTTCCCGCGGAAAAACCATGAATATATTATTTTGGTCATAGGCGCTTTATCCATTATTGACGTTAACTGACAATATTTAAATAATTATTGACATTAAATGCCAATATCATTACAATGTGCGTAACTAAATACATAGTTTAGCGTTATTTATGTAACAATATGCCATAATTAATCAAAAAATTGTCGATTTTACGCTATTGACATCTGGAAAGTTTTCAGGCGCTTCGCTTAAAAAACAAGCTGAAAGCTAAATTTGCATTTTTAGTCATATTAATTACCCCGGAGGTGCTAAAGAGAATCTGGTAATCAGTTTTAGTGTTGCTGTCGTATGCTCGCAAGATTCCAAAGGAGGAAGTAAATGAGTAAAATTCGTATGTCGTATGTTCTCAGTTTCGTGATAGCCCTATCGCTTGTATTAAGCGCCTGCGCTCCAGCCAGCCAGCCTGCCACCTCAGCACCAGCTGTTGCCGGTGCCACTGCAGCACCTGCTGCCACCGTCGCACCTGCTGCAGCAGCAACCGAAGCGCCTGCGGCAGTTCCTAGCGCGGCACCTGTTGCCGCAACTGGCGGCAGAGTGGTTGTCTTGATCTCTGAAGATATGGAGATCTTTAATACCTATCTTTCGACTGCCACACTGGTATCGATGATAGCCGCGGCTGTGATTGAACCGCTCGTAGTGCCGGATGTAGCGGGGGAATATCAACCTGTGCTGGCAGAGCGTGTTCCCACCGAAGCCAACGGTGATGTGACTGATTCTGGCAAGACCGTCACCTGGCACCTGCGCAAGGATGTCAAATGGTCTGACGGCAGCCCCTTCACCGCGGCCGATGTGCTTTTCACCTATGCTGCAGCTTCGAATAAAGATAGCGGCTCTGTGAATTCAAGCGCTTACTCTTCTGTAAAATCTGTTGAAGCCACGGATGATTACACTGTTGTGATTAAATACGTAGAATTTTACAGCAGCTTCTTGGATCAATTCCAGTGGGGAATTTTGCCCGCCAGCGCAGGTAAAGCTGAAGAAATGTTAAAGTGGGATTACAATCGCAAGCCGGTTGGCACCGGTCCATTCATCTTTAAGGAATGGGTATCGGGTGACCATATCTCTCTGGCGAAAAACCCTAATTATCGCGAAGCAGGTAAGCCTTATCTGGATGAGGTGGTGTTCCAGATTGTGCCTTCACAGGAAGTGCGCGTGCAAATGATGCTGGCTGGCGATGCTCAGGTGATGATGTGGCCGAGCGCTAGCTTGCGCGAGACCTGGGAAAAATCTGACAATGTGACATTGCAGCTAGCCCCCGGTATTTACATGCTGCGCATGTTCCTTAATCTGAGCAAGCCCGGTGACGGTGACCCCGGTCCTACCCCACCGCATCCCATCCTGGGCGACGAACGGGTTCGTAAGGCGCTTGATCTGGGGATTAACACAGATTCGATTGTGACTGACCTTGCCCAAGGCCGTGTAAACCGCATCACTTCGCCATTTGCAGTAGGCTGGTACGATTGCGCCATACCCGGCAACAAATATGACCCCGAAGCTGCCAAAGCCATGCTCGAAGAGGCTGGGTGGAAGGATACAGACGGCGATGGCATTCGTGAAGCGCACGGTGCAAAGTACGCTAAAGATGGAACGCTGCTATCGCTGAGTATGACCGGATATACTGGCGACACGCTACTTGAGCAGACCGGGCTGGTGCTCGTGGACATGCTGAAGGAAATCGGGGTTGAGATCAAACTTACCAACGTGGAAATGTCTGTTCTGTTCGGTAGCTGGGCAGACAAGGCTCCGCGCAAGACAGGTGATTATGACATCCTGTTCTATGATACCGGCGCTGGTATCAACCCGCAGCAGCACATTGCCAACTACTTCCAGAGCGCTAACATTCCGACCAATGAAAACGGCGGCGTTGGTGCGAACTATACCCGTTGGGCCGATCCGAAGGCCGACGCATTGATCAATGAAGCCGGCACGACTGTGGATATGACCAAACGCAAGGCGTTGTACTGCGAACTGGGCCAGATCATCCACGACAGTTACCAACAACTCTTTATCTTCCAGCTGAGCGAAGGACATGCATACAGCAAGTTAATGACCGGATACCAGGTGAGTACCTGGGGCAACATGACTTGGGATGTGGCGAACTGGAAGCTGACCAAATAACGGCCTGATCCAATAAACACTGTTTTATACCATTCGCTGTACACATCTCCGGGGGTCGAAACCACCCCCGGAGATGGCATCCCGGTGATTGAAATGAATTGGAAAAATACAAATGACCAAGTACATCTTGCGCCGCCTGCTCCAATCAATCCCGCTATTATTTTTGATCAGTGTAGTTGTCTTTGCACTGTTGCAATCCACACCCGGCGGACCGCTGGCGCGGTTTGAGAACAACCCGACCATCACCGAGGCAGATCTGCAGACCATGCGCGAGAGAATGGGTTTGAACGATCCACTGCACATACGATATATACGTTGGCTGTGGAATACCCTGCACGCTGATTTTGGGGAATCCTATATTACACACCAACCCGTAGCCGAAATGATTGCTGAACGCCTGCCAAACACCTTCCGGTTGATGCTGCCAGCTTTTATCCTGACGCTGCTAATGGCAGCGCCAATCGGCATTATCTCTGCTATCAAGCAATACTCATTTTTTGACCACCTGGTGACCACTTTTACATTCGCTGGGCAGTCAATCCCGATCTTCTGGTTTGGTTTGCTTTTGATCATCTTTTTTTACGGGAAAGCCACCAATCCGTGGACTGGTGAGCACCTATTCCCACCGGGCGGCATTTATTCGCTGGACAAACCAGGCGATTTTTGGGATGGTTTATGGCACATGGTGCTGCCGGTCAGCATGTTATCGCTGGCATGGGTTTCTTGGTATACGCGCTTTTTGCGCACGAGTATGCTGGATACCATCCGCCAGGATTACATTCGCACGGCGCGCGCCAAGGGGTTGAAAAAACTTAAGGTATACCTGAAACATGCGCTGCCCAACGCGATCATGCCAATGATCACCTTAGTGACCCTTGACCTGGCAAGCCTTTTTGCCGGGGCGGTTTACACAGAGACCATTTTTTCTTGGCCTGGAATGGGTAGATTATTTTACCAATCTGCGTTGAGGCGGGATTACCCGGTGCTCATGGCTGTAGTGATGATCACGGCTGTTTTGATCGTGTTCAGCAACCTGCTGGCAGATATATTGTACGCTTACGCCGACCCCCGGATTCGTTATGACTGATATTTCCACTATTTCTCTCGCAAAATCCAACCAGGAGCAGGTCAGTTTTAGTACCTTGCTGATGCGCCGCTTTTTACGTCATCGCCCGGCGGTATTTAGCCTGCTGATACTTTTCATTTTGTTTGCCAGCGCAATCCTTGCCCCGGTTCTAACCCAAGATCCGGACAAAGTTCACCTGCTTCAAAAATTTAAATCGCCATCACTGGTTCATCCGATGGGCACTGATGCTTTGGGTAGGGATCAGCTAGCGCGCATTTTATACGGTGGTAGGATTTCTTTAAGCGTGGGTATGCTCGCCACTGTGATGAGTTTGCTGATAGGAACCGCAATCGGTGTGATCTCTGGGTATATTGGCGGATGGCTTGATAACGGTCTGATGCGGTTGACTGACGCATTTTTGTCTTTTCCATCGCTATTTGTGCTGATTTTGCTTGGGGCTTTGCTGAAAGAGACTCCCCTGGCAAGTTATGGCGGTGGGCTATTTATCATTATCCTGGTAATCTCGCTGCTTTCGTGGATGCCAATCGCTCGCCTGGTGAGGGGCACGGTACTTTCTTTGCGGACGATGGAGTATATCGATGCGACCCGTGCCCTGGGCGGATCACACCTGCAGATCATGCTGGCGCATATCCTGCCCAACTCGCTGGGACCGATCATTGTGCAGGGAGCGCTGCAAACCGCCTATTCAATTATGACTGAATCGGGATTGTCTTACCTGGGTTTCGGTGTGCAACCCCCGACTGCCACCTGGGGGAATATGCTGAACGGGGCGCAAACAGATATGACCAATTATCCGTGGCTGGCTGTGTTTCCGGGTATCGCGATTTTCATAACGGTAATGTCTGTGAACTTTATCGGGGATGGGCTGCGGGATGCTTTTGACCCGCGTAGCCTGTGAATAAAAATATCCTGGGTGCTTCACCAAGCTCGAGAAAGTCTTCTATGCGCTAATTTTGTTGTGACAACCAGCCTTGAAATCTTCCAGGCTCCCAAGATTAAAGTTATACCTTTGACGGCCACAATGTGATTACGGATATTATATAGAGCAGCCTGACCGGAATCACCCGGCAAGGAATTCTCCGTAGTCCAGATGCTGATACTGCGCCTGGCAGGGATTGCCACCCGCCAACCATGCCTGGCGGGTGGTGAGATCCATGATGAGGGATGCGATGGTGGCGTATTGCTCGGCTTCGGGGCTGCTTTCTTCAGGGTGGGCGCAAATGCCAAAGGGATGGTTTTGATGATCGCCCAGCGCTGCCATGATAGTTTCTAAAACACGGCCGGAGTCACCTTGTAATAAAAGGCGCTTCATGCGTTCTTCGCGAATGGGGCTATCGGGTCCTTGCTGCAGACCCACATCGGTAAAGGGTGGTTGGGCACACATAAAGTGATTGGTATGAACATAACCCGGGCCGACTGGCTGCAGAAATAGGTTCTCTGCACCAACGCCAGGACCGGTTTCCAAATCAAGTACTTTGCCATCCCGGTTGGCGATCATATAATTCGCGGATGATGCTCTACCGGCAGTCTGTACCATGCTGGCGGCTTCATCGAAGGAAGATGATTCCAGAATGGAGCGCAGGATGATATGGTATGGCACACCGGGTAACCCGACATCCAGGTTAGTGGAGAGGGCATTGGTGGCAAGACCTATGCCTGCGGAGTTCATGCCCATTTTAGCGAGGAGACCAGCTTCAACAATCGTCATAAAGTTTGGACCCTGGTCAGGAGAGCTTTCCAATAAAACCACCGCTCGGGCGGTAGCAGGTTTCCAATCCCAATTTTCACCGATGATGATGTGCCGGTCCGTGTCGATTTCGGTGGTGGTGTAAAAGGAGGTGCATTCCGCGGTAGCTTTTTTCGCAAAAGCGGCGTTGAGAATCTCGGTACGGACATTGATGGCGATGATGTCAGCCAGGGAAACACCCGCTCCATCCGCAATACCCTGCATCTCATCTACCAGGTGGGCGCGGAAATTCCCTATGGCGGGCAGGTAAAGCATGGCGTGTTGACAAACCTGCTCCCACGCCCAACCAGTGTAATGAACAAATATCTGCTGATAAGCCTCGAGGCTGAGCTGCACATAACTGGCTGCCTGGCTGCCGTATTGCTGCCCGCGTTGGTAGGGCGCACCGAAGGTTTGTATCCTTGGGAAGGGTGATATACTCATTCTGGCTCCGTTGTTTCTTCATTACTTACCAAATTCTGGGGAATAATCCACATGTAAGCATCTTTGAGAACAATGGGGACTATCATTGTGCTTGTTCCTCGCACGCCAGGAATGTTGCCAATGACCTCGGTAATAAAGTTATAGGCCTCCTCGAGGCTTGAGGCGACTACCTGAGCTCCGATATCGCCATCACCAATTGAGCAGCCAACGTATGTCATCTGTTCATACGCTGCCAATTGGCGCGCGACCGCCAGGACTTTACCGGCTTCCACCTTTACTTTTATATCGGCGATGATATTCAAACCGACTTCTTGGGGAATGGAAACAGCGGCGATGTGGATGGTTTTATTGGCGAGCAGTCGCTCCAGGCGGTAACGCGCAATACGCGGAGTAATATCACCAATTTGACGGGCAATCTCGTTCGCGGAGAGTCGACCGTCTTTTGCAAGCAAGTCAATGATGGCTTTGTCAATTCTGTCAATAAGTTGCATACTTACTCCCAATATTGTTATATTATAACAAGCATTTTGTAATATCAGTAACTTCTTTCAATTAATTTGTGATTTTCTTTGATTTTAATTGGGTCGATTATTTACGCAGCATTGATTATAAATTTGACAATCAATCCATTAGACGGAATGTTAGGCAGTTTTCAGTGCTCATAATTTATCAAAGGCTCGCGAACAGTTTTGAGATACAAATGTGCCCGCTAAACAATATAATTGAAATGTCGTTTTGTTGACAAGCACTCCAATTTGAAAAACAGTGTAAGACTGAAAATATGTGTTTTTTGAGTGAAAATCCACTGAACGGGTGCTTTACCCAGGGCAGCATTTTGTTGGAGAGCATTAAGGAAGACTTCCACCGGTCATCGTTTTTGATGGGTGGCTAGAATTTGTCCTCGTTCCACGGTTGTGTTATTGTGAGCAAGATATTAGGATCCCTGTGCTGTGATTGGGGATTTCGCAATGAAGCGGCTCGGTGGAGATCGGAAACCCAAGGCGACAGTATTCCAGCTTTGACCGGATGCCCTCTGGACTTCTGGACTAAAAGTCTATTCGGGTGTATTGTCCTTCAAGTAAAATATAGTTCTTTTCATTTAAAAAGAATTTCATATTCGACCAGGTAAAGAGGGAAAAATGAAAAAGCAAAATTCTATATATATTGCACTGGTTATCATTCTTGTAACCAGCCTGGCCTGTAATCTTGGAAAAAAAGCGCCGGTTTCTAATTTCACAACCCCAACAGCACTGTCCAATGCCGTCATCCTGCCTACGCTCCCTGCGCCTGTCGAAATGACCCCAACTGCTATTCCTGAACCATTGCCCTCCAGTTATTCCGATCTCATGGAGAATAAGTTAGCATCTGGCGCGTGGACTCTGGAAGTGGGACTGGTGACGATACTCAAGATGTTTGCCGGAGAGATCCAAGCCAGTGATGTTGGTTTGGAACAGGGCGTCTTTAACGCTGAGGGGACTGGCATTCTACAGTTGGCTGATAATTATCTTCAGACCGGAAGCGATCAAACTACCAAGGACGAGATCACCCGCCTGATCAACCTGCTCGTTCCTACTCAGGAATCGCTCGATCGGTTTTCGATCCCGGAGGAGCAGGCCATGCTCCGGGGCGGCAGCGACGGGTTGGCAGCTGAGGCACAGCAAGATAAAACGGTTGCTTTCACAACTGATAGAAGCTACCAGACCGAACAAGAGTGTAAAGATTTGTGGGTGAACGGCTTCCCAGATCCAAGATTACCGTCGTTCCCATGTTTCATGTTTGGTGAACCTGTCGCTGGGCAGCCATACCTGGTCTATTACCCACTGGCCTGGCGCGGGGATGCCAGCCGTGAGCCCTATTATCGAGCAGCGCTGGATGCTCTTCGGGATTCGATTAACACGTACAAACCTTTATTTACGATTGTCAAACCGATATCTATTGTTTTCTCCCCCTTGGATGGGGTATTTGATGCGTTAACTTATTATTACCACTTTGGTGAAGGTGAATCATGCCCGATCATCATCCATCCTTCTGCAATAATCGGCAGCGTTAATATTAAATTCAATCAGCTAATAGCGCATGAGATCGCCCATTGTTTCACGGCCTGGAACTTGGAGCGGCAATACCTCGGGTCGGGAACTGCCTCTAAATGGTGGTCGGAAGGTATGGCTGAATATTTCAGCAACGTAGTTTACCCGTCAGCGAATGCTGAGCATCAATATAGTTCTAGATTCGCACATAAATCTACCACCATATCGCTGATTGGCATGGAGTATGAGAATTTCGCTTTCTTTCAGTTCCTCGGCAACCGCATAGGCTCCTCGGGTGTGATTGCCATGTTGCAGAGCATGCCTACCACACCCGGCCGGGCTGCCCAGCGGGCAGCGTTGGCTGCCGTTCCTGGTATAGATGATACCTTCGAGGAGTTTACGCGCACAATTATGGAGAATACGCTTAAGGATACCGACGGGAGTGTGATTTATATTCCGGATGATATTCCGGAAGACTTCACAGATCAAGCTTTTTTTTCTGGTGTCGAAAGCCAGGATTTTTCTGGAAAATCCTTTGTCGTCGCCCGCTATCTGGCTAACTTTCCCAGCGAAAAAAGCTTTACGGTTGAAGTGATCTCGGGTGGTGTGGGGCGTTCGGCATGGCACCCCCATGGGTCAAGGGGAGAGTGGAAAGCATTCCCAGCGATAGCTGCGGGCAAATGCGAGGAGCTGGTGTATAGCGGATATGTTATTACAACCAACCCCAGTGAAGAGCCCAAGGAGACCATTTCCATTACTTCGGTTACACCAGACCCATGTGACAAATGCCTGGTTGGCAGATGGGAGGCGACGAATGACAGTGTTGTCTCGTATATGCAGTCGGTTGCAAAAGCGGGTAGCGAGGATGGGCCAACGGTGGAGAGCGTTACGGGAACCATGTTCATGCAGTTCGGGGCAGACGGCATTGGGTCTGGTGGATTCGAAAATCTGATTGTACATGAGACAGGAGTGGGCGGCGTCGCGAGCGCTGAAGTGTTTGTGACATTCGAAGGATTCGCCAGCGGACCATATACAGCGGATGGTTCTTCTCTGTCTGGCTTAACCGAAGCCGCAAATATTTTGGTCACCGTGAAAATTCCATCCATGGGATCAACCACCATTCCCTTCAGGCTTGAAGACTTCCCGGTCTCATCAGGCACTCCCACCCGCTACACTTGCGAGGGCGATACACTCACGATGTGGCCGCCTGCCGCTGGTTCCACTCAGATCATATATACGCACTCTGACCCGTAACTTGCCGCGCTATCAACCCAAGATGATCATTGTTCTCATTCTTAAGGGTTTTTGAGGCTGAAATCAACCAGCAGAGCGTGCCTTGTCCGGCTTGATCTGCTGGTATTGATATGCAAACCTCAAGTGAGTAAAACGTGAAAGCAGCAGGTTGTAATATAGTTGATGCACCAGAATAGCGGTGATTTACTGTCTCTCCAAATCGGATGAGAGCCATTGTTTGGAGATGCTATTCCCGAAAAGTCTTGCAGTGGGTTGGGCAAACGCTCTGTGATCATCTGCGTCAGAAGGTGTGTTTCAAGGCTACGGATATTGTCTGTCCCGTGCTGGAACCAGGATTATCGTCCCGTGCAGGAACCAGGACTGTTGCCCCGTGCAAGAACCAGGACTATCGCCCCGTGCTGGAACCAGGACTATTGCATATTGGATGGAGTGGGGATGAGCCGTCTTTTTGAAAAGCTCATTCTCTTTCGTCTCTGCTCTGATTAAAGATATTGATCTGAAACGCATGGAATATGGCTGGAAATTGACAGTCGGAATGAAAATCGAGTTCTTGGGTCTGGTACTGATCCAGTTTGTATTTGGGGGCGTTTTTTGCAGGGTTGTACGCTTGAAAGATGTGCCAGGATCAGGATTGGGCTGAATTTTCATGAAAATCGCTGCCAATCGCCGTTACAATTGGCGGATCGAGATACGAGAGGCCTGCCATGAATTATCCCGCGACTGCTCTGACCATCCTTGAAGCGCTTTACCAAAATGGAACCAACATTTGCGTAGAAATTGAGAAGTTCCAGCCCGATATGGTGATTGGGTTGGCGCATTCAGGTTGGATGCCGGTGGTCGTTGCGCAAACCTTGTGGGCGCAAACCCGCAAGGGTTCGTTCCCGCCTGCCATGCGCACCAACATTGGCCGGGAGAAACACGAGTTTTATTCTGCCAGATTTGGGAAATCCATACCGGCCTTTTGCTGCTGGACGTGCTCCGATTCACCTGACCGTGCCGGCCATTACCTGGCCTGGGTGGCTGAACAAGATGCCTGGCTGGCGACGTTGCGCGCGCAAATTGAGCAAGTCTATTCAGGGATCCCGGCTCGCATCCTGGTGGTGGACGACCTGTTCGGCGGCGCGCGTTCAGGCTATATGGTCATGGCGCTGCTGTATAGCCTGTATCCACAGGTTGCAACGTATGTGATGGCTGGACACACCGACCTGACGGATAATTTTGTAACCGCCTGGCTGGAAGAATTTATCCCTGTGCTGGTCAGGGACGGCGATGAGAAGCCCAAGCGCAGCCAAAGATATAGCAGCCCCTGGCAAGAACTGTTGAAGCCGCTCATCACTGAGACGGAAGACATCAGCCTCGACCGGCTTGACTGGCATCTTCTCAGCCCGGAATCGCCGGCGGTCAGGGCGCTGATCGAATTTCTGCCGCTTGAAACCATCCTTGCCGCGCCAACTTGGGCCAGAGAGTTGGCCCGCTGCTATGCGCTGGAACGCCTGCGTGGGGAATTTAGTGGAGATGTTCCAGTCCTTCCGGAGGATGAATTTCACATGCTTCCGGTCGTACGGTTAACGCTCTCGCCAGAATACCGCCTGGCAGCCAGGGCCTGGCAGCGCAACGAAGTAGCCTGGGCGGATATCGTCGAATTCTTTGGCGTCAGCCTGTCTGGAAAGAAAAAAGGGTTGAAGGCTGTTTCAAATGGGGAAGATTGGTTCCGGCGCGGGCCTCGGAAGGATGCCATCTACTTGCCTTTCCTGGCGGCTTATTCGTGGATGACTGCCTACGATCCTTACCGGGCTGAACTCACGGACCCTGGTAAAGCGGTGTACTGTTTTGCCGAGTTTTTGCCGGGGCAGTTGTGGGCTGGCGCTTACCCAAAGGCCTCGGATGATGATGTCAAAGACCAGCCATTTAAAGACTTTTTGGCGCTTGGTATTGATAGTTTTATCAGCCTGGTGGATGCTGAAGATATCACTCACAAATGGCCCTACGAACGGGCGCTTCGAAAGATATACAAGGAAAGTGCTAAAAAGGTTAACATCCAGAGTCTGCCTTTGCCATATCGTGCGGGCCCAACCCTGGCGGAGATGGTGCTGCTGCTTAAGAAGCTAACCAGGGCTCTGAAAGCTGGTCATCGCATTTATCTGCATGCCGGGCACAATCTGGATGGCCGCACGCCGTTGGTGCTGACCTGCTTGTTGATTCTTCAGGGGCAATCACCGGATCAGGCGCTTGCCAGGGTGAACAGCTTCTGGTTGGAAACGCTGCCTTTTCTTCTCCACCTTCCATTGGCAGAAGCGCAGCAGAAATTTATTACAGAGTGGGCTGAATATTGCGTGTAGGATTAAGATTGAGCTTGCTGTGGGCAGGAATATCTGGCTGGCAGCTGCCGGCTGCTAGCTGATGAAGAGACCAGGAAAGTTCAGAACAAAAATCGCATCCAGCGCACTGGGCTGTGGTTCGGGGAGAACATTATGAATCTGAAACGTATCGCCATCATTATTTTCCCCATAATTGCAATGATCCTGGTTGGGTGTGTTTTAAACTCAGATTAGGCACTCTGAAACGAGATTGCCATGAGTTCCTTTTTTCTCAAGTCGATCGTGATGCATGCGCTGCTGGGGTTTAGGCATTATTTTTTTAATCATAGGGTATGACATGTTCGATGCAGAATATCTCTTCATTTTTCCGCAATACTTTAGGTTGAAATTCCGGTGGTGGAGTGGGGCAGCCTTCTTGAGGATCTGGTAGGCCCTGATCTGCCAGGATGACCCGCCCACGGGTCTTATTTCGCAGTGCCTTGAACAGCGCTGGCGCGGGCATCTCCCATTCCTCTTCCTGAGCCTGGGCGCGGTTAACCGGGATCATCGCCACCAGCTCACCAGATTCCATCTCTTCCAGCCCACCTTCGCTTAAGGTGGCATTGAAACTGCCATGGTGCCCTACCTTATATAGCACAACACGCTTCAAAAGATCGCTTGTTTTTAGCGGTGTGCCCTGCGCATTCTTTTCAGACCATGCCAAATCTTTCCATGACAACCAGTTGCCCATCTGTGCGTCAGCAGCAAAGAGCAGCACCTTGCCTACGCTGCCAATTTCAATTGCCAATACCAGGCTGGTATTATTTGTGTCGCCGTCCAACTTAAGCGCGAAGTTTTCGACGGACCACATCCAATCCTCGTCGATTCTCTGCCATTTATTCTCATCCTGGTATCGACGAACGAATTTTGGCAGCGTTTGCCTGGAAGCATCTGTCTCAGCGGATAGTTTTATCCCGGCAGCACGTCCAAACGGCAGGCTGCGCTCCATTGCTTCCCGCTCATCTGTGGAAAGATTTTGTACATCCGCAGTAGTCATGGCCATGGCGCTCTCAAAGTGGGTGAATTCATTGACCACTTGGACCGGTTCATAGGCCTGGCCTGATTTTGGATCGGATTGGAATAAAAATGGATATTTTGTGGGTGGGCCGAATACATACACCCGCGCGCCCGCCACACCGGTCAGGGGTATGGGGCTGCCGCCCGGCTTGAGATATTGCGGCTCGGTGATGGACAGGCTGCGGGCAATCTCCATTATCTTTTGAGTGGTGATCCTGTTGCCTGCCGCCAGCGTACCATCATCCAATCCGGCCTGACCGTTGAAGCGTTGCAGGATGGAGAGTACAGCCTTCGCCCGGCGCTCGCTGGATGGATGCTTGGCCATTCCAACTAATTTGGTGCCTGCCTCGTCCAGGCTTTTCAGGATCTTGCGCTTTTTTTCGGCCAGGTCCTGGGCTTTCTGGTCATTTGGATTTTCCAGCCAGCCAAACCAGACCTGCTGTACGCGCAACTGTTTTCGGAAAACTTCTTCAGCATAATGGAAACCGGAGATGTGATCCCAATGCTGGTGTGTCACCGCCAGAACATCCAGGCATCCGCCAGTCTGTTGAGCGATATCCTCCACAATGGATGTCATTACTTGATCCGATTTATCGGTACCCTGCAAAATGCCACAGTCGATGAGCATGTTGAACATGCCACCGTCATCACGTGGAAAGGACAGCAAAAAGCAATCTCCAATCCCACTCGGATGATACATGCGAATGGTCACGGCTTTTTGAGTTTTTGATTCTTGAGGGGGTAGGGTTGGGGTAGTCATGGTAATCATACTCCGGCATGGATGAGAGCGAGCGGTTCGTAAGCATCATCACCCGGGGCCATTGCGGCCCGGGCTTGAGCATAATAAGTTCCTGACAGCAATCCCCGGTTCCGATCCAATAGGTATTTTCGTTGGGCTTTCAATCGCCGTTCGCTCTCCACCCGTTTGCCAATTGCATATCGCACTTTCGAAGTGCTTATGTCAACAAGCAGCGTACAGCCACCATAAACGATGAAATCAGGGTGGTCATCTTTCGGGCCATTTTTGTCCGCTTCAGCTTGTTTTTCCTCGTCGAAATAGCCGTAACGTTGTTGATGGATAGAGATGACCAGGTCGGTCAGCGAGTCCCCGCTATTGGAAATGCGATGAGTCGGGCGGATGGACAAAACATCTATCTTCGGCTGACCGGGTTTTCTCTGTACAATTGTTTTAGGCGCGTTCGGGCCAGAACACAGCCACAGATTGCGCAGTATTTCTTCAGTCTGCAGGTCGTTCGGTAATTTATCTAAAAAATCTTGCAAGCTTTTGCGACTTGCAAGGCATTGGTTGTAGACTTGCTGGCGATTCGATGTAGTGACCCAGTCAGGGGTCAGCGTTTTGGCAAGGCGATATTTCTGGAATATGCCAGTCAGAATTTTCTGAACTGCGGGATCAGGCTCGTTCCAAAGCAGGCTTTCAACGGAAAGGCTGCGCACATCGCGGGGATAGATTGCATAGCGCCGGAAGGCTTCGATAAAGCCGACCCGGTAGTTGTGCGGATCATCTGGAACCATATCGACATCTGCTGTGATGAGCGCGCGTAGATATTCGCCAAAGGTTGGATCCATCGATGAAAGATAGTCGAGAGCGCGGATGCAGATATTCAATACGTGCCCGGCCACCTTGGCGCCTTCGTCGGCCAGACGATCGACCAGTTCTACTGGCAGCGCGCCGGTGGGAATGATCCCTGTTCCACCAGTTGCCAGCCTTAAGATCGGAGCAATCCGGGCTTTATAAATAACCAGAAATGCATCAAACACTGCGGCCACCAGTAAAGCTCCGCGCTTGTGGGGCTCAAATTGTGTTTGATAAGCAGCTGAGTCCGGTTTTCCGATTGCTGAACGTAGGGCACCGCGCTCGCCGGTAGCTTGTCCAAACTGCAGAGCAATCTGGCTGAGCAGGCTTTCGGCAGACAGGTCTCCATGGGTTTTTGAGATCTGGCTGCGCAGCACTTCAGGATAAGTAAAGTGTTGGAAGAGAGCGACAATGTCAGAAAAAGCTTCGTGAAATGCCAGCACATCCGGGTTGGATGGTTCAACGTAAAGGCGCTGCAGGCCATCCAGCAGGGCGTGGGTGGTTTCGTGGGTGATCACATCGTGAGAGAGGCAGGTGAAAACGATGCCGTTCGGCAAAATTCCAGTCTGCTCAACCGGCTTGGCGGGAAAATAACCGAAAAGCAGCGCTTTTTTATTTGGGCTGTAATAAGCGTTCGCCTCACGCATGGCATGTGGGTAAATGCGCAGACGTCTGACAAAACTTTGCTCGTTTTCTTGAGAATCTGTCATGTGTGGGGCCCAAAGTGCGCAGCGCCCAAGAGCGCGCTCAAAGCGGTTGATGGTGGCCATCGCCACCGCATAGACCATTTGCTGGTGGAATAGGGGATTGCCTTCGTCCGGAGGCAGCCCATCCTGAGCAACGAGATGAAGGTCGTTCAGATTAACGGGCTGGTAAAACAACCCGCTTGCCGGGTCGATATCCACCACATCCAGATATTCGCCAAGCGGGCCAGGGCCAAAGCCTTTTTCTTCCCACGGGACGCGGATCACAACCTGGTTGACCAACCAGTCATCCATGTTAAGGTTCAGGCTGGGGTCAATTGCAAACGCACGCAGCCGCCGGTTCGCCGGCGGAGGAGTTTCCCGCATATGAAAAACCGGTTTTTTGGAAGTTGAATCAGGAATATTGATCATGCCGTGTGCTCCCTTTTGAACCATTTGCGCCATTAGTAGCGCAAAATGATCTGGATTGAGTTATTCATCGTTACGCCAATTAATCCTGTCGTTTTACTTGCCAAGGCGAGGTTTCACTGCTTCATATCCAAGAAACTTGAATTGAACTGGTTTGGCATTCGGTTCAGCATGGTGAGCAAAGAGTGTGTAATCACAGGTTTCATAACCATGGCGGAAAAGCCGCTCAAATTCTTCCTGGGTTAGTTTACGGATCATGGTAGGGGTGTGCGCAGCAAGCTCCACTTGATCCGAATCCAGGCATTGCTCAACAATATTGGGGGAATACTGCTGCTGGTTGGCTGCATTAAGCACATACTCGCAAGTGTTGCCAATGCGCACGTAACTGCCAGGCTGAGCGTGCTTTCGCATTTGCTCAATCACAACCCGGGCGCGCAGCGAGCGCACCTGCTCCATCATGATCCCGGTCGCCAGGCGATAGAGCGCCGGCACACCCCAGGAATAATTGACCGGGTCAGCTTTTGGCGTGGCCTCGCTGATCACTAAAAAATCGATATTACTACGCCAGCCAGTTTCAAAATCCATCAGCCCTTCGAGACCCTGGTTGTCATAGGCGCCCCCATCCCAGAGGTGCAGCTTTTTGAAAGCAGGCTGAATGGGTACAGTCTCATGCGGGTGGTCGACTGGCAGGAAAAGATTTTCACCCATCTTATCTTTGTATTTGTACCAGCTGAAATCGGATGTTTTCAGGGGAAGATAGCCAATCAAACCAGGGAAGCCGGCTGAGGCCGCCAGCGCATCTGCCAGCAGGAAATCTTTTGGCCTGGCATAACCGGTGATGTAATCTCCCATCCGGTGCGGCTCAAAACGGAAATTCTTCCCCGTCTCATAACAGCAAGTATTGATCAGCCAGCGGGGTTCCTGTGGAATATCTGCCAATCGCGCAGTGACGCCCCATTGTTTGCGCATCAGGCGTGAAAGAGCGCCGGTCCGTGGCTGGAAAAGAGTCCAGATTTGTGAAAGGGTTTGCCCGATCAACGCTCCTTGCACATCGAATGAGGTAAGCAGGCGGCGAGCTTCGGGAACGATCTCATTTAGATATTGATTTGCATCAGGCCACTTGAAGCCGTTGAGGGTGTACACCAATCCCCCGCACAGACTGCCGCCCGATACAGTCGATAAATGCGTGACCTGAGACAATAAATCATTCTCGTCCACAGCCAGGCGCGCAATCATGCCCAAGTGAAATACAGTGGCGCGATACCCGCCGCCAGACAACGCCAGAGCAATTTTCATTTCACCCATCCTTGGTTGAATATTCTACAGATTGTCTTTGATCTTTGTGACTTATTTATTCACCGCCTTCAGCGATGTGATCTCGTTATCCAGAATGCCGAGGTCAGACACCTTTGCATACGAGCCGGGAGCTAAAACGAGCGGTGACCCTTTATGCATGACTGGGGTGTCGTAGCTCGCCTTTAAGTAGAAACTCCACTTACCGCTCAGGATTACAAATGAGGATGTGCAGTTATCGAAATTACCGGCCTTGTGCACGCTCAAATCAGATTGTTCCCGCATGACATCAATGGATTTACCGCAAAAATTCTCATCTTCAAAAAGGATGATCCGCCCAGGCACAATGTTACTATCTGGCGGCATGGTAAAGGTATAGTTTGGTTGGAAGAAGCATTCAACAGGCTTGTTGTCGAAATAGTTAATGCTGGTTTTACGTTCCGGGTTCCCAATATTTAGTTTCAAGGTGACGTTGTCGTTGTTGTGGAAGTTCGGATCGTAGATAAAGAGGGTAAGGTCATCGTCTTTCAAGTCGTATCCATATGCCAGTACCTGGTGGTTTTCGCCCAATCTTGAAAGCTCGGATGATTTAATGCGGATCAAACCTAAAGGGCAGGGTTGTCCGGTATCCAGTTTCGTCTTAATGACCGGCCACTCCTGTCTCACCATCCGCCAGGCTCGATTGCGCGGCGCCATCAGCAAACGACTCTTGCTGGTTTGGAAATCCGGGAAGCTCGGATTCATTAGTTCGATATAATTCCATACACCTGCAGGGATGTCAAAGCTGTTAAATAAGCGTTTACTGAGATAGTCAAATATCGGACCATGTAATGGCGATTTATAACGAACGGAGATGTCCGGATCGGCAACCTGGGGGAGGTTCAACCCTGCCAGAAAGTAATCCAAAGCTGCATACACCATCCCACCACACAAACCTTTTGACGCATCTCCGTACCTGAGCTCCCCGATTAGCTTGAAAGGTGGAACTGCTTCAAAGCTATTGTCGAAAGGCCAACCATTACGGCTTGGTAAAAAATCGGTCATTTGGCGGGTAACTGGGATAGCTTTTGCTTCAGCGTTATTAGGGCACGAGAAAGCTTCCAGTTGGTATTTAACTTCTGCGTTGTCCGAGCATAACCATGAGACAACGATTTCACCACTCCCAACCTGTCCAAAAGATGGTGAAGACACCAATTTTGCAGAACCCCCGAAATGGCTATCAAGAATAGTCAGGCGACAACTATGGAAAATTTCATCCGGGGGAATAGCGATTTTTAATAAATCATTCCCCTGGCTTTCTGTAGAAAAAAAGAAGCCGTGCTGGTGGGTTTCGTTCAGAATTTTGGTCATGCTAGCCCTCCTGGAAAATATTTCATGCAAACCTGGTTTATGAAGCCTTTGGTTTTCCCAGCAAAAAATTATTGAAAAGTAATTATTGCGACTATCTTTAATTCGGGATCAATTTAATGCAATCGCCAGAATCGAAAAACGAAGCATATCCAGAACGGATGGCTTCGCTTTATCGTTATTCAGGGTTTGGTTATAAGGAGCTTCGGTGTATTACCCTGAAGTAGTGTTCCCGTTTGTTGGTGTTTATATGAATAAATTGTCTGTAACTATCATAGCACTTTTATTTAAAAATACAAATAATAATAACCAATGTGACTGTAACATTATTGGTGGGTTTTTGGTAAAGACCCGGAAACCCAGCATCTGTTGGATCTGACCAATTCTTTTGGCTACCAGATGTTGTGGTAAAAAGGTCGCCATCCAATTTTGTGTCAGACACCTGCAGGTTTAGTTGTTGATTTCACAAACCTTTCGTGCTAGAATTTTTTCAAGGTAAAAAATATTAATGAAATCTGACACAGGCCAAGATTAACATCGCCGGTTGTCATTGAACAATTAAATCTTGTATGAAACCCGCCGTCCAGGTGCGATTTAGCTTCTTTATTTGGAGAAAACCTATCAGGCTTGCGCCGATCGAGCGCATTTTGCGGGGTAACCCTGGGGATGTCCTGCGTTGGATGAAAAAAAGGAATTGAATTGGTTGCTTTGGGATTTTAAGATCGATGGATGGTAGGATAACATATTTTCAAGACATAATCCTCGCAATTGCTTATCTCCTGAAAGTAAGGATATCACTATGAAAAATCAAAAGTATTGCTTTTTTCTGGTAATTTCTCTGGGATTGCTCCTGTTTATAGGATGTACCCCTGGTGCAGCAACCCAACCACCTGCTGTTCAACCTTCTCCAACTCCTACACCTACCCCGTTGCCCTGCCCGCAATACGGGTTCAATTACACAACTGATCCACTTCAGGGCGGCGATGTTTCTAGCGGTGAAATTTATGCTGTCACTTATGCCACGCAAAACAACAATGCTTGGTGCTGGCCAAACAAAATAACTATTAGTAAACCAAATCTCGGCGCATTACCTACCTGCCCTGCCCCCAAAGGCTGCCTGAATGCTATCGATCTAGGGCCGGATGATTTGAAATTTGTCGATCCCAACAACTCCGTTTTGGAAAAGCCCAAGTTGACCTTTGATTTGGGAAAAAATACAGTTGTACCCAAGGAAAATTGCTCAAGCTATTGTTACGTAATATACCAGTTAGCCAAAATAAACAATCAGGACAAATGGGTATATGCGGCTGATGCAAAAGCAGATACTCTCACGATTCCCCCAATTACCTACAACGTCGCTACCGGGAACGTAGCTCATTTTTCCGTTTTCGCCATTGTTGAACTGCCCCCACCCACCCCACCTAGCCAGCCATTCACTCAAAACTTCGTTGTTGCCTCCGATTTTGTCTTGAGTTTAACGGGAGATATGGGGGTTGCATTTCAGGTGCTTGATCAAGGCGCTCCTGAATTAATACCCGGACAGGAACGTCTTTTCCGTTTTGTTGGTTTCAACGAGAAGGAAATTCTCATTCCATCAGGAATACCCGAGGCTTGCCAGGATGTCACCCCCCTTGATAGAAAACTCAGCTGCATTTTCCCCATTGGGACTCAGGTGAAAATAAGCATTGATATCATTTCTCCAACGGATTGGTTATTTACAATCGTTTCCGATCCCACCTTTGTCGTGCAATGGCACAACGAAGCTATCCTATTCTACTAAACTGGAAACGCAGGAGCGCAAGCCTCGCGTTCATATCCCAGCTCCTGCTCTTCAGCCTGCTGAAGGTGCCCGATGTCCGGGCCCAGCAGATTGGAATACAGACCTTCGGCCTGGCAGATGGGCTGGTCGGCAATGTGACGGCGATCTCCCAGGACAAGCTTGGGCGATTGTGGGTTGGCACAGATGCCGGGTTGCTTTTGTATTCAGAGTCTGGTTTTGACCCACCTAACGACGCACCTGGAAAAATAAAGACGGGTTGGGTAAAATCTTTGCTTGCCACGCCAGATGGCGGCCTGTGGGTTGGTCTGGATGGTGGTTTGTATCGCCTGACGCCCACAGGGGATTGGCAGGCATACTTGCCGGTTTCCGCCCTGCCAGAATTAAATAGCATCCTCTTCTTTTTACGCACTGCTGATGGGATGATCTGGGCAGGTGGACGGGAGGGCGTGGCATATTGGAATGGAAAGGACTGGCAGATCATCTCAAAAACCGAGTATCCCCTGACAGGCATCACTGCCATGGCCGAAGCCGAAGATGGACAGCTCTGGTTGGCAGTTGAAACCCAAACAGGCAACCAGGTCTGGGTGCTGGATAGGAACTCGGGAAAAATCCAGATACTCTCTAACCCGGCTGGATTGCCTGACAGGTTTTCTATTTCAGCGATCGTGACGGGCCAGGGACAGGCGATGTGGGTTGCCACCGATAGCGGCCTGGTCAAATTCGAAGGACTTTCGAGGGCGCAAATCTTCTCTGCTGCAAATGGTCTCGCCAGCGATGTGGTTTTTTCAGTGCTTCCCCACCCGGATGGGGGTGTGTGGGTTGGGACAACCCTCGGGCTGCAGCGTTTGGGACAAAAAGGACGTCCAGATGTTATCCAGACTGTGAGCGGATTGCCCGGTACCAATGTGCGTGCCATGCTTTATGACAACGAGGGGGGCCTCTGGCTTTGTTTGGAAAACGGGCTGGCGCGTTTGCCAGGTGTGGCGTGGCAACTGGAAGACTCCCCGCCTGTTGCGGGTCAACCGCTGCGGACCTTTCTGGCCGGACCGCCGGGAAAAGCTTATGCCGCGGGTCTTGATCATATTTATTTTCTTGATGATTCCGGGAATTGGCAGGCCTTTGAGCAAGGATTACATGGCGAGTTGATCGCCACTCTGGCCCGCGATTCCCAGGGGAATATTTGGGCTGGCACCAACCGAGGTCTCCTGCGACTTGAAGGACAAACCTGGATGCCAGATGCTCGTGTTCCCTCTGCCGATCAGGTAAACGCGATCCTGGCCCGGGCAGACGGACTGTGGGTTGGAACAACCGCCGGGGTTTACCAGCTTCAAAAAGATAGCATTTCCTTGCATAACCATCAGAGTGGCGCGTTGGGAATGGATAATGTCACATCCATTTGGCCTACCCGCTCCGGCGATCTATGGGTAGGGACAGTCAATGGCGGCGCCAGCCGCTGGAACGGCGTGAATTGGATGACCATCAATCGCGATTCAACTGGTTTAGGTCTGGCTGATAACATTGTCCTGGCCGGATTGGAGGACAGCGCTGGTAATTTATGGTTTGGCACGCGCGATGGTTTGAGCCGTTTGCAGCAAGGCGCTGACCCCACCCGGCCGGATGCCTGGTCCACCCAGCGTCCGCCGGCATTGGGTGGCACGCAAATCCGGGCGATCCATGAGGATGTGAGACGGCCGGGGTTGATCTGGGTGGGAACGCAGACCGGTTTGAATTTAATTGATGGGCTGCAGGTCAGTACCTTCACAATCCAGGATGGGTTGCCTGCGCTTGGAATTAATAGCATCGACCAATCTGGTGATGGAACACCCTGGGTTGGGACGAATGCCGGCCTGTATTACCATCACGATGCCGGACAGGGACCTCGCATGGTAGCTTTTGGATTAAAGGTTAACCAGCAATCATGTATGGATGCCTGTCTCGATTCCGGGATTACCTATCGAACCAACTCGGTTGAAATGGATTTTAGCGGTCTGGATCTGGCTTCCCCAGGAAAATTGCTATACCAGGTCGTACTTGAGCGACAAAACAAGGCGAACTGGGAACCTGTTGAACGTTTATGGAGCGACCAGACCAGTTTGACACGCACTTTACCGCCAGGCTGGACTTACAGGTTTACTGTCCAGGCGTATGATCGCGATTTCAACGCCTCTATCCCTGGCTCTTCCCTGGCTTTTACAGTCCCGGCAGCCACCCCTTGGGAGTGGCTTTTCGATCACCCCGTGATCCTGATATTGTTGATCCTGGCATTAATATTAGTGGGTATCATAGGCTGGAACGAGTTGCGCCGTTTCAGGTATTACAAATTTCCACTCGACGTTCACATTGCGGTAGAGTCAAGGGGTGCTCAATACTTCATCCAGGCGAAAACACACAGCGGCCTGCTTCACCAGAACTTGCCCTACCAGGCATATATGGAACTCCCTGAGTTGCTTGAATGGGAAAGAATTTTGCGTGAAGACCGAAGTGTACCCCCTTTGAAAAAGTTGGGCGAAGCTTTGGCGCAAGCCATATTTCCAGCCCAGGATCCTAAAATCTCCAACATAATCTTTCCACCCGGCCGGCGTGCCTACAAGTTCCGTCTCAGTTTGGATTTGCGTCAGGCCCAAATGTTGAAGCCCCTGCCTTGGGAAGTGTTGTATGGCGGACAAAAGGCAGATTTCCTGGCTGTCCACTCGCAGGTCGCAATTCTACGCGACCTGTCTGCCGAAGTAAAAACAGATTCAGATGACCTGGCGCCCGGCAATATCAACAAGGAAATCGAACAGGCTTCAATTCTGACTGCCTGGTCCAATCCGCGTGACATGGCGCAGCTTTTTTCCCAGGATCAAACTGTAAAGGATTTAAAAGACTTGTTGGACAGACACTTGCGGCGTAAGCGCCTGGTTTTGCAACCACCCCTCGGGCATGTACGTTGGGAACAATTTGATGAGGGAATCAAGCATGGGTGCACTATTCTGCAATTCGAAGGCCATGGCAGTTTAGACCCAGCCTCAAACTCAGCCGTTCTATTTTTCGAAGACCAAGATCACGATGCTGTTCCCATCCCCGGGGAACAGGTGGTCAGCCTGATCAAAGCCCTGGAACCTGCCAAGCGGCCGCGCCTGGTTTTCCTGAATGCTTGCAGCACTGCCGCTTATAACAGTGCCACGGCCCAGGGCAACCTGGCAGAAGCGCTCATTAGTGACGCACAGGTGGCCGCTGTGATTGGCATGGGATACCCGATCCCAAATGAGGCCGCGCGCGTTTTCAGCAAAGCTTTTTACGAGGCTCTGCTGGATAATGGCCAGGTGGACTATGCTATGATGGCAGGCCGGAAAAGCCTAGCGGTTCGGTTTGGGGTTCAGTATCGTTATTGGGCCATCCCACGCCTGTATTGTAGCATCCCGGATGGAGAAATTTTCCGCTGGAAATAAAAGTCTGGAGACAAAAATGTGTCCAATTCCGCTTGACAAATTGAATCAGCAGTTTATCACCCTCGACACGATGGTAACCGTTCTTAAGGCCGGGCAGGAGCTATTACGTGCTGGCGGGTTGAAATATCAGCAATGGTATATCGTTGTCGAACTTGGGCCGGGTGATTTTAAATACCTGACCATGGCTGAATTGCTAAAAAGTGTCGAGCAAAAAGGCCCTTCGATTCTAAAAAATCTAATCGTAGATGTCCCAAATTTATTGATGGCATGTAAAAGTATCGACATTCAAAGCATGGGGCTGGGGGCGGCCCAGCAGGAATTAATAAAAAGCTACAGTAAATGCCTGGTTGTCCTGGACCAGGGTGAGCCAATTGGGTTGGTAACTGAAACAGACAAATCTGGTTTTACTGTCTTAACCGAGACGTTGTTCTATTTTAAAAATTATGATATTGCGTATGCACTGGATGGAGCTCCTCCTCCTCCTGTAGAAAAAACAGCCCGTTTCCTGAACACCTGCCTGGTGGATGCTGCGAACCACCAATTGATCGAACAAAACTACAGCCTGGCGCTGAATACCTCTTATTTGCTACGTGTAGATATAGGGCCTCTCTCAAAGCAAAGTGTGATTGTCAATCCTTTCGATTTCCCCGATGATAAACTTCCTCCAAGCCCTACGGGCTGGTGGTTGGAAGCGATTGCGGCTAGCGACGATTTCGTGGTTGAGACAAAACGTCACCCATTCTTTTTGCCCGTGCATGGGCCTGCGTGGGTGTGTGCCTGCGAGCCTGGCGGGCCGCACACCTGTGTCAGCCATGACCCCTTTATGTTTATCCCCCTGGTAACACCGCAGGAGACTGGTTTAAAAACCCTGCGCCTGACGATTTACTTTCGCAAGAACGCTGTCCAATCACTTTTGCTGACCGCCGAAGTAGCTCAAAATGAAGCAGCTTGCGCCGGCTATTCGGCAAAGATCGATTTCACCTTGACAGCCCGCCTGGATAACCTGGATTCTTTACCCAAACGTATCGCCAGCATCGTGATCAACCAGAACCTAAACGGCACTCATCGCCTGGTATTCAATGGGCATTCTGAAGACCCGCACCATTTGAGTCTGAGCGATAATACTATGCAGAATACAACCAAAGACCTGCGTGCTGTGTTGGATAAAATCCATTACAGTAAATCCGGGCTAATTGGGATACAAAATAACTATGACAATAATAACTATGCCAAATCTAAAGATAAATTTATTGAGGATCTGAAAATCCTGGCCGGTCTTGGTTGGGGTCTCTTCGATATGATCACGAATAAGGTTAACTTCGAAGTGGATGACCCTGGAACCATCCAGATAGCTCGCGCAGCCACCGAATTTGTATTCCCCTGGGCTTTTATTTATGATATCCCCAAGGAGAGCGGGGTCGATTGGCAGCCCTGCCAGCTTTTAAAGGATTGGGATGGTCATGCCACGCTTGTTCCCACTTCCGCGAAAAGCTGTCCGCATGAAAATGCCCATGGCGAAAACACACTCTGCCCGTTTGGTTTTTGGGGCTACCGCCACATCATTGAACTTCCCCCCAGCCTCGATATCCAGAATATTGATACGATCAAGCAGGTTATTCACGTACCCGGACAATTAAACTTTCTATTTATTCAAAACAAGAATCTTAAAGCGGAAATCACGGAGGACCATGTTAACTCTCTCAAACAGAAGGTAGGCAATGCCTGGACCCCAGTGGTCTCTAAAGCAGACACAAAAACAGCACTGGACAGCCAGGAGCCGGAAATTGTGTATTTCTATGTTCATGGGAAAAAGATGGATGAGAATTTGTTTGCCAAATCATCCCTGCTAGTCGGCGATGATGAAGAAATCCAGACTGGAGATATAAAAGCCTGGTTTATATCTTCTTGGAAAAAGAAACCTGAGCATTGGCGCAATTCATCACCGTTGATTTTCATCAATGGTTGCCATACGCTGGATTTGTTACCCGACTCGCCTGTCAGTTTCGTGGATGAATTCTGCCGGGCAGCTGCCGCCGGTGTGATAGGCACAGAAATCACAATTTCGCAGCGGGTGGCCAGCGAAATGGCTGAAACTTTTTTTGAAAACTTTGTGAACAATATCCCTGCGGGCGAGGCGCTGCGCTTGGCCCGTATGGATTTGCTTAATAAGGGCAATGTGCTTGGGCTCGTTTACACAGCCTACTGCGCAGCAGAACTGGTATTGGAGTGAGCTGGTTTTCTTTTGGCTTGATTGACCAATCTGTTAGACAAAGAAAAAGGAGGTTTGTATGGATCTCAGTGTTTGGGGTGCGGGCTTTTTTGGACTGGTGATCGGTTGGGTAACTTATCGCACATTACGCCGTAAGAGCGAGGCTACAACCCTGGCTGATATTTCGGCCGTTATTGCGGCAATCGGCGGGGCGGCTGTCACTGCCTTATTTAAGGAAGGTCCTCTGTTCGGGGCATACTGTATAGGTCTGGCGATCGGTTTCTTCGCTTATTTTGTGGTTTTGTTGGTATTATTCGGTAAAGACGGCGCCAGCGATGCCATGGGAAAATAATCACAAGTTATTTACCCATAAATACTTTATTTAATGACCTGACATGATATGGCATTCCATCCAGTATCCTGGATGGGGTGATAGGTATTGCCTGGAAATAGGAACTGGACAGGTTGACAGGAAAAATACCAAGAAAGCATGTTTCATTCACGACATGCAGACTGTTGGAATAAAAACAAGTGTTGTTTCTGTCACTGATCGAGCCGTCTAGGACATAAAGCTCTGCGAAAAATGATAATTGCGCGCTGATATTGACGTGGTATCATCGGCAGTTCGATAGTTTTTAGATGAGGTTTATCAGCTTGTTTACAGCATTATTTTGCTATCAATAGTATCGCCACAAACATGATGAGAGTTCCTATTCACTGGATTTGGCTGAAGTTTTCCCGCAAAATACCCAGCCAGCAAAGCTGTTGTCCCGAAGTAAAGTGAGCCGAGCAGGGCGGCAATATCCATCCGTCCAGATTGCCCGGCAAGAATATAAAATAGGCTGCCGCTGATATCAAAAACCGTGCTGATGACTAAAATTATCCAGATCGTTCGCGTGGGGAACTACAATTGTTTATTCAGGAATGCGAAAATCAAGAGCGCCAATGTGCCGGTTGTGCGCACCGCCAGTAGTGATGCCATTACACTTGTCTGACTGCCCTGATTGACCAGGATAAAATAACTACCCAACCCCAGCCACGCTAGCAGACGACGGCTGATCAGTCTGCCGGCAAAATCGCCGATACCCCAAGTATCCGCAGAAGCAAGGCTGAAAAGAGTGGAAAGCAATATGCCTCCATTGGAAGAGGGGAGGTAACGGGCTGGGTTGGAATTAATATTTGAGCAGCGCTGTCAAAAAGGTCAAGGTGTTCGATAGGGAAGGGACAAACAACCTTTCGTCCGGTGAGTGTGGGTTTTCGATGGTTGGGCCAAGCGAAATTGTGTCCAGCCCGCCACATCGGTCACTGATCAAGCCACATTCGAGCCCACCGTGCGAAAGATGGAATATTGGCTCCACCCCAAATACAGATTTGTAAACAGCAGTGCATTTTTTCAGCAGATGCGAATCCATGTTTGGCTGCCATGGCGCAAAGATCTTCGTTCGTTCAGTCAGGGCTCCGGCCAACCAGGCTATCGCCTCGACTCGGCTTGTGATTTCTTCCAGCCTGGAATATACCGAGCTGCGATGGTTCGAAACGATGAATAACCCGTCTGCTTTCAGGTTCACAATCCCGATATTGTTTGATGTTTCAATAAATCCGGGTATTTCTGCGGACATGGCAGCAACACCCTGTGGAAGGGCAACCAGCAGCCGGATGGCGGCCGTTGTTTCAGATTGGCTAATCACGTGAATAGGCTGGGCACTTTTTTGCGTTAACGTAATTGACAATCCAAGTTCCAGGTTAGCGTGTTCAGCCTGGATGACTTTCAGGATGCCGGAAAAATTCTCCTGGCATGCCACAACTGCATCCTTCGGGCAGGTAAAAAACGCTTCCGCATCGCGAGGAATGGCGTTGCGGGCGGTGCCACCGTTCAGGCTGGATAGCCGGATGGGAATCTTGGACTGAAGGGAATCGAGTACACGCGCGATCAATTTGTTTGCGTTGGCGCGGTGCTTGTTGATGTCTCCGCCAGAATGGCCACCCTGCAACCCGCTTACCCTTAATTCAGAAGCGACTTCATCCACGGATTGAGGTTCCCAGGTGACAGGCAGGGTGATGAAAACACTGCCACCGCCCGCGCAACCCACCGTAAATACGCCTTCCTCTTCCGAATCCAGATTGAGCAGTGTCTTCCCGGTTAGCATGAAAGGCTCGAGATTGTCTGCCCCGGTGACACCCAGCTCTTCTTCGACCGTAAATAGCAACTCCAGTGCAGGGTGAATACTGGCTTCATCTTCCACCAACGCCATCATCAAAGCAATGGCGATGCCATTATCAGCTCCCAGTGTGGTCTGATCCGCTTTGATCCAATCACCATAGCGAATAAGGATGATTGGGTCGCGGGTAAAATCATGCGGCGACTCGAGTGTCTTCTGGCAAACCATGTCCAGGTGGCCTTGCAGGATCAGCACCGGAAGGTTCTCAGCTCCGGCGCTGGCTGGTACCTGAATGACCAGGTTGCCAGGAGCATCCACCTTTGTGGCCAATCCACGTGAACCTGCCCATTCTTGAAGCCAGGCGCGTATGCCGGCTTCATTTTTCGTACCGCGTGGGATGGCGGAAACTTGTTCAAAGCGTTTCAGGATCAGTTCGGTGGAATTCATGCGATTCTCTTATACTCAGCCCGGTCATTGACCAGGGTCAGACTCTTTGCATCGGAGCTAAAAACGACGATCGTATCATCTTGCAGGCCTTTTAAATTCCAGTGGGCTATAAAGGTATCCGCTTTGAAAGGTTCCAGGCTTGCAACCAGGTTTCCATAGGCAATCTTGAGCCCACTGGCGTTGACTGTTAGCAGAATTTCGCCAAAGATTTCATTGGAAAAAGTTCCGGCAAAGCTTGCCAGTTTTTGGGTGGAAAGCGAAAGCTGTTCCCGTCCAAGCAAAAACTGGTCTACTCCGCTTTTCACTTCGGCCATGTAGCTTTGCGCCACCATCTGAAATTCGGCTGACCAGTCTCGGCCTTGTTTCTCGAGCAGGATATCCGAAATTGCGTAGAAAAGCGCGGCATGTGCCAGAGTCTGGTGCAAATTGACTGTTATCGCCAGCCCCATCCTGCGCTCCGGGAAGAAGGCCAGCGCGGAGTTGAAACCCGGCATTTGACCACCGTGCATGAGCAGCTTTTCGCCATGGTAATCCATGACCCACCAGCCAAGACCATATGTCCAGAAGCGGGTGGCGGGCTGAAGAGCATAGAGAGGAGCCAGCTCAGAATTCATCAAATCTTGCATCAGCATTTGTGGTGTGGTTATTTCGTTGAAAGCTGCCGGCTGCAGCACAGGCGCCCCGCCAGCGAGCAGGGCACGCAGCCAGCGGGCCAGATCATTAGCGGAGGTATGAATTGAGCCGGCGGGTTCATGGCTGAGTTTGTACCACGGGATCGATTCTGGCTCTCCAAGGAAGCGCACACCTGCCGGATAACTCTCATCCAAAACGGCATGCGGGCTGGCGACATTTGTAAAGTCGCCGATCTGATCGTAACTGCTTACTGAACGAGTCATGCCAAGTGGCAGAAACAGGTGGAAGTTAATGAAATCGTCCCAGGTTTGGCCTGTCACTGCTTCGATTAGCAAACCGGCCACGCCAAACTGTTGGTTTGCGTACTGGAACTGGGTGCGGAAGCCTGCGGTTGGCCGCAGGTACTTCATGCGGCGCATCAGGTCGCGCTGCGTGTAGCCTTGATGATAATAAAGACGTTGGGCCCGTTCAAGACCGAGACGATGACAGAGTAGGTCTCGCACTGTAACATGTTGTGTAATCCACGGATCGTAGAGTTCAAAATCGGGGATGTGTTTGATTACCAGATCATCCCATCCCAAGCTGCCTTCGTCCACCAGTATGCCGATCAGTGCAGCGGTGAAAGCTTTGGTGGTGGAACCAATCGCGAAGAGGGTGTCAGCATCCACGTCTCCGGGCTTGCCCGCCTCGCGAGCGCCGAAACCCTGGATGAATTCTTCGTCGCCCTGAATGACGGCCACTGCCGCACCAGGAATATTCCAAGCAGCCAGGGTCTTGGCAATTGTTTCATTTAATTGTTGTGTGTTCATCCTCATCATCTCCAGACTTTATCCACGGCATCATAACTTCCGATGCGCAAATCAGGTTTGTTATTTATCAATTTATGCTTCTCTACCCGTTCGGAGGCTGTGCGTGGCAAATCGTCTACAAATTCAACATAGCGCGGCACTTTGAAGTAGGCCAGCTGCTCGCGCGCGTAATCCAGGATTGCCTCGGGATCAGGCGCATACTCTGGGCGCAGGGCAATATAGGCCTTGACTTCCTGTCCGCGCAATTCATCCGGCACAGGTACAACCGCGACAGCGTGCACAGCCGGATGTTCCAGCAAGACACTCTCCACTTCCACCGCTGCAATATTTTCGCCAGCGCGTCGAATGGTATCCTTCAAGCGAGCCTGCCAGTGATAGTAACCACGCTCATCCCTGGAGACCAGATCACCGGTATGCAGCCAGCCATCGATCAGGGTTTCGGCGGTTGCAGTTGGATTATTCCAGTAACCGAGCATCATGGGCTTGCCGCTGATCAACAGCTCTCCAACTTGCCCATCCAACACATCTTGCCCTTCAGCATTCACCACGCGAACTCGCTTGGAAGCGATCGGTTTGCCCATCGCGCCGCTGCCCACACTTTCAGCATCATCAAGCGGCACTATCAGGTCTACCCCGGTTTCGGTCATGCCATAGGCTTCGCGCCAGGGTACTCCCCAACGCCGTTCAAATTCTGCGTGGAATTTAGGATGAATACCCGAACAAAGGATCACTCGCAGGTGGTGCCCATGCTCGAGCGCAGGTTGTTCATCTTGTTTAAGCAGAAAGAAAGGCATGGTGCCAATCAGGTAAAGCACCGTCACCTTGTGTTCGATCAGCGTCTGCCAGAAATGTGAAGGCGAAAAACGCGGCAGGATCACCAAGCGCGCCCCGCCTATCAGGCAGGCAATCGCGTTCCACTGAGGATCCATATAATAGAAGGGTTGGGCTGTCAGGTTGACTTCGCCTGGCTCTAACTCAAAATATTCTGCGGCGATCTGGCCGACTCTTAACCAATAATCGTGGGTCAACATACAGCCCTTGGGGAATCCGGTTGTGCCAGAAGTATATTGGATGTTGACAAGATCATCTGGACCGATATCGGGCCCGTTAAAGACAGCCGAAGCTTGCTCGGCTCTCTGGCTGAAGTCCGTATCGCTGCCAATGATAAAAATTTCTCGCACTGCAGATATATGTTCGCGCACCCGCTGCCACTGCGGCAGATATTGGTTGTGGATCATGAAAAAACCAGCCTGCGAGTCGTTCAGTGTGTAAGCCAGGTCGCGATCGTGATAATTTATATTAATTGGCACGATCACCGCGCCCAGTTTTGCCAGAGCAAACCAGGTGATGGGGAAATCAATGCCGTTTGGCAGCATGACAGCAACCCGCATGCCTTTGGTTACGCCAGACGATCTTAAGCTGTTGGCGCTTTGATTAACCTTGCGATTCACCTGGACAAACGAAAGCGATTGGCCTTCAAAAACGAATAATGGTTGGGTACCAAAACGCTGCGAAGCTTCATCTAATAAGTGACCAATACTGTGCCACTCCATTGGCTGCCTCCTTGATGTACTTATCTTTTTGTCACGCGCCAGATAAATATTTCTGTCAATTCTCTTGAAGCAGCTTTCAAATCCACTGCATCCGGCGCAAACACCCATTGCAGCATGACACCGTCAATGGCGCCCTGGATCATTGCCGACATCGTCTGTGGACTAAAGCCCCCAAATTCAGCTCGCTCCTGCCCAATCCGGAATATTTTCTGCAAGTGCGCGCGGCATGGGTCATACGACGACTGGTTGAAGGCCTTTTTTTCCTCGGCAGAGGTAAAGCTGCCCCAAAGATCGACCAACGCCACAAAATGCGGACGGTTCTGCTCAATGTATTCAAAGCTGGCTTCAATATAGACGCGCAGTTTGTCTGCTGCCTGAACCTGCGCATCGACCTGGACTTTGATGTAGGCGCCCTGCTGGTTCAAGATGGTATGGATGGCCGATGTGATCAAATCGTGCTTGCCGTTGAAATGATAGGCGATCAGGCCTTTGGTAATACCCAATCCTTTAGCAATCTCAGCAAAGGATGTCTGGGTATATCCCTGGTCGGCGATTGTCAGCAGGGCCGCGTCGATGATTTGCTTGCGACGGGCTTCTTCAATGAAGGTCGGTTGGTCGGGTTTGCTTGTTTTTGGTGTCACGGCGATTTCCTTTCAGCCTCGGTGAGTTCTGCCTGGTAGCGGAAAAATTCTCGCGCGGCAGCAGGGTTCATACCAGTAAATATACTATTACAGGAGGAAAACATGTAGCCATCTCTTCCACCATCTTGCACACAGCGGCGCATTTCTTTCCGCAGCTGATCAAGATCAGGGTTGCACAACAGGCGAACATCCGCGTTGCCGATCAACGCCAGTCTGCCGGCATATTCGGCTTTGATCGCGCTAAGTGACATGGACCAGGGTTCCAGCCCATGAATTCCCGCGAAGCCTGCCTCGACTGCCATGGGTAGCAGCTTGGCAATGTTTCCATCGCTGTGCCAGATGACCGGAACCGCCAGACGCTCGACGATCCGACGATGGTAGGGTAGTACAAATTCGCGCCACATCCTGGGAGAGATCATCGGGCTGGCGTGATGCGCGGAATCGTCGCCCATCACGATCACTTCGGCCCCCAGTTCCACCGCGCGTTGAAACACAGCCAGGCACCATTCCGTGCGCGCTTCCATCAGCGCATGGATGAACACCGGATCGTCGGCAATTCGTAGGCAGAAGCGCTCCAGCCCCATGGCCATATACGAATTCATAAATGGGCCGATGTGCGTGCCAAAGAATAGGCAATGCTCTGGGAAACGCTGGCGAAGTACGGCTACTCGCTGCGGGTCAAAAAATCGCTGCGCAAGCGCGAGCGGCGGAGAAAAATGCGCAAGGTCCTCGGCGTTGTCCAGTAACCCGCCCGCATACATGCCATCTTTCCAGCATCGGCCCAATTCATCGACACCATTCTTCCAGGCATTGCTCTCAGCCGGGGATTGGGATGGCATCAAGACCGCATCCTGTCCGAGGTCTGCGTAGGCGCCGTATGGGTCGCTCACACCCAGTTCGGCGTACAAGGCATCGATCCAGACCTCAAAACGCGGAATGCGATCAGGGGTCTGATGATTCAAAACAGCAAATATTCTTTCGCGTTGGTTCATGTTATTCCAGCATCTTTGCCACAATCTCTTTAAACAGTTTGGCCGCTACCATGTCAGTGATCCCGAGTGGATCCTGGCTCGGGTTGAACTCTACCAGATCCGCGCCGACAATGTTTGCCTGGAGCGGCTGGATGATGCTTAAGGCTTCGCGGGTGCTGAGCCCACCTGGTTCGCGGTGCGAAATCCCGGGGGCGAAAGCCGGGTCAAGACAATCCATGTCGAAGGTCAAATAGAGCGGCGAGTCGAACTGGAGCTTAAACACCTCGCGCCAATTCTGCATCGTCAGGACTTCCACACCAAAGCGTCTGCTCTGTTCGCGTTGGTGTTCCGTGATGGTACGGATGCCGACCTGCACCAGACGTTTTGCCAGGCCGGCTTCCATGATGCGAGCAAATGGGCTCGCATGCGAATATGGGTTGTTTTCGAAATTGTTGTACAAATCTGGGTGGGCGTCAAAATGCAAGATGGTGAGCCCATGATAAAACTTTGCCGCGGCGCGCACCAGGGGATAGGTTACTGAGTGATCACCGCCAAAGGCAAAGACTTTCAGACTTGCGGCATACAACTGGCTTGCCGCGCTTTCTGTTTCAGCCGGCATGTTGACTTGCGTTGGGGCGATGTCGCCGGCATCGGCAAAAATGCCATCTGCGCCAAGATAGGTTTCAGTCTCTGTCCATAGGTTGGATGAAGGGCAAAAGAAAGCCTGGCGGATTTTCTCGGGTGCTAACGCTGGCCCGCGTTGGTAGGATGAGTTTTCGTCAAAGGCCACGCCTAACAATCCAATGCGCGCCTTGTCTTGCGGAAAGGGTGGAAAGCTATTCATCATGTGATTACAACTTTCTGGCTTCGTTCAATCCATTCGGGTTTTATATCTGCGCCATGCCCCGATGAATCACTCAGGGTAACCGTGCCATCTGCCTGGAAATCGACTCCGCCGATTGTGGGATCTTCTGAGAAGTGGAAGGGTGAATCCAGGTCAGCCAGGACGATGTTGGGGCAGGCGCAGATCAGGTGAGCACCCGCGCTGACCCCGATCAGGGATTCGGCCATACCTCCCAGCATACACTGGATTCCCGCCGCCTCACCCACGGCGCTGATTTTGAGCGCGCCGTGGATGCCCGCGGATTTGGCAAGCTTGATGTTGAAATAATCCACCGAACCTGCTGCGGCCAGGCGGAAGGCATCATGATGGTCAAAGATGGCTTCATCTGCCATGATCGGAATCGGGCTGTGTTCACGCACACGCTTGAGACCGGCTTCGTTCCAGTAGGGGAGCGGCTGCTCGCAGACCTGCACATCCCAACCTGCCATGGCATTCAGCGTAGAAATAGCGCTGGCTTCATCCCAGGCCTGGTTGGCATCCAAACGTATGGCGATGCCTGCTCCGGCAGCTAGCCGGATAGCGCGCAGACGGGCAATATCTTCGTCACGGCTGGTGCCGACCTTGACCTTCAGGGATTTTGCGCCACCTGCCACAAAAGAGGCTGCTGTGATCGCCATGGCATCCGGCGTATCCATGCCGATCGTGCGGTTGGAGTGAACCACCTGCTTTGTGCCACCCAGTAATGCATATAAAGGTAGATTTGCATGTTTTGCGAGCAAATCGTAGAGGGCCAGATCATACGCGCAGCGCACCGCGCTGTTCTTGAGCATAAAGCGTTCCAACTCAGCCAGGCGCGTATCCAGCTCGAGCGGATTTTTACCCAGCAATATCTGGGCGTACAGCTTTGCGGCTTCAAAAGCTGTCTCTGGCGCTTCAGCGGTAACAAATCGCGGCGGGCAGGCCTCGCCCACGCCCACCAGGCCGTCGCTGTCATGGACACGCAGAACAATATTCTGGGCGCTGTCCATGATTGCCAAAGCAATCCGGAAAGGGTGCGGGTAGGGAATTTTAAGCAGGATGATCTCAATTTTGGTGATGGTTGGCATATTTTCTTGGGCTCACTTTCCGGTGTAATTTGGTGCGCGTTTTTCCATAAAAGCTTGCACGCCTTCCTGTAAATCCTGGCTGGCCAGGCATTCGAGCGTGCCATCCGTTTCAAGCTGCATGATCGCTTCCAAATCCAGATCATAAGAGCTGTGTAAGACCTGCTTAATCAGCCGCATCGAAATCGGCGCATTCGTGGCTAAGGTTTGTGCCAGGTGCAGTGCCTCGTTCATCAGCATTTCCGACGGGACTACCCGCGATACCAAGCCCATCTCCAGTGCGGCCTGAGCTGCGATTTTTTCGCCGGTCAACATTACCTGGGCGGCGCGGCCCAGGCCGACCAGACGCGGAAGGCGGTACATGACGCCGTTGGTCTCAAACAACCCGCGCTGGACCTCGGCAAAAGCAAAGGATGCGGTCTGCGAAGCAATGCGGATATCACTGGCAATCGCCATCTCCGCGCCGGCGCCGATCGCCATACCATTGATGGCGGCGATGATTGGTTTGGGCAGGTTGACCATGCGGCGGGTCAATTCTTGCATTTCATTTAATTCGGCGCGAGCCTGCTGCATGGTCATCGTACCATCGAACAGGCCTGCAACTTCATCCAGGTCGATACCAGCCGAAAAAGCCCGGCCTGCGCCGCTAATCACCAGGACACGGATCGAATCATCTCGGTTAGCCTGGTCGATTAAATCCAACAGCTGCTGAAACATAGATCGCCGCAGGACATTCAAAACTTCAGGGCGGTTTAAGGTAATAATAGCGATATTATCTAGGGAATGGAATAATATGTCAGTCATTTGATTGGAATCTCTATAAAGGATGCGTTCACGCCGCCAAATATGATTTCAACGGAGGGAAAGTCATTTGTGGGAATTGCTAAAAAAGTATCGTTGTCTGCGCCGGCAATCGAGACTTTTATGCGCCATCCCTGCTTTACCAGAACCGAAATAGGGTTCAATCCAAATGTCAGTTCTGCGATTTCGCCAGGAATGAGAGGCAGGGCATCCTTGCGTTTAAAGGAGTGATACGGGACAAACTGTTTGTAGGGCGGTGTCTCTTGGGAGATTTGACGATGGATGGCGCGCAGCTGTCCCTCGGTCAGGTATTGAGTGCCGCCTTGTTCATCCACAGCTTCGAGATAAACGAAAAATGCGCCGTCTTCGTGTGTGGATTTGATAAACAAGGTGACAATCGGATAGCCGGTGATCTCGATCTCCTTCTCAACCGGATCTGAGACATAGGCTAGCAGGTTTTTCTGGGCAACGTATTTTACCGGTCGCTGATCCAACTCGGTTTGCCAGCGGTTATTAAGCCCGGTGGATGCGGAAAAATCAACACTGAATTGGTTTGATCCCTGAATTTGGGGTTTCAGCGCGGCGAGCACGTTTTGGGGCTGGAAATAAAAACGTGTAGCTGCAAGGCCCGCCGGTGGCCATTCTGTGGTTGTTTTCCACTTGTTTTCGTTGACAGTGAAGTAATGCAGCTCGCGGGTGACAGGCGGCTGGTCAAAAAAATGCAGACTTTCGCGCATTTGGGCCAGAAGCGGGAAAGAATTCTTCGGAGATCCAACCTGTTGGGTGGCGCCATGATTCCACGGGCCGATCACAGCACGCTGTGGGCGCGGGTTATTAGCAAAGCGCCTGATGACCGCATCGGCAGTGGCCGCATCGAACCAGCTACCCCAATGATCGATACTGTGTGTAGTCGGACGGGTGTGGATGCTGATCCCGTCAATAGTTGTGCCAAGTTCTGGATCACGATCATCCCGGAAGGTGACGTACTTGAGTGCCGAATCGACCTGGTGGTTGTCATGTTGTGGAAGTGGGCCCTCCACAGGTTTGATGCCGCTAATAAGCAATTTTTCGATGGCGCTCATACGCTTGGGCAGATGGTTGGCATCCAGGGCTCGATTGAATTCCGCCCATTCGCGCAGGATGAATTCGTTCGGAACCCCACCTGGGAAGGCGATATCGGTGTAAACATCATACTCGTTGAAGCGTACCAGGGCAGTAGTAACGGCTGGATGACCGCAAGCGCCAAGCATTTCGGCTGTTGTGGCCTGGTATGAGTTGCCAAAAGCGCCCACTTGTCCATTGCTCCATGGCTGCTTGATGACCCACTCAGTCAGATCGTACAGGTCGGTCAGGTCGCTGGCAGGCCAGGGGTGCGGCTGGTTACCTTCCGAGGCCCCGGTGCCACGCATATCAATACGCAGGATGGCATAACCGTAAGCGCAAAAGAAATCGCGGGCCGAGTCGGGCAGGCTGAGAAACCATGCCACGGGCGCCCGCAGCTGCTGGGCTCGCCAGTAGCGTGTGGCAGCAAATAACGCAGAGACATTGTCGCCAGCGGTCAGGCCTTTCGGAAGCGATAGATCTACGGCTAACCGGGTGCCATCTCGCATGGAAATGTATAGTGACTGCGTGGTGGCGCCTTTGAAACGTGGGGCGCGTAGAGGAGTATTGGCAGGGAAGGTCATGCTTTTCTTTTATCCACAAAAAACCAAGAACTAGAGTTTCTCTGGTGTTGGTATGATTCAGCGCACCAGAAAATCGTTCAGCACTTGCTGAAACTTTTCCGGCTCTTCTAGAAAGGGCCAGTGTCCGCTTTTGTCAAAACCGACAACTGTGCAATTCGGAAGAATGGAACAGATTTCATCGGCGGTTGGTTTGCCAGTATAGGGACTGTCTGCAGCGCCATAAATGATGATCGTCGGGGTTTGCAGTTGGCCAATCTCGGTCTTGTAATCGTATCCAACTAACGAAAGCGAAATTTCGCGCCAGGGCGTAAAAGAAACCGTCCCGGTATTCTGGAGCAAGTCTATTCGACCAGGGTCGAAGATCCTTTTGGTGTTATCACGTTCACCAGAGTGGGTAAACCAGGCGTCAGCAGCTTGCGCTGTGACTGGCGGGAAGCCCAGCGCTGTTGAGTACAGCGCTGGGCCGAACCATTTCCATATAAAGCGGTTATGCATGCCGTTGTTGATCCGAATACCACCGATCAGGACCAATTTCTCAATATGCTCTGGATATTTTAGTGCATATCGCTGGGCAAGCGCACTTCCAAACGAATGGCCAATGACAACGATTTTATCGGTATTGACCACCTCGCGGCGCAGGGTCTCAAGTTCTTCAACGAGCTGTTCGACGGTGTAATCGTCTGGGTTTGGTTTGATCTGCGAATTGCCAGAGCCGCGCTGATCGTAATAAATAATACGGGTTTCGTCAGCCAGAAAATCAAAGCTGTTTTTGAAACTCAGGCTTGAGTGACCTGGCCCACCATGCACTAACACAACCGGGGGGCGGCCCCTCTCGACACCAAGCTCACGATAATATAGATCATAACCGTTGATCGTGACTGGACTCTCACAGCCCAGGCAGGCGCGTTCTGCAGGTTGCACACGGTGATAAGCATAATACGCACAAATCGCGTAGAGTGCCAGCAAAATCACCATGACCAGGGTGCCCAGCAAAATGGAAATCATACACTTTTACCCAAAGAATGTTCAGGCCAATTCTTTTTTTGCTTCGCCCTTTGTGACTGGCAAAATGGCGACAGTCGCAAGAACCAAAAAGACGAACATGATCAGCCAGACCCAGCGGTAGTTGTTGCCCATTGCCTGCACCAGTGAACCACCCAGCACCGGACCGATAATGAAGCCCATCGTCACAGCAATCTGGCGCAAGCCTGTGTAAGTACCCATCAGTGTTTCGACGGGCGCACTGTCAATGATCATTGCCACCTGGACTACATTGGCGAGTGGCCAGGTTAGACCGCAAATCAGCAGCCCGACGTTGAGCATGGTTTTATCCGGAAATAGATAAATGACCAGCGCGCCAATGGCATAACCCACCAGGCCAATGATCTGTGTGTTTTTTCGCCCAATCCGGTTCGCAAGCAAACCAGCCGGAATGGCAATCACCATAAAAGCCAGCGCAGGGATTGCAACCAGCATGGCTGCTTCGCCTTCTTTCATTCCGAGCGAAAACACACCGTATGAACTGAGAAAAGCCTGCATCTGGGCCAGGGCAACATAGGCGAGCAAGTTGCTGAGCAGCAGGAAGAGCAGGCTGCGCCTATTTTCCGCTGGCTGGTTGCGCAGAAAAATGACAATTCCCTTAATGTTGAAGGATTCGCCGGCCAATTCTTTGGCGCTGGCAAGTTCTTCGGGTTCCTTGATCCAGGCCCAGGTGAGCAGCAAAATCAATACGGTCAGCCCGGCGGCGATCCAGAAAGGAAGCGGACCATAGACATCATACAATGCTGCGCCACCCAGGGCGGTAATGACTACCAGTAGTCCAGCAATCGCGCCGGCAATTCCATTGGCAGTGGTACGATGTTTTGAAGGAGTGATATCGAACATCAATACATCTGCGATTGGCCGCACGATGGCAAATGCCACCAGCACCACAGTTAATGAAATAATGAATGGCACAAGCAGGCCCATCAACTGGCCAGTCTGACCGTTGAGTTCGGGTTTAATGCCCATCGGGATGAGCGGGATGATGACAAACGCGGCAACCGCAATTGGCACACCAAAAAGTACGAATGGCATGCGGCGTCCCCAACGCGTGCGCAGGCTGTCGCTCCAGGCGCCGACAAGTGGGCTAATGAACAGTCCTGCAATATTATCAAACACCAGGATGAAGCCGGTTAAGGCTGGGCCGAGGCCAAACCCGACCGTGGTGGCGCCGGTATTGGTGAAGCTGGGATTTCCAGCTTGCAAGAATACAGGTACGTAGGTGTTGTATAACTGCCAGATCACTTCCATGATGGCGGGCAGTGTCGCCGCAATGATGATGTTGCGCCAACTCAGTTTGATGTTCATACCTCTCGCTCTCCTCTTGTTTTTGTACGATTGTTCAATTTATTGAACGTTGTTATGATGATACAAAAAAGCAGGGCAAGAGTCAATAAGCAATTTAGAATTCCAGGTACTAATTTAAAAAATGGTATTAAAAAAATCTATAAACCGCCAATAATAGTGCCTGAGTCAGATGAATATCCTGGGCGTGGAAGTGTGAGTTGCGGCAGGTCAACGGATCTGGCAGGGGCTGCAGAGTATAGCCTTTCGGCTGGGTAATTTAAACTGCCAGAATGAATCGAATATGAACAAAGCCAGATCGATCGGGATCGACCGGTTGCGGACGGTTGAAAATTTTGGTGAGTGTTTGCGAATTAGTTCGGATGTTGGTAATGCGATTGCGTATGGACTGGATGGCTGAGAAGGGTTGTGACAGATATTTGTTGGCTGTGGCAAAAACGATAGCGCTGTTCACGGCAAGTGAGCAGCGCTATCGTTTTTGCCACAGCATAAAGAGTGTTTTCGTAGACGGCAGAGATATTGAAAACCAGTTTTGCCGTTCAAGAACTTTTCTGAATTCCAGCGCGAGCCAGCATATCTTCTGCAGCTTTCTGGCAATCAGCCACCAGCCGGTCCTCATCAATCTCAGTTAACTTAGCGCCTTTCATGAGAATTTTTCCATTGACAATGACGGTATCGACATCATTTCCATTGGCATTGTAGACCAGTGCCGATTGTGGTGAATGGACCGGAGCTATATGAGGACGCATCAGGTCAACGATGGTGATATCGGCTAATGCTCCCGGATGGAGTGAACCGATTTTCCCACTCAGCCCCATGGCCTGCATGCCACCGGAATAATTCATGGATAGGACGCTGTCTGGGAGCATTGCCATTGCATCCATTGTGCCGATTTTTTGTAAACAAGCAGTGAATTTGAGAACTTCCAACATATCCTGAGAATTATTGGAGCCGGGTCCATCGGATGCCAGGGCAACCGGGATGCCTAGTTGAAGCCATTTGGTTACAGCCGGGATACCAGAAGCCAGATACATGTTGCTGACAGGGCAATGAACGATCACACTGCCGGCATCTGCAATCATTTTCATTTCATCTTCTTCCAACCAGACACAGTGTACAAGCTGCCACCTTTCATTTAATACACCAATGTCACGCAGCCAGCGTCCTGGGGTAACACCATATTCGTCGATACTCATCTGAACTTCCGGGCGGGTTTCGCTCAGGTGAATATGCACTCCAATATCCCAATCTTTTGCCAACTGATCTATTTTTTGAAGAGTTTCTTTTTTGCAGCCCCAGGGAATCAGTGGGCCAAACTCAACGCGGACCCGGCTCCCATCTTTTTGGTTCCAGGCTTTTACCAGCCTTTCGGTTTGGTCTAAGACTTGCTGCGTTTTCTCCTGGAATTTGGGATGGTAGGGGTCGCGGTCAGCAAAGCCGCGTGCCAGTAAAACCCGGGCGCCGCTCTTACTGGCCGCCTCGGCGACCATATCCATGTTGTTGGCGGAAGTTTGGACATAATCCTGGTCCAGGATGGAGGTTGCACCGCACTTGATGTTTTCAACAAAGCCTAAGAGTGCCGATAGATAAAAATCATTTTCGGTCATGGCCAAGCCACCAGGCCAGATGGCTGCTTCCAACCAACGCAGCAAGGGTTTGTCATCAGCCAACCCGCGCAAAAATGTCTGGAACAAATGTGTATGGGCATTGATCAAACCAGGAATGACAGCCATGCCCCTGGCATCCAGGATTTGGTCGGCATTCTGAGTGATCCCATCGGGCGGATCACCCGGCCCAACCAGTTCGATCTTATCGCCGCGGATAAACACAAAGCCGGGGTTGAATACTTCCCTGGAATTCTTTCCAAAGGGCATTACATATCCATTTATGATGAGGATTGAGTTCAAGAATGGTTCTCCGTTGGGTGATAGTCGGCTGTGTCAGTGTGCATTTCGTTAACGTATTTACTCACGGGGTGCCAGTTTTAGGCGATAACCCATCCCCCTGCCCCCATACGCGCTAACTTAAGGGAATTGAGGGATGCAAACATAGGCCATTGATTAGGGCTCGAGCAACCGCCGACTGCTTTATTCTCTTTCTAGGAGCATCGCAAAGGTATCGTTTCAGTAGCGGCCAGAACATAATAAGTTTGTCATA